>JBGPKR010000004.1:0-61784 GCA_041486045.1 Chitinophagaceae bacterium | reverse complement strand
CCTGTCAACCAACGCAGCATCAAAACCCTGGGCTTTTATTTCGTTAGGGCCCTGGTGTCTTTCAATGTATTGATATAAAATTTTATCAAGAACAGCATATTCAGGTAATGAATCGGTATCTTTTTGACCCGGACTTAATTCTGCTGAAGGCGGTTTTATGATTATATTTCCGGGAATAATTTTTTTGTGGCGGTTGATATATTTTGCAAGCGCATATACCTGCATTTTGTAACAATCACCCAGTACGCCCAGTCCACCGGCCATATCACCATAAAGGGTCCCATAGCCTGTTGCCAGTTCACTTTTATTGGATGTATTTAATAAAATGTATCCGAACTTATTGGCAATGGCCATTAATAGATTTCCTCTTGTTCTTGCCTGGATATTTTCTTCCGTAAGTCCTGAAGGCAGGTCTTTAAATACAGGTTTCAATTCAGTGAGGAAACTTTCATAAATATTATTGACAGGAACAATATCATACGGATTTCCAATATTATTACTTAATTGCTCCGCATCGCTTACTGAATGGGCTGTTGAATTTTGTGAAGGCATTAAAACAGCCCTGACATTTTCTTTTCCTAATGCTTCACAGGCCAATACCAGTGTTACAGCGCTGTCAATACCGCCGCTGCTGCCCAGTATCGCTTTTGTAAATCCCATCTTGGAAAAATAATCCCTGATCCCCATTACAATGGCATCATGAATTTCGGTGGTGCATAGATCATGATCCAGTTCCGGCGGAATTAATTCTCCATCCGGTAAATCTTTTGCATACGTTATTACCGGGGTAGTGAAAGTTCCGTCATCCTTCAGCTCAAAAACATCCATGGCTTCTTCAAACAAGGGAAGCTGTTTTACCAGGTTGGCATTTTTGTCGAACACCAATGAAGCCCCGTCAAAAACAATTTCGGTCTGGCTACCCACGCAATTGCAATAAAGCATCGGCAGCTTATACTTCTGCACATTCAGTTTAATAATTGCTTTCCTGTCTTCTACATGGGTGTAATCAAATGGCGAAGCAGAAAGGTTGAGCATCATATCCGGCTGAAGTTTCATCAGCTCATCCATGGGACAATTACGGTACAAAGGATTATCGCCGAGGTTCCAGATATCTTCACAAATAGTCACGGCCAGTTTTTTCCCTTTAAAATCGAAAATTTTCCAATCATAGGCGGGTTCGAAATAGCGGTATTCATCAAACACATCATAATTCGGCAAACAGGTTTTATGAATGCTTCCCTTTACCTGTTTTTCATAAAGAAAATAAGCGGCATTAAAGAAATCCTTGCCTTCCCGCACCGGGTTTATTTCAGGAGCTCCAACCAATACCCCGATCGTATCGGCATATTGCTTTATGGTCTCAATTGCTTTATAGCATTTTTTGATAAAATCATCAAACTCTAAAAAATCTCTTGGGGGATAACCGCAAACGCATAACTCTGAAAATACTACCAGGTCAGCTTCCTGCTTTTTGGCCCAATTGATCCCTGCAATGATCTTACGGGTATTTTCTTCAAAATTGCCGATATGATAATTTTGCTGCGCTAAGGCGATCTTCATGGCACAAATTTACGCCAATGACCGGCGAATTAACGCTAATTTTTAAACCGGTAAATTTGCCTTCACAACAATTTCAAAACCATTTCGTTTACAATAACCATGAAAAAAACAGGCCTCATTTTATTGCTCGGCATCTCGTTATTTGCCTGTAGAAGCAAGAAGGGTATTCCTGATGTTTCAGATATTAAAGTAGCTATAACCCTGGAACGGTTTGATAAAGATTTTTTTGCCATTGACAGCAACAATGTTTTGCCGGGCCTGAATCAGCTTAATCAAAAATATCCCCTGCTGACAAATATTTTCCTCCGGAACATTTTAGGCCTTGACAGTGCCGCTACCCTGCCGGGTGTAAAAAGATTTTTGTCCCTCAATCAATCCATCAGGAATTCGGTGGACGAGGTTTTTAAAAATACTGATGCGCTGAAAAAGAATTTTCAAAAAGCTTTCCAGTTTGTAAAATATTATTTTCCCGGGTATAAAGTTCCCATAATTGTAACCGTGGTTGGCCCCATTGATGCTTTGGCACAAGCCAATAATGGCTACACTCCCGATTTTTTGGGCCCGGACTTTCTTGGCATCAGTCTGCAGTTTTACCTGGGCAGAAATTTTTCATTATATACGGAAACTTTCTTTATGGAAAATGTTGCGCCGGAATACCGTAGCCGCCGTTTCAGCAAAGAATATATTACAGCCGATGCCATGCAACTGGTAGTGGATGATCTTTTCCAGGACAAAAGCACCAACCTCCCGCTTATTGAACAAATGATTGAAAAGGGAAAACAATGGTTCCTGTTGGATAAATTTTTGCCTTCTGCTCCGGATTCAATAAAAACAGGATATACACAACAACAATTGAATTGGTGTCATGAAAACGAAGGCCTGATATGGAGCTATCTCGTTAAAAACGAAGATCTCAATTCCCTTAATCCTGCCGTCATTCAAACATATATTGGTGAAGGCCCTTTTACACAGGGTTTCTCGCAGGAACTGTCTCCCGGCAATATCGGCCAATGGATTGGCTGGCAGATCGTGAAAAAGTTTGTATCAAAAAATCCGGGCATGAAGCCGCAAGACGTAATGAAAACCGAAGCAAGGAAAATACTGGAAGAAGCAAAATATAAACCCAAATAGAAAATCAAAGTCTTCCGTTTTAGCTCCGGGCAATCTGCTGTTATTGATTTACCTTTACCATCATCATGAAATCTCTTGAAGCTCTTACTGACCCCGTCTATATTCCCAAATCAAAGTACAGCCCGTATGAAACATTCTGGCTACGGATCATGAATGATAAAAGAGATCTGCCCTTTATTTACCTTCTCACAACAATACATTTGCTCGTTTTCCCGGTTGCCGTACTTTTATTTACCTCCCTGCTTAAAGGATGGTGGTGGTGGGCCATTGCCCTGCCTTATTTCTATGTTTCACAATTTTATTTCAAAGGAAGATTTGGCCTCATGTTTCATTGTCTCTGTCACAGGAAGATCTTTAAACCTCCTTACCAAAAGCCCCTGCATATTTATTTTACCTGGATAATTTGTCCTTTATTTGGCCATGCCCCCGAAGGCTATTTCAGCCATCATATGGGTATGCATCATATTGAAAACAATATGCCGGACGATACCAGCAGTACCATGGGTTACCAACGGGACAGTGCCGGGGGATTTCTTGCTTATTTTTTTAAATTTCTTTTTGTTGGTGTGATCAATACGATCCGGTACCTGTTCAACCGGAAAAGAAGAAAATTATATCAGCGCCTCACTGTTGGTGAATATGTATATCTCGCTTTTTGTATTGCCATGTGTTTTGTCAACCTGAAAGCCACATTGGTTGTGTTTATTGTTCCGCTGCTGTTCGCAAGACTGGTTATGATGCTGGGCAACTGGACACAGCACTCCTTCGTTGATGCCGGCGACCCCGGGAATCTTTATACCAGTTCCATCAACTGTATTAATACTGTTTATAACAAGACCTGCTGGAACGATGGTTATCATATTATTCATCACTTAAGACCGGGAATGCATTATACTGAAATGCCTGATGAGTTTTTAAAAAGAAAAGACGAGTTTGCCGCCAATAAAGCTATTGTGTTTGATGGCATTCACTACCTGCACATTTTCACCTGGCTACTGACCAAACGATACGATAAATTGGCTGAGAACCTTGTCAATATTAATGGCAATATGTTCCGGTCGAAAGAAGAAGCTATTGCATTGATGAAAGAAAGGACAAGAAAAATAAGGATGTAACTAATTATTCTTCATCGGTACGATCATCTCAAAAGAAGGGATACTTACGTCGAACATTTTTTTGTTATGCAGGTTTTCCATCTGGTAAGTGCCGTTCATCCGGCCCATTTCAGTTTTCAGGTTACAGCCACTAACGTATTGATAATTTTCTCCCGGTTGTATGGTTGGTTGTATCCCTACCACTCCTTCACCCTCCACTTCCCGGTGACTGCCGTTGCTGTCAAAAATATACCAGTGACGGCGGTGAAGTTTTACCGGAAAGGAATTATGATTTTCCAGTGTGATCCGGTATGCAAACATGAACTCTGATTGCAGGGGGTTGCTGTAATCAGACTGGTAGAAGGTTTCTACACTCACTTTCACTCCTGCCGATATCATGCTGGTCATACAGTAAAAATAAACAAATTGAGCCAGATAAATGACTGGCAGGTAATTTAGCCCATAAATCGGCCTTCCCGGCTTAATTTTGCGGCACAAAAAATAAGATCCTGTATGAAAATAGCTGTCGCCAAAGGTGATGGAATTGGCCCAGAAATTATGGAAGCCGTATTGAAAATTTTTACGGCCAATAAAGTACCCCTGGAGTATGAATTTGTTGAAATGGGCAAATGGGTTTTCGACAAAGGTTTTAATAACGGCATGACCCCGCTCGCCAGACAAACCATTGAAACCCTTGGTTTACTTTTTAAAGGCCCCATGGAAACACCAAAAGGCAAGGGAGTAAAAAGCATTAATGTAACAGCCCGGAAAACATGGAATACGTTCGCCAATAAAAGAGATTTCAGAACCCTCCACGGAGTTGATACTGTTTTCAGTAAAGCCGGTATCCCGATTGATATTATTGTGGTGCGGGAAAACATTGAAGACACGTATGGTGGCATTGAGCATATGCTTACCCATGATGTGGCGCTGAGTCGCCGCTTCATTACAAGGCCCGGAAGTATGCAGGTTATCCGCTATGCTTTTGAAATAGCCCGGCAAAAAATGGCCAGGCGGATCACCTGTGTTCACAAGGCTAATATCATGAAGATCACCGATGGTTTGTTCCTCGAATGCTTCCAGGAAGTGGCGAAAGAATACCCGGAACTGAAAGCTGATGACATCATTGTGGATGACCTTTGTATGAAGCTGGTGACAAGACCTGACAAATTTGATGTTTTAGTGTTGACCAATCTGCAGGGTGACATCGTTTCTGACCTCTGTGCCGGGTTAGTGGGAGGATTGGGGTTTGCGCCTTCTGCCAATATTGGCGATCATATATCCATCTTTGAAGCCGTTCATGGCACAGCACCTGATATAGCCGGAAAAAATATTGCCAACCCAACGGCATTATTATTAAGCGGGCTGGCAATGCTTCGTCACCTGGGGCTTACTGAAAATGCTGCCATCATTGAAAATGCATTATTATACACTTTAGAGAGAGGCATACATACCGGCGATTTTGGAGATAAATCAAAACCAGCAGTCAACACCACACAGTTTGCGGATGCCATCATCAGCAATTTTGGAAAAAATCCAAAACTGGGTGCCCGGGAGATCATTCCTAATAAACCGGGGACACCCACTCCCATGAAACTGGAAACAAACCCGATGATGATCTCAAAAGAAGGAGAAAACGAGATCATAGTTGGAGTGGATCTATTTATTGAAAGCAGTGAGCAGCCAACAGCGATCGCTGATAAATGTAAAAGGCATGCGGGCGTAAAGTTTAACCTCATCAACATCAGCAACCGCGGCACACAGGTCTGGCCGACCGGTTCTGTTTATACCAACCTGGTGAATCAATACAATGTTCGTTTTGAAAGTATCAACGATGAACCACTAAACCAACAGGATGTAATTGGTTTATATGTAAGCATGAGCGGCAACTTTAAGATCTGTTCTTTTGAGTTGTTGAATAGTTGGGGAGGTAAGAAGGCATATAGTTTGGCGCAGGGGCAGTGATAGATGATAGTGCCCTTAACTCGTAATTACTTATTCTGATTAGGTCACTTTTATCTATTCACTATTAGTTTTTATCTTAGCTCTATGCCTAAAGAATCCATCAAATACACTAATGGCGAAGTAACGGTGGTCTGGAAACCCAATACCTGTATTCATTCAACCTTATGCTGGAAAGGCTTGATCGCAGTCTTTGATCCAAGGGAAAAGCCATGGATAAAAATGGACGGGGCTAGTACAGAAAAAATTATTGAACAGGTGAAAAAGTGTCCGAGTGCTGCGCTTAGTTATTTTAAGAATGATGACGTTATAAACATCGGTGAGCCTGAATAAATAATCAACCGGATTGTCTTACACTGATATAGCCATTTTTCCGAAGCCACTGCATCACTTTCTGCCGCTGGTCACCCTGCACAATTATTTCGCTGTCTTTGGCAGAGCCGCCGGTACCGCAGAATGATTTTAATTTCTTACCCAACTCCTGCAGGTCTTCTTCTTTGCCAACAAAACCTTCAATTAAAGTAACAGCTTTACCAGCCCGGTGTTTCGTATCTAACCTTACTTTCAGTTTTTGTTGGGCAGGCGGCAGGGTAACAGCATTTGACCGTTCTTCTTCAAAAGAGAAGTTTGGGTCCGTACTATAAACAAATCCCCTTGTATCCGGTTTATTTTTTTTGCTCATGGCATTTATTAATCTAATGGTTTGATGGCCGGATTGTTTGATTGTTAAACCATAACCATCAAACCGTTTATCAATCAAACAATCATTTAATCACAGCTTTCAAACTCAAATCCATGCTTTGCGCCTGGTGTATCAGCGCCCCCACACTTACAAAATCAACCCCTGTCTTTGCATATTCCACAATATTATCAAGATTGATTCCCCCGCTTGCTTCCGTTTCAAAGTTTCCATCAATTAGTTTTACTGCTTCTGCAACTTGTTCCGGTTTAAAATTATCCAGCATGATGCGGAATACTTTTCCCTTACCGGCGGCTATTACTTTCCTTACGTCTTCAATGTTTCTTGTTTCCACTTCTATTTTCAATCCCGGCTTTTTTGTTTTTACATACTCAGCCGCTTTCTCAATTGCTTTTTCAATGCCCCCGCAATAATCGATATGATTATCCTTCAGCATGATCATATCATATAACCCAAAGCGGTGATTGATGCCACCGCCAATCCTGACGGCTTCTTTTTCCAACAAGCGGAAGTTGGGAGTCGTCTTTCTTGTATCCAGCAGTTTTGTTTTATACCCCTTTAATTTATCGGCGTATTTCTTTGTCAATGTGGCTATGCCGCACATCCGTTGCATGCAGTTCAGCACTAATCGCTCACATTGGAGAATGGTATGCACCCGTGCTTCGATTTCAAAAGCCTTTTCCCCAACCTTCATTTCATCCCCTTCTTTTTTAAAAGGAGTAAAAACAGATGCCGGTTCTTTATAGAAGAATATCTTTTCAGCCACCTGCATACCTGCGAGTATGCCATCCTGTTTTATTTTTAATATGGCTTTACCTTTTGCATCGGCAGGAATGGAAGAAAGAGTGGAATGGTCGCCATCGCCAATATCTTCTTTCAGGGCTTCATCAACCAGGTGCTGCAATTGTGGATCAAAACGCATGCTGCAAAAGTACTACTTCGCTTTTTGCTTCGTGGTCCACAGTAAAAAGCCCCATCACTCCTAAGGGTGACAGGGCTTTGAAAGTATTTTAAAAGGTTTTATTCCAGGGACTGAAAACGAATTTCCTTCACCACTTCTTTTCCGTTTTTCACTTTCGTAAAAACATTGGTGCGGAATTTACCGGTATTGGTTTGCAGGGTGCCTATGCAATAATGCCCGCCGGGGGAATCGCCTTTGTGTTCAAGGTTAAATCCTTTCACTCCATTATTGCTGAAAAAATCTTTTACAATAAGTTGTGCCTGCGCCTTGCTGTAATTGTCGCTTTTGTCGGGCAGGGTCAGTTCTACATTATCATCAAAATACTTTGAAAGTTCTGCTGAATTTCCGGAACGTAATGCCCCGATCACCTCATCAATACCGCTGTTTTGCAACGTAAAGGAGGAAAGAAGAACAACCGATGTTGCCAGCAAAAATGTAACTATTTTTTTCATAACAAGTTCAGTTTTCACAGGTATATCAATCTAAAAACATGCCATTTTGCAAATCACTTATAAACAACACTAAAATACTAAAAACCAGCAGTTTTTCATCATTTCATATGACAAATAGGCGATTTGGATGTAGATTTACACGTCATTGTTACCTGAAAATGAATGTATTTTAACTAACGGCTAACCCTCTGTAAAAAATGTTACAAAAAAGAGTAATTCTGATCATCATGGACGGCTGGGGATTGGGCCAAGTTGCATCGGCTGATGCTATTCAGCATGCGGTTGTTCCCTTTACAAAATCCTTATACAAAAAATACCCCAACACAACTTTGATAACATGCGGTGAGGCAGTGGGCCTGCCAGACGGGCAAATGGGTAATTCGGAAGTGGGACACCTGAATCTTGGCGCGGGCAGGGTTGTGTACCAGGAATTACAGCGTATTCATGTTGCCGTCCGGGATGGCTCGTTTGCCAAAAATGAATCTTTGCTGACATCAATCCGGTTTGCCAAAAGCAATAATAAACCTTTGCATCTTTTAGGACTGGTAAGTAATGGAGGTGTTCATTCTCATATTAGTCACCTGAAGGCAATCATTGATGTATGCAAAGCTGAGGGATTAAAAGATGTTTTTATTCATGCTTTTACTGATGGCCGTGATTGCGACCCGAAGAGCGGGTTGGGTTTCATAAAAGAATTGCAGGAACATTTAAATGACAACGTAGGGAAAATTGCAACAGTAAGCGGCCGCTATTTTGCCATGGACCGTGACAAACGCTGGGAAAGAATAAAGCTGGCTTATGATGCTTTAGCAAACGGTACCGGCGAAAAGGCTACTGATGCCATTGCTGCTGTTGAAAATTCTTATAGTAAAAATATAACAGATGAATTTATCAGGCCTGCCGTCATCATTGATGAAGGGCAGCAGCCATTGGCGGCTATTAAAGATGGGGATGTGGCCATTTGTTTCAATTTCCGTACAGATCGTTGCCGGGAAATAACACAGGTATTGACACAAACCGATTTCCCTGAGTTCAATATGAAGAAGTTGTCATTGCATTATACTACGATGACAGAGTATGATCAGACTTTTAAAAACGTCAACATAATCTTTGATAATGACAACCTGGGTAATACACTTGGGGAGATACTGGAAAAAAATGGATTAAAACAAATACGGGCTGCTGAAACTGAAAAGTATCCCCATGTAACTTTCTTTTTCAGCGGCGGAAGAGAAAAAATATTTGAAGGTGAAAAAAGGATATTTGTTGCCTCTCCTAAAGTTGCTACCTATGATTTGAAACCCGAGATGAGTGCTTATGAACTTACTGAGGCTGTACTTGCCGAAATAAGAAAAATACCTGAAAATCCTGGAACATCTTCAATCCCCCCTTCGGGGGGTGGGGGGGCTGACTTTATCTGCCTGAACTATGCCAATGCAGATATGGTTGGACATACTGGTGTTTGGAATGCTGCTATTAAAGCCGTTGAAACAGTGGACAAATGTGTAGAAAAAATTGTTATGGCTGCTTTAGAAAACGGCTATACCATTTTCCTGACAGCCGATCATGGTAATGCTGATTATATGATTAACGAAGATGGTTCGCCGAATACAGCACATACGCTGAATCCTGTTCCGTTTTTTATCATTGACAAAGAATGGAAAGGGAAAATAAAACCCGGGAAACTGGCTGATATTGCCCCAACAATCTTAACTATGATGGGCATTCCCATTCCCAAAGAAATGACAGGAAATATTTTAATTGATAACTCATAACTTTATAGAAAATCGTTTTATTATGGTAAAGAAAATTTTGCTTTTCCTGCTGGCCGCTTTAGTTGTAATACAGTTTATTCATCCAAAACCCAATAAAGCTAAAGGCGACCAGCCAAATTATATCGGCAAAACATTTCAGGTGCCCGACGATGTAAAATCTATCTTGTCCAAAGCCTGCCTCGACTGTCATAGTAACAATACACGGTATCCCTGGTATTCAAATATTCAGCCGGTGGACTGGTGGATGAACGGGCATATAAAAAAGGGTAAAAAGGGAATGAACCTGGATGAATATACCAATCGTAACCTTCGTTATCAATACCATAAAATGGAAGATGTCTTAGAACAGTTAAAAGAAGGCGATATGCCGCTGAATTCTTATACCTGGATACATAAAGACGCCATACTTTCCCAGGCAGAAAAAAACAGCCTGAAAAACTGGGCAAATTCAGTAATGGATACCATGAAGGCAAAATACCCCCTGGATAGCCTGATTAAGAAAAAATAACTTTACATTTACTGTCGTATTTTTGCCGACTTGAAAACTGCAACCCAAAAAATAACAGCTTTGCTTTTTACCCTGCTTGGGCTTGCACCTTTGCTGTTTATTCTTTTTACCAGTATTAAACAGCAGGAGATACGCTACAGCATGAAGCGGCAGCTTGAAAGCAAAATGCTGCACACAATTACGCTTGCAAAAAAAGAAGTGAACTGGTTGAAAGAGGGAAAAGAAATACTTATAAACGGCCGGATGTTTGACGTAAAAAGTTTCCAACCTGCCGGTAATGGTAAAATTAGTTTTACAGGCCTTTACGATGATGATGAAACTGCGCTGGTTAATAAAGTAGGAAAAAATCAGCAAAACGAGAATAATGCAGGTGGGAAACTATTAGCACAATTGTTTCAGCTTTTACAGTCATCCTTCAACAATACAGCTTCCGAAGTTATTATTCCTTCACTTAATAACAATCATTTTCCAGGCATTGAACAACGCCTGCCTTCTCAGTTCCTTACCATTCTCTCTCCTCCCCCGCAGGTTTGATTACAGCATTTCAATTATTGACTAAACAATTCTGTAATTCAAAAATTATTATTATGAGAAAGATTGCATTGCTTTCCGCATTGCTATATATTACCACCACAGCCTCTTCACAGCAGGACACAACAAATGAAAAAAATCTTGATGAAGCAATTGTATATTCAAACAAATTTGTTGAGAAGAAAAAAAATCTTGCCCAGAAAATTGATATCATCAGCGCTAAAACAATTGCCCGTTTTAACGGCCAGAATACCGGGGACCTGCTGATTAATACTGGGAATGTCTTTGTTCAAAAAAGCCAGCAAGGTGGCAGCAGCCCCGTTATCCGTGGTTTTGAAGCCAGCCGTGTATTGCTGGTCGTGGACGGAATCCGGATGAATAATGCTGTTTACCGGGCCGGTCATCTGCAAAATGCGATCACTGTTGATCAAAACATGCTGGAAAGAGTGGAGGTAATTTATGGCCCTGCTTCTACGATGTATGGCAGCGATGGGTTGGGCGGTGTGCTTCATTTCAGGACTAAATCGCCGGTGTTATCAACCAACGATAAATTGAAAGTTACCGGCAGTGCTTTGGTTCGCTACAGTTCAGCCAATGAAGAAAAAACTGGTCATGCAGATGTAAGTCTCGGTGGAAAAAAATTTGCATGGCTCCAGTCTTATACTTATAGTGATTTTGGTGATATGAAAATGGGAGATAATTATAAGAGCAAATATCCCGATTTCGGCAGGCGGTCACAGTATATTAAAATGATCAACGGTATTGACTCTGTCGTAACAAATGACGATGACAGGATACAACGTTACTCTGGTTACAAACAGTGGGATATAACACAAAAATTGTTGCTCAAACAAAGTGATAAAGTATCACATAGTTTGAATTTTCAGTACTCTAATTCAAGCGATGTGCCGAGGTATGACCGTTTGCAGGACACTAAAAATTTTGGAGGCAGTATTGGTACTACGTTACGGTATGCTGAGTGGTTTTATGGCCCGCAAACAAGGTTGATGACTGCTTATGAGCTGAATATTGACCATGCTGGTTTCTTCAATGGGCTGAGAGTAAACCTGAATTACCAGGACATTAAAGAAAGCCGCCAGCAAAGAGAATACCGCCGTTATGATCGTTTTGACAGCCGAAGAGAACATGTAAAAGTGATGGGCTTCATTATTGACGGCAGAAAAATATGGGGCAATAATGAATTGAACATTGGTATAGACGGACAGTTTAATGATGTAAAATCAGTAGCAGACAGAACCAATTTTACAACAGGTGTAAAAACTAAATTAGATACCCGGTACCCTGATGGTGAGAATAATATGAATTATTTCGGTTTATATGCCCAGCATCTGCTGAAGATAAAAAACGGTAAATGGGTACTGAATGATGGCATCCGCCTGCAGACCGTTAGTCTTCATTCTACCATTGTTGATAATTCATTTTTCAACCTGCCAGTTACTGATATCAAACAAACACCTTTTGCTGTAACAGGCAATCTCGGCCTGGTATATATGCCCACATCCAATTCCCGTATTACCGGGAATATTTCATCTGGTTTCAGGGCGCCGAATGTAGATGACGCCGTCAAAGTATTTGAATCAAGCACTGCCAGTAAAAGTGTTATAGTTCCAAATGCTGATATCAATCCAGAGTACACATATAATTTTGATCTAGGCATAACTCAAACAGTACCTGATAAAGTAAGATTTGAGTTGACTGGTTTTTATACATTGTTCAGAAATGCAATTGCAGCAACTCCTTTTAAATTGAACGGACAGGATTCTATCATGTATAATGGCGTTAAATGTGCTGTGTATGCCAGCCAGAATGTAAACAAAGCCTATGTCTACGGCATCAATGCAAGGTTAAAAATAGAGCTGGGCAAAAAAGTATCCTGGGACAATACAATCAGCCAGACTTATGGCAGGTATAAAAATCCTGATGGAACAAAAAAACCGCTGGACCATGTGCCCCCTGTATTTGGGAAAACTAGTCTCACCTATAATGATAAAAAATTCAGCACGGAAATCTATTGTATGTTTAATAGCTGGAAAAAAATCAAAGACTATAACCCCGACGGAGAGGATAACGGACAGTATGCCACAGTTGACGGTATGCCGGCCTGGTTCACCTTTAATTGGAGGGGCAGCTATGCCTTTACAAAAAACCTGACTCTCCAGGCAGGTATAGAAAACATCGGCGACAGGAATTACAGGTATTTTGCTTCGGGCTTTTCCGCCCCTGGCAGGAATTTTATAATAGCTCTCCGGGCTGGTTTATAAATTTTCCCGCCTTATAGTTTGTAAAAGGGTGAAGGCCTTGGCCTTCACCCTTTTATTTTTCCACTAATGGGCAAAATTTTACAGTTATGTGCAGCATTGGTTCAGAATAATTGTCTAAATTACAGGCAACCAAAGGCAGTTATGACGGAGGAAGCCATATTAAGAGGATGTTTAAGCAACGACGCCAACGCTCAGCGGGAACTATACAACAGGTATAGTCCGAAGATGCTGGCGGTGTGTTATCGTTTTGCTCACAACCGGGAGGATGCCGAGGATATGCTACAGGAAGGTTTTATTAAGGTCTTTTTACAGATTCACACTTTTGAGAACCGGGGTGCATTTGAAGGATGGGTTCGCAGGATAATCGTTCATACCTGCATCAATATTCTGAAGAAGAACAAGAAGTTTAATGAAAGTGTGGACATTATTCATGCTACGGGGGTGCTGGTGAGGGAAGAAAGTGTGCCGGCCATTATTCAGGCCAAGCAGGTGGTTGAGTGTATCAGGTTGCTGCCCCTTGGATATCGTACGGTGTTGAATCTTTATGCTGTGGAAGGCTATAGCCACCGTGAAATATCCAATATGCTGGATATTGAAGAAAGCACCAGCCGGAGTCAGTACACAAGGGCAAAAGCAATGCTGGAAGATATTTTGATCCGTAAACGTATACTACAAAAACCAAAACAACAAAATGACTGGCTGGCGGCTATGAGCCAGCGATAATTTAAACGTACCCAAATTGGTGACTGGTTATGGAAAATAATTTTAACAACAGGGATTTTGAACAGTTTGTAAAACAAAATGCAGACCAGTACCGGATGTTCCCGTCTGAAAAAGTATGGAAAAACATTCACCATACACTGCATACCCGCAGGCGTTGGTTTGGTCTCGGTCTTACTGTTCTGTTACTTACAGCCGGGATTGTAACCTGGGTAATGCTAAGCCCTTCAGTCAGAAATAACGGATCATTATCCTATAGACCTGCAGCTGTTTCCCAACCGGACCCGACCGGACAAAAAAATACTACCACCCCGGTACTTATCGCTGCTGCAATACCGGCAGATAATAAGACTCATTTTATTACAACTACCGAAAACCTGCAAAAAAATTTATTTATTTCCGGCCCCGAAAACAGCCTTACCGGTTATAATGAATATGAGAAAAATACAGTTATCCCTGTAGTCTCAAACATTAATGTGCCTGTTGAAATATCAAATTCACCGATACAGATTGAATTACCTGCCAAACCTGCTATGGTTTACAACAAACAAACAATAGCCGAAAAGCCGGCAGGTAATAATATTTTTACCAGGGTAAATAACAGCAGCCCATTAATTTCAGAAAATAAAAATACAGATGTAATGGCGCCTGATAAAAACCCGGCTGTTGAAAAGGGAGATGTTTATCCGTTAAGCATTGAAAGTGTTGTTAACTCATATAAACATCAACGCACCGGGAAAAGAATGTCATGGGAAGCATACATTACTCCAACAATCAGTTATCGTAAATTAACAGAGAATAAAACTTTTATCAACTCTGCTCAGGCGAATAACAATTATTATACATCCGTTGCCGATATCAACAGCCTTGTCAGGCACAAGCCTGACATGGGGCTTCAATTAGGATTTAATGCGGGATATCCCCTCTCTAAAAGCCTGAAGATAATTGCCGGTTTGCAATTCAATGTAAGCAAGTATGATATCAGGGTTTCCTATTCAACCGGAGACGTGGCCACCATTGCTCTCAATACCGGTGGAGGGGCCAACTCCGTTTCCACTATTTCCAATTACCGCAACAACTTCAGCGGCAGCAAGGCTGATTGGCTGCGTAATCTTTATTTTTCAGCCTCTGTTCCTGTTGGAGTCGAATTAAAACTGTCCGGCAACAATAAAACTCAGTTGGGGGTCATCGGCACTATTCAGCCATCATATATTTTGAGTGACAGAGCTTATCTTCTTTCAACAGATTATAAAAACTATGCTGAAGTGCCTTCGCTTACCCGCAAATGGAATATGAGTACAAGTTTTGAAATCTATGCTGGAATATCAACCGGCAAAATCAACTGGAGGGTTGGCCCGCAGGTACGTTACCAGTTAAAATCAAGTTATGTGGCAAAATATCCCTTCAAGGAACATCTGTTTGATTTTGGTTTGAAAGTGGGCATTATGCTCAAAAAGTAAAACCGACACTAACTGCTGCTTTGCTTATAAATATCCTGTCTCATTCAGACAGGATATTTATTTTAAGATATGGTTTCAGTTAATTTTGGGTATGAAAAAATATATTGTTTTGCTCCTCCCTGTTATGCTGGCAATGCCGGCCTGCAGATCAAAAGAGAAAGGCCCGGAAAAAAAATTCGTCTCTGTGTTATCGCTTATTAAAAACCAGGTAGCCCAGGTGGATACATCTTTATACTCTATTGTAAAGATTGTAAGCACAGACAGCCTTCACAATGACACCACATATATACCAAGAGAAGAATTCCGTGCGGCAGCAAAGGATTTTTTGGCCATCCCGGATTTATCTGATAAAAAAGTGGCAAAAAGATATAAAGAGGAAACGATGTATGATAAAACGATAAACCGGGTTGTCATTACCTATACTCCTGAAGATCCGGCCAAAGAAGAAATTCAAAAACAGGAATTACTGGTTACTCCCGATGCAGCAACCGGCGACAAAGTGAATGATATCATTATCAACCGGGTGATCAGCAACCGGGATAGTTTTATGCAAAAAAATATGCTGTGGCGGATGGATAAGAGCTTCCAGGTTGTTACTACACTGCAAAAACCGGGCAAGCCGGAAAAAACCACCACTATGAAAGTAACCTGGAATGAAGACAATGATCAATGACCGCCGCGGAATTTCAACATATTGCCCATACCATACCTGCACAGCCGGGTATCTACAAGTATTTTGATGCCCGCAATGAATTGTTGTATGTGGGTAAGGCTAAACACCTGCGTAAAAGAGTAAGCTCCTATTTTACAAAGACTTTTACCAGCTACAAAACCCATGAGCTTGTACAGCGTATTGCCAGGATTGATTTCACTATCGTTAATTCAGAACAGGATGCTTTTTTACTGGAGAATACCCTGATAAAACAATTTCAGCCCCGCTTTAACATCAACCTGAAAGATGATAAGACCTACCCGTATATCGTTATCAAAAAAGAACCTTTTCCAAGAGTTTTCCTGACGAGGAAAAAAGTAAATGATGGATCAGAATACCTTGGCCCCTACACTTCTGTAAAAAAAGTAAGGGAATTGCTGGAGTTCATCAGGCAAACCATCCAGTTGCGAAGCTGCTCACTGAACCTGACAGAGAATAATATCAAAAAAAACAAGTTTAAAGTTTGCCTGGAATATCATTTGGGCAATTGCAAAGGACCCTGCGAAAATTTGCAGTCTGCCGAAGAGTATAACGAAAGCCTTACCCTGTTAAAAAATTTGCTTCGGGGAAACCTGGCTCCTGTTATCCGCTATTTTAAGAAAGAAATGAAAGATTACTCAACTTCACTTGCATTTGAAAAAGCAGAAGCGGTAAAAAAAAGAATTGTTTTCCTGGAAAACTACCAGTCCCGGTCTGTTGTAGCAAACGCCAGGGCCGGTAATATGGATGTGTTTTCTATAATAAAAGCCCGCCTGCCCGAAGGACAGGAAAAAGAAATTGCTTATGTCAATTACCTGATGGTTCGTAATGGGGCTATTATCCAGACTCAGACCAATAAAGTAGTATCACATCTCGATGAATCCATAGAAGAAATACTCAGCTTCTCTGTTGCACAACTAAGAACTACTTTCAATAGTGATACCAGCGAAATTATAGTTCCCTTTGCCATAGAATATCCGGGAAGCGATATAACGATTACAGTGCCAAAAGGCGGTGACCGGAAGAAACTACTGGAACTCTCTGAAAAAAATGCCCGTCATTTTATAGAAGAACTTGAAAACAAAGAACGGCTGCAACTAAATATAAAAAAACCGGATAAGCTGAAACTGCTGGAGCAACTACAACGGGATTTGCAATTGCCACAACTGCCTGTCCATATTGAATGTTTCGACAACTCAAATTTCCAGGGCAGTTACCCGGTTGCTGCAATGGTTTGCTTTAAGAACGGTGTACCAAGCAAAAAAGACTACCGGCATTTTAATATAAAGACAGTAAAAGGAATTAATGATTTTGCCTCGATGAAAGAAGCCGTTTATCGTCGTTATAAAAGATTAGCAGATGAAAAAGCCTCGTTTCCTCAATTAGTGATTATTGATGGTGGCAAGGGCCAGCTAAGCTCTGCAATAGAAGCCGTAACAGAACTGGGTCTTGACGGGCAGATGACCCTGGTTGGCCTTGCCAAAAACGAAGAGGAGCTCTTTTTCAGTGGCGATTCTTCCTCGCTGAAACTCTCTTATAACAGTGATAGCCTGAAATTCATCCGTCGCATAAGAGATGAAGTGCATCGTTTCGGAATAACTTTCCACCGGCAGAAAAGGAGCAAGGGCACTTTTATTAATGAACTGGAGCAAATTACAGGAGTAGGAAAAGCTACTGCTGATCTGTTGCTGAAAGAATTTAAATCAGTAAAAGGTATAAGAGAAAAAAGCACGGAAGAGCTTACAAATATAATTGGAAAGAGAAAAGCAAAAATTGTTGCTGATTATTTCCTGAAGGAAAGGCAGCCTGAATAAACCTGGTTCTCTTATAGTCCCCTTTAGGGGGTTGGGGGTAAAAAAAATGGGGCCCGGATAGAAATCCAGCCCCGTTTTTAAAATCCAATATCCTATGAAAAACCGAGACGAAAATACGACAATAATCCAATTTTCCTATAGTGCTTTTACGATTTTCAAAACTTTTTTATTCATTCTGCCTGAAAAAAATAGTTAATAAAAAAGCCCCATAAAGGGGCTCCAGAAAATAATGTTTGAACAACAAGATCAACTTCTTAATACGACCATAGATCCTGCTCGTAATTGAAGATCTTTTCCTTGATATTATCACCCTCCAATAGGGCCAGTATCGGATCTTTAATATATAGCCTGATATTCCTGTTTGAAGGATTATCCATCGTTGATTTAGTGATATAACTGCTGAACATGCGGCTTTCAAACAACTCTTCCCATGTCATGCGGCTTTGACCCATATTCTTTGGATTATAAACTTCATATTTTGCCAAAGTAGGTCTCAGATCAGGATAATACACCCAGAACAAGGCCGATACACCTCTTTCTTTACCACTACTTTGCCCGGTGCCTTCCTGGAAATACTCCGTTTTTAATGGCGCAATTCCAAGGATACGCACAAACATTCTGCTTGATTCACGGTCAAAAACCCATTCTTCTTTTATTCTTATTTTCATCACTGATTTAGGATCAAAACTTGCCCTGGTAACAACATACCCGATAATTTTATTGATATCCTTTACATCATACTGGGGTACCGTATCAGCTTTTCCTGAAGTAATCTGATCAATTTCGGAACTGGTCATTGGAGTTGTAAACCTGTCATCTGCAAATGCCGTCACGGTGCCGCTTTTAACTGCTTTCAACAACATGCTGATAAACATCTGGCTGCCATTGTCGTCTGTTGCATCATAACGGAAAGTCTGGTTCATTTTTTCACGAAGGTCAAGTTCTCTCCATACTTTTTCAGCAAATAAGGCATCATCCCAACGCAGGTATTCGTAGGTTAACGGGATACGGGAAGTGAGGTTGCTTTTATCAAAAGCATTATCATTTCTCAAAGATTTCTTTATAACAGTATCTGCCAGGCCCGAAGAATCAATTTTGATTGGCAGGTTCCCATAGGGATCATACTTGGCGGCATTCGTTACATTATTAACCTGTTGCTGCCCGGTGGTATCCTGCGGCTGGGTAGTAGGATTAGTAGTAGGATTATTGTTGTTTGGCCTTTTTCTACTCGGGCGTTGCGCCTCAGCCTGGCTTACCAGTAGCCCTGCAACAATAAAACAGATACCAAATTTTAAAAAGTTCATTTTCATATCACACTTATTTAATATAATAAATCAGTGAAGGTGCAGGCGATGTACGTCCGTCCGGTCCTTTTACCCTGATATTATCAATCGTTACCATTTTATTGGCTTTTAACTGTGCATTCATTGCATTTCTTACTGCTGGTGAAAAAGAAGCTCCATTATTTGGAACTGAAATAATATCACCATCATCCGTATCACAGGTAAACGTAAAACTTTGTACATCATACGACAACTCAAACGGGAAGTCTTTAATACCGGCGCCTACACCACCCTGTGCCTTAAAAGCACCTGCTGATACATTGGCGCCACTGGGCTGACCTCCCACATAAGCCTGCGCTTGTGGTACAGTACGAACCCTGAAAGTCTGCTGCCCGGCTATCTTCCCTTCTACATTAACGGTGATTTTACAATCATCAGTAACACTACCTACCCTGGCAATATATTTACCTCCTCCAACTCTTGTCAAACTACCACCACCTCCTGAAATGGAGGCCTGAACCTTGTCATCACCACCACCGCTGGCTGCGATAGTAACCGGGTTATCTACCCCTATGTAAAGAACATTCATCTTATCCAATCCGATGGAAGCATTGGACTGGCCAACAATATACTCAACCGGAAAAGTTTTTTGTTGAGGCTTACCATCCTGATCTGTAAACGAAACGGTCACATTTATAGTATGTGCCCCAATTCCCCCATTAGATCCTGTATAATAAGAAACCCCGTTTTCAACCTTTGTCGGGCCAGAACCACCGAAAGAAACCTGGGGAATCTTGGTGGAGCTAAAAGCACCAAGGCCCGCTGTGATTTCAATATCCTGTCCCGGCATTAAATATTTAGAATTTTGGCCAACAATAGCCTCGAATACATCAAAACGAAGTTCTACTTTACCCACCTGCTCATGACAGAAACTAACCACCCTGTTTTCTGAAGTCTTTATGTCGTTCTGAAATTTGCTGAGGATGGTTAAAGCTGCCACAGCGGGTACCATGTGGAAATAAGCTTGTTCCCAGGTCTTGTTTGATTTGTTCTGGGTTTTGGGCATTGAAAGATCAACCTGTAGGGGGTTTTTTGTAAACTCCGTCTTTATGGTATCATTAATAGCAAGTATATCTGTCTTATACTTAGCTAAAAGATCATACAACTGCTTTCCTTTCCCTTGCTTGATCATCATTCTTGTTGGTATATCCAGGTTGTCTTCTTTAAAGTACTTGGTAGAATCTTTTGGATCACCACCGGCAGCTTTTATGATATCATCTTTTAAGCCCTGGATAAAATTATACGCCGTAGAAGAATAACCCACTGCCTGTTTTGCTCTTGGCTCCCATATATTGGCCTTTGCTGCGGTAGTTGGATCTAATTTTTTATCACTTAATGACTGCATGATCTGTTGGGAAGAAAGATTAACGGCAGTATTTGTTTTTTGAAGGCTATTGTTCACCGTTTTAAAGGCATTGAGGATCTCCGATGATACGTTCAGCGCCAGCATGGCTGTCAGCACCAGGTACATGATATTGATCATCTTCTGCCGCGGCTCTTTAGGTAAAGACATGAAGAATTGTGGTTTTTAATTTAGAAATAGCGACTTTTTAAAATCACGGATACGAACCGTTTTACCTTTTTGTTTTGTTTTAGTTGCGACCCTGCATGGCGGTAAGCATGTTTCCATAAATACCATTCAGGCGGCCCAGGTTAGTTGCCAGGTGCCCGATCTGATCCTGCACTTTTTTGGCATCTTCAGCGCTGTTGAGCATGGAAGCAGAGGTCTCCGAAAGTTTGCCATAGAAAGCATTCAATGCTCTCAGGTGGTTGTTGCTTTCCTGTAATTCCAGCTCATAAATAGTATTCAGCGAAGAAAGATTCTTGGTAAGCACCTGTATTTGTTCATGAAATGTTTTAGCGCTTTCTGTAGCCTGGTTAAAAGCGCCTACAGAACCTGCCGCTGTCAGATAAGCGTCTTTCACCTTATCCAGGTGACCTGTAACTTCTCTTGTTTTGGCAGCAAATTCATCAGTTGCAGAAATGGTATCAGTAATGCCCGACATACCTCCCACAGTGGTATTCAGCTGCTTGAAGCCGTCACCCAAACGCTTCATTGTGTCGGGTGTAATATCCGCCTCCATCAGCATTTTATCCATTGCAGCAAAACCTTTTCTCGCTTTTTCACCTGCGATCGCAAACTGCTCTTCATCATGAGTAGTATCTTTAAGCGGCGGATAGACGGCATATAAAACACCATAGGTTGCAAAAATGATTGTTTCTGTCGTAAGGCCTATAAATAGCCAGGTATCAGCATCTGGCTGGTGGGTAATTTTTCTGAGTGCACCCCAGATTACCAGTGAGGCGCCAAATGATACGCCGACATCTACCCACTTGCTTACTCTTGATGGAATTGCTGCTGCCATAATTGGATTTTTTAAATTGTTTTGAAGTATTAAATATTAAATAAAATGGTGAGAAAAAATGAGAGGACAAATTTTTAATAAATGCCCTCTCAGTATTTTTTTAGATTTGTTTCAAATTATTTTCCTTTTTTCCCTTTTGTCGGTGCGGCGGGTAAATCAATTACACAGCGGAAACCGATATAAGATTTGGTTGAGTCCTGGTAATCGTAAGTGCTGGTACCTGTCTGAAGGTAATAACCAACATCTTTCCAGCTTCCTCCACGGATTATTTTACGCTTCATAAGCGGGGGGTCATCATCATTTGCATTCCAGCGAACATCGGGGTTCATATCGTGCTGGAAATTGTTACGGCCTTCATAATATATAGAAGAAGTCCATTCAGCCACATTACCTGCCATGCAATACAGGCCATAGTCATTAGGCCAGTAGGAATCGGCACGCACTGTATAGAAACCTCCGTCTTCAGGATAGTTACCACGGCCAGGTTTAAAGTTTGCCATCAGGCATCCTTTTTTATTACGGAGGTAATAATTACCCCAGGGGAACATGGATTGAGAACGGCCCCCACGGGCTGCATATTCCCATTGAGCTTCGGTAGGGAGGCGGAAATCTGATTCCTGTACTCTTTTTTTAGAATCCAGGTATGCATTCAGATAATGGGTTCTCCATTCACAGAAGGCGTTAGCCTGTTTCCAGCTTACACCCACTACCGGGTAATTACCAAAGGCCGGATGTGCGAAATATCTTTTGGTCATTGGTTCATTGTAAGAGTAGGCAAAGTCACGGATCCAGCAAAGTGTATCAGGCGCAATTGGTATATCTTTTTTAACGATAAACTTTGAACGGGGTTTGCCGGCATTTTCCCTTTTAGCCGCTTCTTTCAGGTTGAATACTTCAGAATGGTAAACAAATTTTGAGGCATCGAATTCTTTTTTTCCATTAATCCTGTCTTCAGGGGTTAGGATCAACGGAGTATTGGCGAGTTGTTCAATTATTTTGGGATCACCGTACTTAACTGTTTTCATTTTATTCCAATCCACATGCTCTTCGCCATCGGCGCCGGCTTTTACATAACCCAGGTTACGGGCAACTACAGAGTCGCGAACCCAGTAAACAAACTGGCGATATTCGTTGTTGGTGATTTCAGTGGCATCCATCCAGAAACCACTTATAGATACTGAACGGTTACGTGCACTAAAGGCAAATGCCGGGTCTTCATCACTAGGACCCATATGAAATGTGCCCTGGGGAATATAAACCATACCGGGAGGTTTTGGCAGGGTGTATTTGTTTCCCGGAGCAATGCCATGCACCTGGCCATCATTTGGCAAACTTCCGCCTTTGCCTTTTCCATTCTTTTTACCCAGTATTCCGCAACTGGCAAGCAAAGACATGCAGATAACTGCAACAACGGTGTAGTAAAGGTTTTTCATTTTCATACACTTAACACTTATGGGGTATTGGCAAATATAATATTTTGAGCAATTCTCTGACACAACGTTAATATTTATTTTTTTATAATCAAAGCGCAATTTACGGGGTAGAAATTCAAACGGTAATTATGCCGGGTTTATTGTATTAACTTAAAATTAATTACACCCGGGAGGCCTTGTTTATCAGGGAAATAAGATCATTTATGGAAAATACGGGGTGTTGGCACGTATAATTGCGGCAGAGGTAAATAGAAGGCGGATTGGTAGCAGATTTACCCGTCAATAGTGGAAAACCCGGGTCAGGATAATCTGAGATCATGACAACCCGGTGCGGAATATACTGTTCCAGCAACTCCGGATGGAGGTTTCCGGGCAATTCTCCCACTATTGCTATTTCACTGGTTCCGGAGATTACCTCCTGCAGCAGGCAGGCCCAGATCCCAAATGAAGTGGGATACCGCGTGATTGCAATTCCAAGTGATGAAAGCATGTTAAGGCTTCTATTATTCCACTCTTTTATACCAAACAAAATAGAAAGATGAAAAAGATTATATGCCATTACCGAATTGCCGGAAGGAACAGCACCGTCGTACAATTCTTTTTTCCGGATTATCACATCTTTTTGTCCTGTGGTGGTATAGAAGAAAAAAGATGTCCCTGGTTCACTAAAATGCCCAATAACATATTCAGTTAATGATTTCGCTTTTATCAACCATTTTTTGTCAGCCGTTATCTCCTGTAAATTAATCAGGGCCTGGATTAAAAAAGCATAATCATCTAAAAATGCAGGATATCTTGCCCTATCATTTTTCCAGGTATGATATAATTCATTTGAATCTTTTACAGAAAACCTGTTTAACAGGAATTGCATGTTATCAATTGCAAATTGGCGGTAAGCATTATTTCCCGTTGCGGCAAAAGCTTTGCTGAGGGCTGTGTTCATCAATGCATTCCACCCGAGAATAATCTTATCATCCAATAAAGGACGGACCCTGGTATTCCGCTTTTCTAATAGCAGCTTTTTCCCCTTTTCCAGTATTTTTTTCACATTCACTACTTCCATATTCTTGCCGGCTGCAAACTGCTCTATTGGTTTCCTGACCCGCAGGATATTTGTGTTCTCCCAACCTGCCTGTCCGGCAGGCAGGTTACCTTTTTTTGTTACATCATAATATTCGCAAAAAAGATCAGCATCAGCTCCCAACAACTCCTGTACTTCTTCCCAACTCCACACATAAAATTTTCCTTCCACTCCTTCACTATCGGCATCCAATGCAGCATAAAAGCTTTTTTCCGGGTGTAATAATTCTCTTTGAATAAACACAAGTGTTTCTTCAATCACTTCTTTGTATCGTTCCTTTTTTGTCAGCTGATATGCTTCACTTAAAACAGCCACTAAAAGGGCATTATCATACAACATCTTTTCAAAATGAGGCGCCAGCCATTCTGTGTCGGTTGAATAACGGGCAAAGCCACCACCGACCTGGTCATAGATGCCGCCCTCAATCATTTTGTCCAGGGAAAGCAGGGCTTGTTGAAGGGCGGCATCAGCCCTCCTCTCTCCTGGCGGAGAGGGGGTATTGGCAAACTCTGATTGGTTGGAAAGTTTTTGACAATAACTATAGCGTAAAAGAAATTCTATTGCTAAAGTCTGCGGAAACTTAGGCGCTTTTCCAAATCCACCCCACTCTTTATCTGCCGATTTTAAAATGTTCTGGGCCGCTTCTTCCAATCTATCTGAAGAAAATATTTCTTCTTCTGCAGATTTTTGCAACCCAAAATCATTTGCATTAAGCAGGTGTTCAGTAAGGTTGTCAGCCTGTGCATTTATCTCATTCCTTCTTTCCCGGAAAGCCTGTATCACAGCAAGCAATGTTTCCTGCCAGGAAGGGCGATTAAAAGCCCGTTTGGGGGGAAAATAAGTACCGCCATAAAAAGGTTTTGCATCAGGGGTCAAAAAAACATTGAGCGGCCAGCCTCCGCTCCCGGTCATTGCCTGAACAGCATCCATGTAGATATGGTCGAGATCAGGCCGTTCTTCGCGGTCTATTTTAATATTGATGAAATTTTCATTCATGATTTTGGCTGTGTCTTCGTCTTCAAAACTTTCTCTTTCCATTACATGACACCAATGACAGGCTGCATAACCAATACTTACCAAAACAGGTTTGTTATCTTCTTTTGCTTTATTCAATGCCATTTCACTCCAGGGGTACCAGTCCACCGGGTTATGTGCATGCTGTAGCAGGTAAGGGCTGGTTTCATGAATGAGGTGATTGGTATGACGCATCCTGATTGATTGATAATCCCGGCGAAGTTCGCAGAAAAAGAAAAAGGACACTGCGTTCAGTGTCCTTCATTCAAATTTTCTTAAATAATTATTTTTTCTTCCCGTTTAAAGCAAGGTATTGCTCCAATGCGGCCACCATGCTGGGTGCCTGTGGCTGCGGAGCCTTGATCTCCAGCGTTAATCCTGCATCCTCCACTGCTTTGGAAGTATTGTTTCCAAACGCACCGATCACTGTTCCGTTCTGCTTGTATTTTGGCAGGTTATCAAAAAGGCTTTTTACCCCGCTGGGAGTAAAAAAGCAAATGACATCATATTCAGTTGCAGTAAGTATTTCTTTGACATCAGAACTTAGTGTACGGTACATAAAACCGAGAACGAATTCGCAGCTATTGGATTTAAGCCAGTTTACTATTTCATTATCCTGCTGGTTTTCCGAACACACATAAAGAAATTTTTCATTGCTCTTATGCTTGTTGATTACTTCAAACATGCTTTTATTGCTACCGTCAGCTCCATAAAACACTTTACGTTTCCTGTACAGGATAAATTTTTGCAGGTACAATGCGACAGCTTCGGTAATACAGAAGTACTTGGTATCCTGGGAAACACTGACTTTCATTTCCTCGCAAATGCGGAAAAAATGATCAATAGCATTCCGGCTGGTAAAAATGACCCCCGTGAAGTTTTGTATCTCAATTTTTTGTTTGCGGAAATCCCGGGCAGATATGCCCTCCAACCTTATAAATGGATAAAAGTCCAGCTCTACGCTATATTTTCTCGAAAGCTCAAAGTATGGTGACTTATCGCTTTCTGGTTTTGGTTGGGTAATCAGTATCTTCTGTATCGCTTTGGCCTGCAGATCAGCCATGTTAACCCCATTTTTAGTCATATTCTTAGGCTAAAGTTCTAAAGTTGACGGCAAAGTTAAGCAGTAATCCGGAAAAACAACAACAACCCCTTGTAAATCAGTAATAGTGGTGCAATCTCAAAGGCGCAGAAGTATAAAAAGAAATGAAAAGGGTTGACTTTGACCTGATTACGAACTGCTACAAAAGTCAAAATAATTCTGTAAACCAGCAGTCCGGCCACCAGGCACCAGGAAAGTGTCAGGCCTACGGAATAAACATCTCCGGAGGTAAAAGCCAGTAAAATGAGAAAAGGAAGCAGAAGAATTCCAATCATTTTATTTATGATAAAAACAATAAAAACATACGAGTTGGCTGCCTCCCGTGAATTAAAAATCCAGCCGGAAATCTTAAGCCCGACGAACTTGATAAAGTAAATACCTGAAAGACCAAGTATACAATATAAAAACATCAGCCAGAAATTGTCAACCGGGTTAAGTTTGAAGTGCTGAAGAAGAAAAGTAATATATAAACCGCCTGTAACAACAAAAAAAACATTCAACAATATTGACGGCAGGGGAGTTTCCATCAATTGCTCGCTTATCTGTCTTTGCTTAAGTGTGGTCCGGAAGAAAAGCCGGAAGAGGTCGTTGAAATATTTTGGGAAAGTCCGTCGGAGAAAAGCGTAGATAATTAATAAAAAAACAAGCAAATAAAAAAGAAACTCTTTGCCATGGATCTGCCTCCTATCCGACCGAAGTGTTATTGGCGGTGTTGAAAAGCCAAAATAGGGATGCCGTTGTAACAATTGCCAGCTAAGGTTTTGATGAAAAAAAGGAGCTGACGGGTTCATGATCCAACTGGTAACTTTCCGTGGCATTTTTGAAAATGAATCAATTCCAGGTAGAAGAGCTAAAGAATCTTTGATCACTGTTGTATCCTTTTGAATCAATGAATCGCCGGCAGAAACAACGGATGAATCCGAACCATTCTGTGCAAAAGAAACTCCTGCAGATAAAAAAAGGATGAATGCAAAAAAAAGGAACCGGCTCAAATAAAATGATTGTACTGCAAAAATATTGAAGTGCCTTCCGACTGCGGCCGGTATTTTTAAAAATAGTTGACAAATCCTATATGAATCTTTGACTGGCGCAGGTTGAATTGGGTATCATTTCTTTTTCCCACTGCCCAGGCAAGGTTGAATATGCCGGCTTTTGTCTCAAAAGCAAGACCCAGCCCTGTTCCAAAGTAGGTATGATTTATTTTAATATTCTGACTGTTGTTTCTTCCCCAGCCGCCATCCGCCAGTACATAGAAAAAAGAGTTTGACCCCACCAGGTAATGATATTCAACCGTGGCAATTGCAAACTGCGATAAGTATTGACTCTCTTCATCAAAGCCACGAAGCAGCTTATAGCCACCTAATTGAAAAAGTTCATTCCTGAATATACTGCCGCTTTGAAAAATACCGGCATTTATCGCAGTCTTTATTGTATTTCTCTGCCCGCCCAATGGAAAATATTTTGCCCCATAAGCCCTTACCTGGAACTGGTAGGTTTTTAATTTCATGGTATCATATAATTTATCAAAATCAAAAGCCGGGTCGTTGGGATCTTTCAGTTCCAGGATTTCATTGTTTTTTTTCAATTTTTTTGTTCCTACTGATATTATTACCCGGTATTCATTCCCTTTCCTGGGATTTAACCGGTAATCTGTTTTATTGAAATCATATTCTACCCCCACATTAAGAGAACTTACATCGGCCACATCGGGTAATCTGCGGGACTGAATGATCAATGGGCCATTAATGCCCCCCTGGTTTACAATGGTCTGAATTCGTTGTAAGAAAAGTTTACCCGACTGGTTATTGTTCAGCATATACCGGGCGCCCAACTGGAAATTTACATTCAGAAAACTGCTGTCCTTCCGAAACATATCAAATGAAAAATCCAGGCCAACCGGTGAATTAAAAAAATAAGGATGCTGGTAAAGAAGACTGAGACGCGGCGATTTTACCTGTATCTGCTGCCAGTTGAGACCGATCGTTTCACCTGCCCCCAAAGCATTTTTTAAAAAAATATTCGCTTCTCCTGTGAGCAGAAGTTTCTTTGTTGATAGTTGATCATTATTAGGCAGGAAACCAACCAGGATATTTACCTGGCTGCTTTTCTTTTGCTTCAGATAAACATTTAATACCGAGCCTGTGCCCAGCATCGTCAGATTGGAAGGTTGCTCTTCTTCTATATATGTAAGTTCTTTCAGTTTCTTATTAATGCGAAGCAATTTTTCTTTATTGTAAATACTTCCGTTGGGAATGTCAAGATACCGTTGTAAATAACTGTTGGAAATCCTGGCATTGCCATATATCCTGATGCTGTCGATCTTATAAAGCGGTCCCTTGTTTAATTTCAGCAATGCAGAAACTTTATTATCCTCCATCTGCAAACTGTCGAGGTAAACCCTTGCGAAAGGATAGCCGGTATTTTCCAGATGGTTCAGCATTTTTTCTTCCAACAGCTGGACCTGGGAGAAATCCATTGGTTTGTTGGTAAACATTTTTTCCCGCCACCCAATGGCATCCAATAAAGATGGTTCAACATTTTTAGCATCTAATTGAGCCCATTGATACATTTCCCCGGTGAATAATAACATCCTTGCAAACCCGGAATCATAATACAAACTGTCAATAGAGGCAGAAACCCACCCTTTTGACTGAAGATAGCCGGGAAGCCTGTTAACATACTCCTCGCAGGCTGAACGTGACGTAAAGCTTGTTTGTAAACCGGTTTTAGCCACTATAGTGGCCGAATCCTTATCTACCCCCCGCAAACAGAGGTTGTATTTGCCTGCCTGCTCGCCTTCGCGTAGCTTCAGCGGAGCAAGGCCGGCAGGCAGGTTTTGCCCCGATGCATTAATGCCCGGTAACAAAAAAACAAGAAGCGATATTTGCAGTCTGAACATTTTCATTTGGCTTTTCGCCGGGATCCTGATCCTTCGGCTATCGCTCAGGACTATCGGGACAAGGCTAAATTATTCATTAAATCTCAAACAGCTTGGCGGGTATTTATATTCATATTCCTTTTTGCAAGCAAGCCTGTCATTATTGCAATTTTCATTTTGCCACTTCTTTGCATTATAAAAATGAATTGATTGATGCCCTATTGAAAGAATTTGCGCTGCAAAAAGACTATTTAGGAAACGAACCGGTTGAAACTATTTACTTCGGCGGGGGCACTCCTTCTTTATTGAGCAATGAAAATTTTATACTGATCATTGAAAAGATTAAAACGGTCTTTGTGGTTATGGCTGAAGCAGAAATTACCCTGGAGGCCAATCCTGATGACATTACGGAAGAAAAACTTATTGGCTGGAAAAAAGCCGGTATCAACCGTCTCAGTATCGGTATTCAGAGTTTTTTTGAGGAAGACCTGAAATGGATGAACAGGGCCCATAATGCCGGTCAGGCAATGGACAGCTTAAAGGCAGCCATCAAACAATTTGAAAATATCACAATTGACCTGATTTATGGAACACCAACCCTGACCAATGAAAAATGGAAACAAAATGTTGATACTGCCATCTCGCTGAATATTCCCCATCTCTCCTGCTATGCATTAACGGTGGAACCAAAGACTCCATTAGATAAAATGATCAGGCAGCATCAAAGAGAAAGTATCAACCCTGAAACACAATCAGAACAATTCTTATTATTGATGCATTGGACGGATGAAGCGGGTTATGAACAGTACGAAATTTCCAATTTTGCCAAACTTGCCTGTTCGGCAGGCAGGCCCGGCTTGCGCAGCCGTCATAACTCATCTTACTGGCAGGGAAAGAATTACCTGGGGATCGGTCCCTCGGCCCATTCTTTTAACGGAGCGGAAAGGCAATGGAATATTTCCAATAATAACATTTATATCGAATCAATTAACAGGGGAACTATCCCATTTGAAAAAGAAGTATTGACAGCTGTTCAAAAATTGAATGAGTACATCATGACTTCTTTGCGTACAAAGGAAGGATTGAAATTAGAAAAGATTGATGAAGTTGCTGCAGACAGACTGAAGGCAGCAAGCAGGAAATTTATTGATTCAGGATTAATGAAACCGGAAAACAATTCACTTATTCTTACACAGAAAGGAAAATTACTGGCTGATGGGATTGCTGCCGAATTATTCTTTTAAGCCTTACTTATCCATTGGATAATGATATTGAGGGCACAGCCCACTGCCACTAATGTAGTAAGAATAAAAGGGAACCATTTAACCGGGTGAGGTTTTGTACTGCCTTCTTTTTTGCCTTCCTGCCACTTATTAAACTCCAGTATATTTATAACGATAAGAATAATTGATGCCGTTAAAAAAACAACCTGGAAAAACTTAATCATGACCAATTAGTTTATTACCCGTGAAGATAAAGTTTTACCCTCATTACCTGAAAAGGAGTAAAGAAAAATTTATGACTTCGTGTGATGTTGTTTCCAGTAGTCATAAACCTGCCTGGTAACAAGGCACAGAACCATAATTAAAATAGCCGCAGGGGCAAATCCATGGTACGAAAGTGGCATAGGGTAAGTTTTACAGGTCAGACCAGTACTTCTTCTATCCGTTTAAACCCTTCTGCCGGTTTAACATTTTCCCATAGTATTTTATATACGGTTCCGGCTATCGGTATTGAGGCTTCTATTTCTTTATTGATTACGTAAATACACCTGGCGGCATTATATCCTTCGGCTACCATGTTCATTTCCAGCTGTGCTGATTTAACAGAATAGCCTTTCCCGATCATAGCTCCAAAGGTCCGGTTACGGCTGAATAAAGAATAGCAGGTTACCAGCAGATCACCCAGGTATACTGGAGCTGCATAATTGGGAGTTTTACGATGTGTAACGGGGTCCTCCCCTTCATGCTCACCGACGGTTATATGCTTAACCCCAAATTTTTTAAGGAAACCCGCCATTTCATCGGCTGCATTGGCAATATAAACGCTTAAAAAATTATCCCCGTAATTAAGGCCATGTGCAATGCCGGCCCCGAGGGCATATATGTTTTTTAAAACTGCAGCATACTGTACACCCAATATATCATGGTTGACAATTATGTTGATATAATTGGTTGTAAAATGAGAGGCAATTTCAGCAGCCATTGCAATATCTGTACCTGAAAAAGTGAGATAAGACAGTTTTTCTGCTGCCACTTCTTCGGCATGGCAGGGTCCCAATACAGCAAAATAGTTTTCCAGTGAAATATTAAACTGCTGCTGCAGGTAGTAATTCAACAAAATATTTTTCCGGGGCAATAATCCTTTAATGGCAGAAACAATTTTTTTGCCCTCCCACTGCTCTGCTCTCAGCGTTGAAAGGCTTTCTTCTGCAAAAGCGGACGGAACAGCAATGATAAGGATATCAGATTTTTTAACCACTTCTGCGATATCCGTTGTCATGGAAAGAAAGGAAGTGTCAAACTTTGCAGTACTTAAATAATTGGGATTATAACCGTGGTGCTGAAGATGCTCAATGATGGCGGCGCTTCGTATCCACCAATTAATGGAATGCTTCCTGTCTGTCAGGATCTTTGCAAGCGCTGTTGCCCAACTGCCGCCGCCGATGATGCCGAAACGCATTTTAGAATTTGGTTAATTGTCTTATAAAGCCGTTAGCTATTAGCCATTAGCTGTTAGCCGTGGCATCAAAGATAAAAAACACGTAACATCTTGAAAAGCTAACAGCTCAAAGCTAACGGCTAATAGCTATAAGCTAATGGGTTCCCTCTCTCACTTCTCAAATAACTTATCTTTCGGCACCACTTTTACCTGCATTCCGTCTTTCAGTGTTTTGCTGATAGCGGAATAAGGATCTGTAACCACTTCATCCCCCGCATTTATTCCACTGATGATTTCTATGTAATTAATATCCTGTATACCCGACTTCACCACTGCTTTTTTAACTTTGCCGTCTTTCTGCAAAACGAAGACCACTTCTTCCAGTTCATCGTCTGACGAAACTCTTGATTCATCCATCGCATCATCCTTGTCTTTATTCTTCTCTTCCTCTTTCTTCCGGTCAGCCATGCTTTTGTCGCTTCCTTTCACTCTTGCATTAACAGCTCCGATAGGGACAGCCAGCACATTATCCACTCTTCTTGTTTTAATATCGGCGCTGGCATTCATACCGGGGCGAAAGGGAAAAGTTCTATCGGCAAGGTCTTTATACGATTCTTTATCCAGCCGGATCCTGACTTCATAATTTGTTACGTCATTAGAGGTAAGTGAAGCAACGGAAGTTTTGGTGCTGCTGGCAATTTTTGTAACCACCCCTTTAAACTTGCGGTTGTTATAAGCATCCACCTCCACATCGGCAGAATCACCGATATTTATTTTTACAATATCATTTTCCCCCACATCCACCCGTACTTCCAGGATGGACATATCGGCTACGGTCATCATTTCTGTTCCTATATTAAAACTATTGCCTGCAACCCTTTCGCCTTTTTTTATTTTCAAGGATGAGATCACGCCATCCATCGGGGCGATTAATGTAGTACGGCCCAGATCTTTGTTGGCCCTGCTTAAACCCACTTCTGTACTTTGAACATTGGCCTGGAGGCTTTTGATATTTTGCTGCGCTGCGTTATAATTAGCCTGTGCGGAACGAAGCGTTGTTTCATATTGTTCCAGCTCGGCTTTGGAAATTACTTTGTCCTCAAACAGTTTTTTATTACGATCATATGTTTGCTGAGCCAGGTCCAGGCTTGCTTTTAGCGATTCCAGCGCCGCTTTACTGTTATCAACAGTTGCAGAAGACTGGTTTACCCTTGAAGCGGCTTCATCTCTTTGTAATGAATAAATATCTGCATAAATGCGTGCCAATACTTTTCCTTGTTTAACGCTGTCACCTTCTTCCACGTTTAATTCGGTCACTTCACCGGAAATATCAGGACTTATCTTCACTTCCACTTCCGGATAGATCTTCCCGCTGGCATTTACTGATTCAATAATGGTCCGTTTTTCTGCTTTTGCAGTCGCCACTTTCTCAATTTTCTTTCCGCCTCCCAATAGCTTAATTATCACAAACAAACCAATCAATCCTCCAACAATTATCAGCGTCCATTTTAATTTCTTGGCCCTCCTGCCTGCTTTTCCTGGTATCATTTTTTATTTATTAAATATTGTTATTCAAATTTAGTTTTATCTCTTCTGCTTTAGAGTTTCTAAAGCCTCTCCTTCGGAAGGCCTGCCTGACGGTAGGCAGGGTTTGGGGAGGCTCTTTATAGTTTAAGCCCCTGACCTTTGTAAAATTCCAGCAATTTCATTTTAAAAACAAAGTCATACTGCGAATACAGAAGCTGGATCTTTGCCTGCTGCAGGCTGGTTTGAGTTGTGATCAGATCATAGGTTGATAATAAACCCAGGTCATATCTTTTAATGGCAAAATCATAGGCCTTCTGAGATGCTTCCACCGATTTTATATCCGCATTGAATTTCTGTACGGCCGCCACCGCATCGTTATAGGCCGTGTAAATATCCTGTTTCAATGTAAAACTGTTTTGCTCTTTTGTTAATTCAACCTGTTTTACACTGAGTTTTGATCGTTGCCATGCAGTTCTTAATGTGCCCCCATTCAGAATTGGCACACTTACACTCAACCCGATTGACTGACGAAAATTCTGATTTAGCTGGTCAAAATATTTCATCTTGCCATAAGTATATGAATAAAATGGAGATAATGAATAAACCAGGTAAGGAGTACCGCCAACTGTTACTGTGCCAACAGGAACTACTGTTTTCGATGTTACTTCCTTTGTTTTGTTATTAAAAGTACTGCCGAGATTGCCAAATAAAGAAATGGTTGGATACATGGAACCTCTTGCCACTTCCACTTGTTTTAATGCTGCTTTCAGATTTAACTCATCCACTTTTTGCTGCGGCATATTGGAGATAGCAAGATTGTAAACAGCTTCCGGTTGCAGGTCAGCCAGGTTTTCAATGGGAATTCCCTGGACCGGGGGTGTAACTATCTCAAACGCCAGACCTGCATCTACATTTAGCAGGGCCTTCATTTGCAACAGTGATTTTTGTACCGCAGTTTCTGCGCCGATCAGGCTTGAACTATCCGATGCCAGTAACGATTCGAGATTTGCTGCATTCAATTCGGGGAGATTACCCGCATCCACTTGCTTACGGGTACTTTCTAACTGAGCTTTGGTTTGAATGACCTTTGCCGTCGCAAGGTTTACCTGTTCTTTTGCCAGCAATATTTGAAGGTATGCAACAGCCACATTCAATGCAATATCATTTTTTGCTTTTTCTACACCGGCCTGTGTTGCTTTCAGATCAAGATCTTTAACAGCTATAGTATTCTTTTTGGTAAACCAGTTAAACAGATCAACACTGGTCTGCAAAGAATAATTATTAAACAGGTACCCGGTTGTTATAAGGCTAAAAGATGTTGGGTCCTGGTTGCGGCCTGCACTATAACCAAGGCTGCTGCTTAAATTAGCCGTGGGAAATTGCGACAATTTGCTTTGTTTAAAATCCAGCTCGGCAAAACGAATTTGCAGGTCGGCCTGTCTTACTGAAATATTATGTTCAAGAGCATAGTCTACACATTTTCTCAGGTCCCATTTTTCAATATTTTTTCCCGGTCCTGGCTGTGCAATACAGGAATGAAAAAGCAGCAATGCAGCAGTGAGTTTTATACATCGGCTCATCATGCAGCAAAAATAACTGAAATGAGTTGCCGGACTCCTGATTTTTGATAATTGGGGGTTAAATTCTTATCCCATTTTAGCGAGGGCCTGTACCAGGTCATCAATTAAATATTGCGGATCCTCCAGTCCCACATATACCCGGACATAGCGATGCTCTTTATTAGCCGGATCAAAATCTCGTGGCTCAATACCCGCACATTTGGGGATCACCAGGCTTTCATGCCCTCCCCAGCTAACGGCCATCATAATATGCTGCAGGGATTCACAGAATTTCACGATTGACTCCATTTTATTTGCCTTCAAAACAAAAGTAAACAGGCCACAAGCTCCTTTCATTTGCTGTTTTGCTAATTCGTACTGCGGGAAAGTTTCATCAAAAGGAAAAAGAATAGATTCAACTTTTGGATGCTGCTTCATGAAGGCTACAACTTCCGCTGTTGATCGGGTGATTCGTTCGATCCTGGCCGGCAATGTTCTCAATCCACGGATCAGGAGCCATGCATTAAACGGTTGTATGCCGCTTCCGATATTCAGGTATTCACTGTCAAATATTTTTTTCATCATAGAGTGGCTTCCGCTTAATACGCCACCCAGTGTATCACTGTGTCCGCCGATATATTTGGTCGCTGTTTGCATCACCATATCGATCCCCATTTCAATTGGCTTTTGATACAGGGGGGAACAGTAGCTATTATCAATTAATGTAGTAATGCCTTTTGATTGGGCGAAGGAAGCAACTTCCCTGATCGGTTGCAAAGCAAAGTCCCAGCTATTGGGTGATTCCAGATAGAAGAATGTTGTATTGGATTGTGTTGCCTTTTTCCAGTACTCCATTTTAGTTCCATCAATATAAGTTGTGCTTACGCCAAACCGGGGCAGTATTACATCAAACATTCTTTGTACCCAGGTGTAGGGAGCTTTCACAGAAACAATATGGTCGCCGGATTTTATATTGGCAAAGATGCCGGCAAATATGGCCGCTGCCCCATTATTAAATACCAGGCAATCTTCTGCCCCATCCAGTGCTGCTAATTTTTGACGGAGAATATCAACGGTCGGGTTCAGGCCGCGACTGTAGAGATAACCTCCCATCTCATCTTCAAAAGCCTTGTGCAGGTCAGCAACTTTTTTAAAAACAAAATTGCTGGTCTGCATGATGGGTGGGGCCACAGCATTGAAATAATGCTCCCGGTCTTCGCCCAGTTCGTTGATGATTTGCGAAATATTCATATTATGCTTTCTTCTTAAAAAGGAAAAGGTAATATAATACCAGGAATAATGCCAGCAACCCTGTTCCTATCAATGCTGCATTTACATCTTTAATAACCACTCCAACGGCAATCATAAAATAACTGAAAACAAAAAAACCGGCCAGCAGTGGGGTGAATTTATTCCACGTACCTGTTATCATCGCTTCATTCTGTCTTCGTTTTCTTAATACAAATAATGTAGCTGCTGAAGTGCTCATACCAATGCTGTCAAGAAACATCGTGAAGTTTAAAATATTGTCCACTCCCTTTCCAAAAAAAGTAATAACAATTGTGATAAGAGAAAAAGCGGCAAGACCGGCAACCAATGCTTCTGTTTTAGGATGACGGTAGGAAAATATTTTTGGAAATACTCTGTCCTCACTCATGGCAAACATTACTCTTGGGTTGCTCATGAGAAGAATGTTTACATAAGCCAGTACGGAAAGAAACATCAACCCGTCAAAAACTTTGCCGCCGGCTTTACCAAACCATGCTTCGCAGAGCAGTGCCCCGATAGCCGAAGCATTTTTCATTTTATCATAACCGATGACCTGTGTGTATGCAAAATTAATAAGCAGGTAAAGCGATATAACGATGATGATACCGATGATGATGCCTTTGGGGATGCTGCGGGTATTCTTCACTTCACCACCGAAGTTGATCGTTTGCTGGTAGCCTCCATATGCAAAGCAAACAGGGATCAATGAAATAAGAAATAAAGTAATAGCGCTGTTCTTGTCCAGGGTAAAAAGAGGAGAATTTTCTTTTCCATGTGGCTCAATAACCACCCCTTTAAAAATACTGGCAATAAGAAGAACCACCAGGCCGACTTTAATGATGATAAGAACGTTTTGGGTGCGGCTGCTGGTTTTTAATCCAAGCATATTCACTCCAAAGAAAACAGCTACAGCAACAATAGCAACAGTTGTATTGAAAAAATCACCGCTTGGTTTCCCGTACAACAGATCGCTTACGTAATCTGCGCCAATCAATGCGACCACCGCCAGGGAAGCCGCATTACTGATAAGAATAATTGCATTGACGGAAAAACCCACTGATGGGTGATAACATTGTGCAAACACTTTATAATACCCGCCCATTGCAGGCATCCGTTGTCCGATCTCTGCATACGTCAATGCGCCACATAAAGCAATTAGTCCGCCAGCGACCCATAATAAAAAGAAGATGGAACTGGTGCCTGATGTAGCCGCAACGGAGGCCGGGTTTCGGAAAATACCCATTCCAATGACTAAACTTACGACGATCAGGCTCAGATCAAAAAGATTCAGCTTATTCTTTGCCGCCATGGCTTGAAGATACAAAGAAAACGTTCTAACTTTATGGCAGCCTATTTCCTGTTTCTATGAAAAAAACCATCTTCTTTTCGTTCCTGCTATTCCTGTTTGTTCCCTGCTTTGGGCAGGAAGAAGAACCGGATACATCAAAAACACTGGATGAAGTAACAGTAAGAGCTTTTGAACAAAACCGCCATTTAAAAGAAGTAATGGCTGCAGTGAATTACATCAGCCATTCGCAATTAGAAAGATTTAATAATGTTTCCGTTTTACCTGCACTCAATTCCACTCCCGGTGTCAGGATGGAGGAACGTTCACCCGGCAGTTACCGGATGAATATCAGGGGCAGTACCCTTCGTTCTCCTTTTGGGGTAAGAAATGTAAAAATTTACTGGAACGATCTGCCGCTTACTGATCCCGGCGGTAATACTTACCTGAACCAGCTGGCTTATTACAATTTCAATTCTATTGAGATCATCAAAGGCCCGGGCAGCAGTTTATATGGGTCCGGATCGGGTGGTGTTATTCTTATCAACAGTCTGCCTGATAAATGGACACAGGGAGCAAACGCCTCCTATATTACCGGAACTTATAATTTACAAAATATCAATGCACAGGTCAGACTGGGCGGGGAAGATCACGCCAACCTGTTTAGCTATTCCCACCAAACCAGTGATGGCTATCGTGATCATACCAATATGCGCCGTGATGTGGTGAACTGGCAAAGCAGCATCAAAGCAAATGAAAAACAGGAATTAAAAGCATCGGTATTGTACGGAGACCTTTATTACCAGACACCAGGGGCATTAACACTATCAGAATATAATGCAAATCCCCGTGCCGCAAGACCGAAAGCAGGAATATTACCCAGCGCTGATCAGGCAAAAGCGGCCATTTATCAAAAAACATTTCTTGCAGGCATCAGCAATACTTTTTATATTGGTAATAACTGGCAGAATACTTCTGTATTGTACGGTGCATTTACACAATTCAAAAATCCTACTTTCAGATCCTATGAACGGAGAACCGAGCCACATTTTGGCGGACGTACTACTTTTAAATTAAATAAAGAAACTACCATTGGCCAGTGGCAATTTCTTTTTGGTGCTGAAGCGCAGAAAGGCTTTTTCAATACAAAATCCTTTGCCAACTCCAATGGCGTCCCTGGCGCATTGCAAACTGATGATGACCTGGATAACTGGGCATGGTTTGCATTTGCACAGGCCGATCTTCATTTAAAAAAGAACTGGAATATTACGGCCGGCGCAAGTATCAATCGTTCTGCTGTTACTATTGCCCGGCTCTCGGTACCCAATTTTGTTCCGGTGAAAACTACCTTCAGCAATCAATGGGCGCCGAGAATTGCTTTGTCAAAAAAAATTATCAGTAATGTGTGGCTGTATGGAAGTATTGCCAAAGGGTTTTCTCCCCCAACTGTAGCAGAACTTTTTCCGGGTACTGTTACCATCAACACATCACTGCAACCGGAACAGGGTACCAATTATGAAGCCGGTTTCAAAAGCAGCTGGTTAAAAGAAAAGTTGTATGTAGAAGTAAATGCTTTTTCTTACCGGCTCAGCAATGCTATTGTATCGAGGAAAGATACCAGCAATGCAAATTATTATGTCAATGCGGGTTCCACACATCAAAGGGGTATTGAGGCACAGGCTATCTATACTTTTTTTCATGCCCCCCATCATTTTATTACCTGGGCACAGGTTCGGCTGAATTTTACGCATGATAATTTTCACTATGAAGATTTCAAACAGGGAACTGTGGATTATTCCGGCAAAAAGTTACCGAGTGTGCCGCCCAATATTGTTGCAGCCATTTTTGATATCCAGGCAAAACCAGGGCTTTACGCCTCTTTCACTTACCTCTACAGCGACCCTATTGCATTGAATGACGCCAATACTTATTTCGCTTCTCCTTACCAGCTATTGGGTGGAAAACTGGGATGGAAAAAGACCGTGAAGAAAAAATATGTTTTAAGTTTATATGTCGGGGCAGATAATCTTTTTGACGTAACCTATAGCCTGGGAAATGATATTAATGCAACGGGAGACCGTTATTACAATGCAGCCGCCCGAAGAAATTATTATGCTGGATTGTCTTTTCAATGGACTAAGCCTCTTAAAAAATAAAGTCATTTCCCCGGCACCTACTATCCGGGAGATCAGGTATTGTTCGGCATTTTATCAAAAAGCAAAAAATTGCCTGCCCGATGATCTGCTCATTTTTAAAGAGAAATATATTTCCGGATAACTACATTTGCAAAAATCAACGGAATGCAATTCAATTTACAGGAGTTCCTTACTCTTACTTTCACCCTTTTTGCAGTAATAGATGTTGTAGGCGCTGTGCCGATGCTGATTTCACTTAAGGAAAAGATGGGAGGCATCAATGCCTGGAAAGTAACCATCATCTCAGGCGGCCTGATGATATTATTTTTCTTTATTGGAAAACCATTTTTGAATTTACTGGGTGTAGACATAAAATCATTTGCCGTGGCAGGTTCCATTGTGATCTTTATTTTGGGATTGGAAATGGTGCTGGGAATAGAATTCTTTAAATCAGAAAAAGGCGCCGCATCCGGAACGGTGGTTCCTATTGCATTTCCTTTAATAGCCGGTAGCGGAACACTAACCACCATCATGTCATTAAAAGCCACTTTTGAGAGAGCTGACAAAAATGAATACATGATACTTGTTGCCATATTGGTAAACCTTGTGGTCATATACCTGGTATTACGGTCATTAAACCTGATCGAAAAGGTTTTAGGTAAAGCCGGTTTAATGGCTGTACGAAAATTTTTTGGCGTAGTTTTGCTGGCTATTGCTGTGAAAGTGTTTGCTACTAATGCAAGCGGATTGATAAAGTAGTCTGAAGTCATTAGTCGATAGTCGTGAGTCGGGCTCAGGACTAACGACTAACGACTATCGACTCCCGACTCTCAAAAGGCCTCGTAGTACAATGGATAGTATAAGAGTTTCCGAAGCTCCAGATACAGGTTCGATTCCTGTCGAGGCTACTTTTTCAAACTGCCTTTCAGACATTTTCCTGTTCTTCATTTGACCTTCCCAAAATCAACCGCCTGCTTATTCATCTCATCGGTTGTTAAAAAGTTACCGGAATGAATGATGATCCTGTAACGGAATGTAACAGATCGTTTCGGGGCTAAAGAAAAATTAAGTTCTTCTTTGCCATTGCTGAATATTTTTCGCCCGAGCGGGTTAACAGCAAACAAACCATAGGCCCTGGCATGCCAGTAAGCCGGGTAGCCCGGATTGGAAGGATGATCGAACATTCCTATCGTAATATCTTTACCATCTTTTTTCCCGGTAAGCATGACCCAGGTACCTTTGCTGCTCCACACTGAATCTCCTTTTAACCCTTCGCTGCTGTAATACATCCCGGTAACATCAGCAGTGCCTGAGCTTTTTACCGTTGTTACATTTCCCTTGCTATCAACAAAGTTGGTTGCTTCTTTCGTAGGAAGCTCCAGTTCTCTTGCCACCCGTATGGCAAACATACCGTCTTTGGCATCTTTGAAAACCACCGTTGTGTCGGTAGCTGTTAATGTTGTAATACGATCAATGATAAAACTATTTTCTTTTACGCCGAAGTTGAAAGTAGTTTGCTCATTTAATAAAACCTTATTATCCGGTCTTACCCATGTTGCTGTAGTAACAAGCGAGGCTTTTTTATCACCGGTTTTTTTACTGACTATTCTTTTGTGCAGGATAGTGCCGTAAAGATTTCTTTTCTCCGGGGCAATGGCCGTAGAATTGTTCCAGAAGTCAAGACCGTTCACCGATTCATAATTCAACCAGATGCCAGTATGATGCGGATGATCCGTTCTTTCACCTGCGATGATCCGGAAAGGATAACTACGGGTAACGGTAATGCCATCCAATGTGTTCACCGGGAAAAGAACGGGCTTCCTGCTTGAATCATAATAACAATAGGCTGTCAGTAATTTATTATTAAACAATATATCAACCTCTTTTTTATCCTTTTTTTCCTCTATGGTAAAACCGGATGAATGCTGCGCCATAACCGTCATGCTTATCAATATTAAAACGGCAACCAATAATGATTTATTCATGTCGTAAAGAAATTAATATTTAAAAACTTTTCCATTGGCCATTACTTCCTGGTGTTTTTCATCAAAGGTTGCCTTGCTGCCGGTATGCACAGCAGCATTGGTCATAATGGTAGCCACAGAATGACTGTAACCTGCCTCTACCGGTGCATTAGGTTGTTTCCGGCTGCGGATACATTCCATCCAGTTACGAATATGGTTAGAGGTAAGTTTATCACCGCCAGTATTCGCGGCAACAACTACTTTCTCCACTTCAGACAAAGTTTGTTCAGGTAATAAATTAGGCTGCATATTCATATCATCAGCAAATTTTTTTGTCAACCCGCCTCTCGGAGAAACCATATTTGTATTAAGATTTAATTCACCCCCGTTAGAATAGTAGATCTCAGCAGGTTTTTCCTCACCGTTGTGCATACGGGAAGAAAAAGTTACCTGGAAACCTGATGACAGATCATCCGGGGGGCCATAATCAAAAACAGCCGTGATCGTATCCCAGTTCTTTCTTCCGTCCTTCCACATATAAATACCTCCATTGGCCACTACCGATCTTGGATGGCCCAGCCCGCTGAACCAATGAACCGTATCTATCTGGTGGCTCATCCATTGCCCCGGTAACCCCGATGAATAAGGCCAGAACAAACGAAATTCCAAATATTTTCTTGGATCAAACGAATCATGCGGCCTGTTCAATAAAAATCTTTTCCAATCTGTGTCTTCTTCTTTTAACTGGCCCAATATGGCGGGTCTGCGCCAGCGTCCAGGCTGATTTACATTCCATGTTAACTCAACCATGGTGATAGGACCGAATTTACCTGACCGTATGAACTCATTAGCTGCCTGGTAGTTTCCCCCGCTTCTTCGTTGCGACCCGATCTGCACGATCCTGTCGGTTGCTTTTATGGCCTTTAATGCGGCCCGGTTATCTTCCATTGTTTCTGCAAAGGGTTTTTCGACATAAGCATCACAGCCAGCCTTCACCGCTTCTATGGAATGTAAAGCATGTTGAAAATCTGCCGTACTGATAAATACCGCATCCACTAATTTTTTATCATACATCTCTTCGTTGTTACGGCAGGCAATGATATCATGCCCCATTTTTTCTTTCCATGCAGCAGCGCCGTCCTCCCTTCTTTTGTTCCAGATATCCGAAACGGCCACAAGGTCAAAGTTCAATTCCTTGTAATGATTCATAAAACAGGGCATATGTGAACCCCTGTGCCGGTCGGAAAAACCAACCACCCCCACTCTTACCCGGTCATTTGCGCCAATAATGTTGTTATAGCTCCTGGCGCTGAAAGCGGAAGCTCCCAAAGAGATCCCGGCTGTTGTTATGGCGGTTTGCCTGATAAAATCTTTGCGTGTCTGTGACATAGATCTTTGTTTTATTGTATGAAAAATATTTTGAGCCAAGCTGCATTGCTACTATCATCTTCGTTGCGTCGCACACTTCAAGGTTCTGTTCGCTACTGAGCAACCCACCCCGGTCATTTTAATTCTATCATTTCCTTAATTCGCCCCTCCAGGGAGGGGAAGATTCCTATTGCCGATTATTTTCTTCCGATCTTGCGTCCCATTGAAACGACTCACGACTCACAACTCACAACTCACGACTCACCACCTCAACTCCTTAATCTTTATACTCCTGTATGAAACTTCATTCCCGTGATCCTGTAACAATATATGACCTTTAGCAGCTTCCCCAAAGTTTTTCCAGATCACATACTTACTGATGGCTACAAGGTCTTTGTATTGTTTTGATCCCCTGATGTATTCCAGCACTTTCACCCCATTCAGGTAATGTTCTACTTTATCATCCGGGTACACTATTATTCTTCCAAAATTCCATTGACCGATCGGGCGTAAAAATCTTTTTTGTTTTTCCGCTTTTATCAGATCATATAATGAGGCTAATGTACGGTTGCCATCACGACCCAATTTGGCATCGGGATGTAAAGAATCATCCAGCACCTGGTACTCCAAACCTATTGCAGATCCCTTACTATCTTCGTCCAATGTTACAAAATATTTTACACCACTATTGGCTCCAGGGGTCAACCTGAATTCGAAAGACAAATCGAATGCAGCAAACTGTTCACTGGTAACAATATCACCGCCATTTGTGGCTTCTTTTCCTTCTGCGTTGAGAACAGTAATATCTCCAGTACTGATCACCCATCCTTTTTCAGGAAAACTATTACTCTTTGCACTTTGCCATCCCTTGTTTGTTTTTCCATCAAATAACAATCGCCAGCCATCTTTTTTTTCATAAGCGGTCAAACTATTTGGAACAAAATTGGCAACATATACGTTTGCCGGAAAAGCTGTTGGCTTCAGGTCTGTGGTTTTGATACGGATATTTTTAAAGCATACTTTTTCCCCTGCATGATCCGCTGAATTGACTGCATGCACCTGTAAACCAATAAATCCCTTCACATCAAGGGTATCCACAACATAAGCTGTGGCTATTCCGTTCACCCATGTTTTCATTTCATTACCGATACATTCTATTCTGAAATGATTATACTCCCCTTTTTTATATGCATTTTGTGCCCGTGCATTTAACTGCATAGGATAAAGCCACTCCCTCCTTCCTTCATCATAAATACCTCCCGTCCATCTGCGGGGCGACGGATCCACTTCACATTGACGGCCATAGACCTTTCCCTCGCCGGCAAAAGCACTGGGATCGAAATGACTCCTGGTCTGTAAGCCCGAATTGCCTTCTTCGTCTTCTACCCACACATCTGCTTCAAGAACAAAATCAGCATACTCTTTTTCAGTAACCAGGAAAGTATTCCGTGAATTGGTTACCGTTCTGCCAACAATGATCCCGTCTTCAACTTTGAAATCAGCCTTTCCACCCAGACGTTTCCAACCCATAAGGTCTTTGCCGTTGAAAAGATTTTGCCAGTCTTTTTCAGGTGATTGTGCACATAATGAAACAGTAAAAAAGAAAGCAGCACTGAAAAAAAGGTCCTTTCGTTTCATAATGGCAATTACAGTGGCAGAATAATCCTGATAAATCTACTTTTTTTATTCAGTGACAGCAATAATTATTTTCTCCGTAAAACGGCCGCCAACACAACCCGGGCCCCTTCCGGTAAAGATCGCTGTCATCAGGTTTTTAGCCAGCCAAAGCAAATTTTACCCCCCTGCATAAAGCAAAATGGTTTTTTATTTTATCCCGGAAATATTTTCTACCTTCCTGTCACAACAAAACATTCTTCTATGGCAACTTCACAATCACACAAACCCTCCACTTTTCTTTTATTTCCCTGGGGATTATTTTCTATAGTATTGATCATTTTGCTAAACCTGACACTAAACGACGCCTGGTTTAATAGAAACTGGAGCTGGATTGCTTTAGTACTGATTATCCCGGCGGGTATCCTGGAAACTTTTAAAGTGGGATACTCCACCATGCGGATCATGTTTATGAAAGTGGTTTATTCACTCCTGTCATTCCTGGTGGCAGGCATGGCTATTGGCTCAGCCCTTACAGGATGGCATATTGAAAAATTTCAAAAGATACCCGGTATTAAATCAATACGACTCCCCTGGTATGTCATGCTGGCTTTGTGTGTGTTGTTATTAATACAGGTAGCCCAGCTTTTCACTATGCTAAAGGCGGTAAAAAGAGAGTTCATGCAAATGGACCCGGACAATTAATTATAGTTGCCGGATAGCAGCTTTTAGAAAAGGTATAGTGGGCAAAGACGAAATAATTTTCAGTTCATCACTCAGCGTACTTTCATTATCCAAAAACCTCAGCACCTGTTGGGGTTTATTTTTTTTGAACAGGCTGGTGAATATTATTTTTCCCGGTAGTGTTTTATGTTGAAGGATATCAAGGAGGACGCTGTCATAAAAATGATATCTTCTTTTCATTGGCCTGACCGCGGGATATTTATTAAGTGATAGCCTTTCAACTATGCCTGCTGAATGCTTTTGTATAAACCGGAAGGTATATCCACTTGATGCCTTGGTTTGCCCGCCAGCGCTACCTATATTAATGATGTTCCCCTTATTGACAGGAAACCGGTGATTGGTCATCGGGATAATACCGGATTCTTCCTCCAGAACTTTATATGAATCAACCCGGAGATTTTCAGCAATATATTTTTTTAATCCTTCCTCATACTGAACCGGCTCCAAAAGTTTTTCACTAAATAAAGTATATTCTATCAATGCTTTTGTTTCTGAAAAAGGCATTACATAAACAAAAGTGGTTCCATGTTCCTGATTGGCGCGGAAATCCATCAGGGTTGCTTCGCCGGGGTTGAAACAAGCCCTTTCCGACTCAATCACCCAGCCTTTAAAATGCTGCAGCAAATAATGCTCTTTCTTTTTAAGTACCGGCTTATCAAACAGGATACTGTTAAATATATACCTGGCAGAAAATTTATCGTCGTTAAGGTGCAGCGACGCCCCTTGTCCATCCATTTTTATTTCTTTCACCTCCCCGTAAAGAATCCTGATGTTTGATTGCTTTTTTATGATATCAAAGCAATGATCGTAAAAATCGATACCTCTTATCAATTTATATTCATAGGGTAATAAAGAAAGCAGTTTTGAGAATTTCTCTCCGTGAAACCAGACCTGTTCCCATTTTTGATAAACAACCGGTTCAAACAAGCCTGGTTCCTTTTCCCAGAAACACCAGGTGCGGTCATTTTTCTTTTTTTCATCCCTGTCAACCAACAATATCTTTTTATCTCTGAATTGCCCCGATTGTACCATATGTATGGCAAGGCTTAACCCGGCACAGCCTGCGCCTGCAATGATATAATCATATGAAGTTCCGGAGCTCAGAAGAATAAATTGAAAAATAAAGATAGGAAGTTGAAAGGCAGCTAATCTGTTTCAGGAGCATATTCTACTTTCTTATCTCCTGCCATCAGCTTTTTATCATGGCGGATCTTATCCCGGTATTTTTTTGCGACAAATAACATCCCAAAACTTTCTCCCTGGTATTTGTCTAAATGTTTGTGGTGCATTTTATGTCCCCACCGGATAGCCCTTACATAAGTATTGTTGCTCCGGGTAAACCACCTGAACCGCTGGTGGATAATTACATCATGCACTATAAAATAAGCAAGGCCATAAGCCATAATACCAAACCCTATGGCCTGCATCCACCAGGAATGATCAAAGGTCCCGAAGTAAATCAGCAGCATGCTTGGAACGGCGAAGATGATAAAGAAAGCATCGTTCTTTTCAAAAAAACCGGGTTCTGTCCGGTGATGATCTTTGTGCAGGTACCATAAAAAACCATGCATCACAAATTTATGTGTGCACCAGGTGACTCCTTCCATTACAATGAATGTTCCCAATAGGACCAGTATATAATAAAACATTGTCATGATCTCTCAAAATTAAATCCTTCAAGCCACCCGATAGTCCTGAGGCATCGAAGGATCCGGTTTATCCTTATAACGCCGGCCCCACCATTCTTCTATTCCGGGAAAAGCCAGGTGAAACCACGTCGTATATTTTTCCGGGTGAATTTGCAGTGAATCCCGGATCTCCCGCATGTTCTTATAACAAAAATTCATTACTTCATTTTTATTAAAATCAACCGGGTTTTCATACTCCCCGGCAAATACATGGTCAAATTCATGTTCGGTTAATCCATTGTCAAATTCTGATCTGTACATGAAATCAAATATTTTTTCAACAGGGACTTCAAATCCCATTTCATCATTTAGCCTTCTTTGCGCAGCGGCCAATGTTTTTTCGCCGGGATTGGGATGACCGCAACAGGCATTTGTCCACAACCCGCCGCTGTGATATTTATGTAAAGCTCTCTGCTGCAGCAGCATTTCGCCTTTTGAATTAAAAATAAAAATACTGAAAGCCCGGTGCAGCAGCCCTCGCTGATGCGCATCCAGTTTTTCTGCCACCCCGACAGGTTCATCTTTTTCATCAACCAATATCACTTGTTCTGCACGCATACTAAATTAAGCGGAGTTGGTTTTTTACACCAGCCCTGAAGATAATAAGCAGCTTGCGGTAATTAGGGATGCGTATTCTTTCCTCCAGCACTTTGGCTGGTTTCATTTTCTTTATCTTTTTGAATAAAGAAAAATAATACTTGTAAGCTACATAGACCCCAAACCTTGCTTTGGCCGGCAATTTTAAAATTCCCCGGTAAGCTGTACGGAAATCATTATGAATATCTTCTTCGATCTCTTTTTTCTGCCTTTCAGTGAAATTACTGAAATCACAGCCCGGGAAATAGATCCTTGACAAACCGTTATAATCTGCTTTTATGTCCCTTAAAAAATTGACTTTCTGAAATGCAGCGCCCAATGCTCTTGCTGCCGGGGCCAGCTGGTCATATAAATCCCTGTTGCCTTCACAAAAAACCTGTAAACACATCAACCCAACTGTTTCAGCGGAGCCATAAACATATGCTGCATATTCCTTTTGCGTGTATATTTTTTTAGATATATCAAGCTCCATGCTCTGAAAAAAAGCATCCACCATTTTCCGGTCAATAACAAACCCGTTCACTGTTCGCTGAAAGCTGTTCAGTATCGGGTTAAGGCTGATGCCCCTGTGAAGCGCATCATATGTTGCTTCCCTGAATTGTTGCAGCAAAAAAGCTTTATCGTATTCATGAAAAGTATCAACGATCTCATCTGCAAAACGGACAAACCCATAAATATTATGGATCGGTGTCCGGAGATCCTTATGCAATAAACGGATAGCTGACGAAAAGGATGTGCTGTACCGCTCTGTTGTGATGCGGCTGCAATCTTCACTTACCCTGTTAAACAAAGCAATCATGAAATGAATTTACAACTATCAATTGAATTCTTTTAACACCTCTTTTGCCACTACTTCACCACTTACCAGGCAGGGCGGCACGCCGGGCCCCGGAACGGTAAGCTGGCCTGTGTAAAACAGGTTTTTTACCTTTTTACTCCGGCAGGCAGGCCTGAATATGGCTGTTTGCCGGAGTGTATTTGCCAAACCATATGCATTCCCCCTGAACGAATTATAATCATGTGCGAAATCACTCACCGAATAAGTTTTCTTATAGACCACCGAATCAAGAATTGATTCGCCAATATGCTTTTCCATACGGCTCACAATGATCTGAAAATATTTTTCCCGCAGCTCTTTTGTGTCTCCTTCCAACCCGGAAGCTACCGGCACCAGGAAAACAATATTCTCATGACCGGGCGGAGCGACTGAATCATCGGTAACAGAAGTAACGCTTACATAGAACAAAGGTTCAGCGGGCCATTGAGGTTTTTTATAAATTTCTTTCCCATGCGCATCAAAGGGAACATCAAAAAATAATGAATGATGTACCGGTTGTTTAAGTTTTTTATTCAACCCAACATAATACATTAAACAGGAAGGCGCCATCACTCTTTTTTTCCAATATGCAACAGAATAGCTCTGCAATTCTTCAGGTAGTAACCGTGTTTCTGTAAAATGATAATCGGCCCCGCTGATAATAACATCAGTTCTGTAAATATTTTTAGTGGTTGCGATTGTTACTGCTTTATTGCCTCTGATATGGATCCCATTTACCTCTTCATCAAAATGGAATTTTACTCCCAGTTGCGTGGCCAGTTTATACATTCCTTCCACCACTGCATACATGCCGCCCTGCGGATACCAGGTGCCCCCGATCATATCAGCATAATTCATCAGGCTGTATAAAGCCGGTGTGTTTTCGGGTAAAGCACCAAGAAATAAAACCGGGAACTCCATCATCTGGCGCAGTTTCGGATGCCTGAAGTATCGAGCTATATGTTTTTTGATGGAAGAAAAAACCTGCAGCCTGAAAACTCCGCTGATAGTTGGCCAATCCAAAAACTCTGTAACTGAACGACCGGGTTTGAAAACTAATTTATTCATCCCCAGTTCGTATTTATAAGCAGCCCCTTTCAAATATTGTTCGAGTCTTGCGGCGCTTCCTGTTTCGAATGCCTCGAATATTTTTTTCAGTTCGTTAAAATCAGCAGGAATGTCGGTCATTCCCTCATTCCAGAAAATTCGGTAAGAAGGATCGAGACGTTCCAATGTATAATAATCAGAAACTTTTTTCCCGAACTGTGCAAAGTATCGTTCAAAAACATCAGGCATCCAATAAAAGCTGGGGCCCATGTCAAACGTAAATCCGTTCTCTTTTAATTGCCTGGCCCTGCCACCTGCCCTTTCATTTTTTTCAATAACTGTAACATCCCACCCGGCTTTTGCCATAAATGATGCGGCAGATAAACCAGCGAAACCGCTTCCGATCACAATAACTCTTTTACTCAATGATGAATGTGTTTAGTTTCTCTGAATTCTTTTCAGCAATTTACGTGCAAAATGAATGCGTCTCCTTATTGCAGTGAGTCGCAGCAGAAATATTTTTATAATTCAGGGTTCAGAATTTTTCCCGATTCAAGCAGTTTTTGCAGTAAAGGAGAAACCGGGAAATTGTTCAAAGCCTCAATATGACGATAGTGATGCAGGTCAGTACCGACCAGCTCATAGTATTCCTTTTTGACCAGGTATTGAGCCAGTTCCTGCACAGACTTACCGTAATAATTGACCAAAGAAAGAAGGTTTAGCTGAAAGAGACAGCCGATGTCTTTCAGGTCTTCATAGAACTCTTTATTTCGCTCCAGGTACATATAGCGTTCAGGATGTGCGATCACCGGCTGGTATCCCTGCATCTGCATTTCAAATAAAATATCTTTCAGGCTCATAGAAGGATTAGCTAATGAAAATTCTACAAGTACCATCTTGCCGCTGATAGTAAGAAGGGGTGTATTCTTTTTCAACAACCCGGCAACGTAATCATCCAAAAAATATTCGGCAGCAGCATCAATCTCAACAGCCAATCCTTCCGTTTTTACGGCCGACCGCAACTGTTCAAGTTTATCAAGAATAACTTCCCGGGTATTCTTATACATATCCCACATGATATGCGGGGTGGTAATCAGTTTGGTAAAACCCAATTCTGTCATACCCCGGATCAACTGCAGCGAGGTTTGCATATCCGGCGAGCCATCATCTATGCCCGGGATCAAATGAGAATGCATATCTGCCTTTAGCAGGCTAAAATCAGCGTTGGGAGTTGCAGGTTTCGATCGGGAAAATAGTTTCAATGTTTTCTGTTAAAAAGCAAAATTACTTATTATAACGGGCCGGTGAATAGGAGGTTAAATGTTTCTTTTTGGCAGCGATGGAAAAATTTTATAAACCAATTTGCTGTTGGGAAAAACAACATGCCAGGCCGTAAGAAACAGGATCATAAAATCGGTATAAAAACCCTGGTGGTCCTGGTACCAGACTTCCAAAGCGCCCTTGTATGGTAAAATGATCGTGCGGTAACATTCATGCGGTGGTAAATTGCTGTGGGTTAATATCAACTCTTCATCTCTGAATACGATGGAACCAATGCCCGTCAGCCCGGGCCGGGTGTTATACACTTTAGTTTTCATTTCATCTGAATAACGGTCAAAGCCGACTTTCATCAGTGGCCGCGGGCCTACAAAAGACATATCGCCGGTTAATATATTAAGAACCTGTGGCAGTTCATTGAATTTGCTTTGCCGTAAAAACCTGCCAACCGGGGTGATGCGAGGGTCTTTTCTCATCGTCACATCACCATGACCCATATTAGGACTGTTTTTCAGCATGGTGGCAAATTTCCAGATGCGAAAGATCTTATTCTTATAGCCCACCCTTTCCTGCCGGAAAAATACCTCATGCTCACCGGTAAGCAGTAATAAAATAATAATGGGGATAAATACGGGGAGCAATATAATTATTGCAACTAACGAGAAAAGGATATCGAAAAAACGTTTGATGGACTTATACATAGCCTCCTCCCGACCTCCCCCGAAGGGGGAGGCCATCAGGGCACAGCCCTGATTTATTTGAAGTTTCTGAAAATGATTGCAAATTCATTTTATGCTTAACCTATTGCAGCTTTGATCTCTTTTACAACAATTGCCAGCTCTTCATCCGTAATATTTGTTGAACAGGGTATGCTGAGACAAGTATTGTAGATATAATTGGCGTTGTCTTTTTTCTGAATGTACACAGAATCTTTATACATCGGCAATTTATTCATAGGCATCCAGAAACGGCGGCTGAGAATTTTATTGGTATTCATATGGTCAAGCAGTTGCTGTTGTTTGTCAGTTTGTATGGTAAACAACCAGCCATTGGTTTCCACATCAGGCAGTTCCTGCTGAAAACGAATATCAGCTACACCGGTCAGTTCTTTTTTATAAAAAGCCACACATTCTTTTTTTCTTTTGATGAAAGAAGGCAACAACTCCATTTGTCCCACACCGATTGCCGCCAGCACATTTACCAGGCGATAGTTATAGCCAACCTCATCATGATAATATTCATCGATCCTTGCTTTGGCGGTGGTAGTTAAATGCTTTGCATGTTTGGCTAATTGTTCATCATCCGTTACAATCACACCACCGCCACCGGTAGAAATAATTTTATTGCCGTTAAAACTAAAACAGGCCAACGGGCTGAATGTGCCTGCACTTTTTCCTTTGTATTTGGTGCCCAATGCTTCCGTGGCATCTTCCACAACCGGCAATGGATATTTTTTTACAATAGAAAGAAAGCGATCCATATCACACATATTCCCCAATATATGCACCGGCATGATGGCACCGATGCGGCGTCCATCCTGGATATAAATCAATTCCCCATTCTTTTCATCAGTCTCTTCCTCCAGGAATTTCTCCAGTAGATCAAGGTCCATTTGCCATAAATCCGGATCGGCATCGATCAGTAAGGGATCAGCTCCCAGGTATTTTATTGAATTGGCAGATGCAACAAATGTGAGATTGGGAAGAATGACATAATCATTTTGTTTTACACCGCTTAATAACAAAGCAATATGCAGGGCCGCTGTTCCATTCACGGCTGCCACACCATATTTTGCTCCTGCAAATGCTGCTACCATTTGTTCAAACTGTGTAACGTAAGAACCTACTGAAGAGATCCAGCCGGTATCCAGGCAATCTTTCACATACTTCCATTCATTGCCGGCAATATTGGGAACGCTTAACGGAATCAATTTTTCATTACTCATAAACTAATTTTCCGGATTCAAGATATTGGTTATACCATTCTATTGTTTCTTTCAAGCCCTGCCTCCAGCCTACTTTTGGTTCAAAGCCTAACTGCGTCCTTGCTTTTGTAATATCAGGGCAACGACGACTAACCGAGCCGGGATAAGTAGGTGCATTTTCAAAAGCTCCTTTAAAGTCCATCAGTTCTCCTGCATAATGTATCAACTCCCCAATGCTTATCTCATCCTGTGTGCCGATATGATAAATTTCGCCGTTGGTACCCGGTTGTTCCATTGCCAGCACCGTTCCGGCAACAGCATCTGTAATAAAACAGAAAGCCCTTGTCTGATCATGGCCATATACTTTAAATGGATCTTCCCCTTTCCTGTACCGGACAACCAGGTGAGGAATAACATGTTTGAAACCCATCCTGGGCCCATATACATTATGATACCGGACAATAGTTGTTTCAAATCCCAGTATCCTGGAATAATTCAGGAAGCCAGACTCCCCAAGCATTTTTGTAACTGCATACGTAAACCTTGGATGACCGATATCCTGTATACACAACGGCACTTCTTCTGGTGTAGGTGTAATATATCCAAATGCTTCAATCGTACCTGCATAACATTCGCTGGTAGATGTGAATAATGCTTTGCCGATCTTTGAACGTCGTATCCATTCCAGCGTATTATAAATTAAGGCCGTGTTGATGCGGATAATTTCATGCGGGATAGAATTCGCATTATCCACCCCCACAACCGATGCCAGCATATACAGCTGGTCGTAGGAAGATTCTAATTGATTAAATGTTTCAGGATCGGTGAAGTCACCGGCGACCACTTTAATATTATGTGTATTGACCAGTTCTGTAAAGTAACTATCCTGTTTGCCCCGGGCAAAGTTGTCGGCAATGGTCAGTTTGTAGTCCCGGTTCTCCGCCAGGTATTTTGCGATATTAAAGCCAATAAACCCGGCGCCGCCTAATAACAATACATTTTTACTCATAATCTTTGTTCAAATAAATTTTTGTTACCCAACTTCAGCTCTCTGAGCATCTTCGTTGCGTCGCGTGCTGACGCTTCGGTCAGCATTCCGACATTTAACGTCGGGACTCTTCATCGTTCTGTAATTCTATTCAGCAAAATATATCGCCCCTCCGGGGCCCTGAATCCTGATTTATTTTCATTCCCCGGGTTAAAACCCGGGGCTACCAACATTTAGCCCCAACGGGGGCTTTCATTTTCACATTTCCACATTCTCTCACTTTCTCATTCCTTATTTCTTATTCCTCATTCCTACAGATCACCCCTGCCTATCACTTTTACAATATGCTTCTCAGATAATTTTTTTATTTCCTCATTGGTCAACACGCCGATAGTGTCGTATATAAATGAAGCCGATTGATCCAATAATTTATTGATCAGCGATTCATTATCCCGGTAATCTTTATGACCTGTCGTGATCACGATGAAATCATAAGTATCTTTCAGTAATTCATCCAGGTCCTGATTTACCCATACATCTTTTTCTTCCCAGTATTTTACATGGGGGTCATGCAGTATAATTTCGCAGCCTTCCATTTCCAATTGATAATAGAACCCTTCAACCGGTGTGTAGCGGGTATCTCCAACATCATTCAGATAGCTTACCCCCAGCAGCAAAATTTTTTTCCCTTCCATTGACCCATTGTATTGAGACTTCAGGTATTCAAAAGCATATAAGGGCATTTTATCATTGATATGAACTCCCTTTTCGCTTTGCAGCAGTCGTTCTTCACTGCCAAATAAATTCATCCTTGCCCAGCTCGCGAGCAATGGGTCCTTGGTTAAACAATATCCACCAACCCCCAACCCGGGCAGCATAATGTTTTTATGCGTCGGTCTCATTCGTATGGCATTCACTACTTCATAAATATCCACACCTGCTTCTTCTGCAAACCGGCTCCATTCCACCATAAAGGCAATATTCATGGCCCGGAAAGAATTCTCCAGCACTTTGGCCATTTCAGTAGCGTTGGTATTTCCCAACCTGGTCAATGGATATTCGTCAGTCCTGATAACAGTTCTTAAAAATTTTTCTACTGCTTCCGTGCTTTTATCATCCGTCCCGGCAAATACCCTGTAAAAATTTTGTATGGAATCAATATACTTCGGACCGGGCATCACTCTTTCATACGAATGGCCAACTTTTATTTTATCAGGTGATAGACCCCTTTTTGTCAAACATTCTTCCAGGACCGGTCTGACTATTTTTTGAGATGTCCCGGGTGGAACTGTTGTTTCTACCAGCACCAATACATCTTCTTTGCAATTATTGCCGATCGCTTCAATAGCTTTTTTGAAAGGCCCCAGGTCAACACTGTAATCCCCGGGATCATTATTTGCTGAAGATTGTTTTTTTACATCCAGGTTAATATCTACTATCACCACATCAGCTTTACTGTAAGCATAAGCATCATAAGTGGCATAGTAATTTTTTTTCTTCAGCGCATGCTGGTAATACTGGTCAATCTTAGGGTCGCTGGCAATTACAGGAAACACTCCTTCATTGATAGAACGGATCTTCCAGTAAGAAGATACAGTTGGTAAATCAATCCCGATCACCGCATATTCTTCCGTCAATGCATTAGCCACGACGAGGCCCATAACTGAGCCAACAAAACCAAGCCCCTGAACCACTACCACTTTTCTCCCCGGGTGTAATGCAATAAAAGCATCAATACCGGCCTTATCATCAAGCAGGGCCGGAATTTCATATTCTTTCCCTGTAACAGGGCTTTTAGAAATATTATTAATTGTATCAGTGGTCATCACTTATTTTCCGCTTGTAGTTTAAAAATATGGTCGCCTATTTTAGTAAAGGCCCAGGGTGTTTTGTACGTTGTTGCTTTTATTCTCTTCCTGATCTCTTCTTCTGTCATACCAGGAGTAATGGTACAAAGCTCATCTAATTGTTTTCTTGTATAAGGTTTTCTTTTCCACTGTTCGTCAGTTACCGGAAGCGGTTGCCCCTGTAAAATGCGGTTCATTATGTCATAAAAGGTTTCTTCGATCAATTTATAGCAATGCTGGGTAAGGCTGTAAACCGTATCAGCTTCCTGTACAGGAAATCTTTTAACTACAATGATCTTTCCCGAATCCACCCCTGCATTCATATGATGACAGGTGACGCCATATTCTTTTGCTCCATTATAAATGGCAAAATTGGTGCAACCCGTTCCCGGGTATTCCGGGCTGCCGGGGTGAAAATTTATAGCCGCAACCGCAGCATTTGATAACAAATTCCCGGGATATATCCAGGAAGAAATAAATGAAATCATCAAATCACCTTTCCAGTTCAGCAACTCCTCAGGAAGTTTATCTTTTCTGCCCCCGGCAAATATCAAAGGTTGTTGAAAATGTTTGCGGATAAAATCTTCAGCCCGCTGGGCATATTGATTATCCTTTTTTCTTAAAAATAAAATCCGGAGATCCTTCGGGTCTTTTGGTTTCACAACGGGTTAGTTATACTGCTAATCAATGGTTGCGAAGGTATTAAGATTTACTGATTACTAAACCTTCAAGGGTTATTTAAATCTTTCCTCTTTAATTAAAATCTTTTTATCAACCCCTGGAGGTTTTTGAAATATCTTAAAGAATGTCAAAGAAAAAACCTGCGGAAAATTATCTGCAGGTTTTATAATAGGAGTTTAGCAATAAAATACTTTTTTACGCAGCTACCAGTTTACGGGCAGGCTTCTTCACCAATGAACGGGCCGGGTTACCGATCACTGTTGCATTATCAGGCACATCTTTAACCACCACGGTGCCGGCGCCGATAATAACATTATTTCCAATTTTAATCCCCTGGCGGATCACTGAATTAGCTCCAATGAATGTTCCCTTTCCGATTATAACGCTTCCGCATAATACTGCTCCCGGCGCTATATGAGAGAAATCTCCAATAATACATTCATGATCGATGCTGGTAGAAGTATTGCAGATCACCCCACGGCCCAATTGTACCAGCGGGTTTAGTGTGGCATTGGCTGCAATCATTATTCCATCGCCCATTTTTACTGAGGAAGAAATAACAGCGCTTGGATGTATAGCATTGATAGGATTACCAAGCAACTGGCTGAGATTGTTGTGGATCTTTTCCCTTATCCCATTGTGTGCCACACAGGCAAAATAATCAAACTTCTTCAGCCGGTTAATGACGTCAGATTCTTTTCCGAGATAAGTAAGATGATAAGGATTAAATTCTTTTTCTTCATTGTCGCAGTAAGCAGTTACCAGCCGCCCGGCGCTTAAGAGAATGTCAATAATGACATAAGCGTGGCCTGAATAGCCGACAATAGCCACTGGTTTTTTTAATGTGGTTTTCATCTGTTTGGATTTATTGGATTTCTGGCTTAAAAATAGAAGTCCTTTAACCGGGCTGCAAGAAATCAAATAAAAGAAAAGAAGAAATGAGTGATAGTACCTGTTGCCAAAAAGTAAATTTCCGATAGGGGGGTTGGGGAAAACCCGCTGGGGTTAGAACCTGATAGTAAATCTTTTGTAAGTATTTGATGGTCAGACCTCCATAAGGTAAACGGGTGATGGATTCATAAAATAAAAAAGCCTGCTGTAAAGCAGGCAATCGGGAAATATATTCAAATAACATTACAACAACGTTATTTCCTCGCCACACTCATCATCCCCCCCTGCATCGGAATTATTTCAAGGCTTTTAATATTGAGACCTTCGTGCAGGCGACGAACATCCGCTTCATTATAATGATAGACCGGGCAGGTATAACGGTACCGGCGTAAAGCCATTCTTAATCCATTGAGCGGCCAGGACACTACAAATGCTTTATTCGATACGGCATCCATTTTTTTCAGAAACACATCCATTTCTTTCACATAATCTGATACACCCATTGCAGCAGATACATCATATTTATCATTGAAGTTATAAGTCAGGAAATCACCTTCAACGAATTTACAACGGGCGCCTACCCCTTCGTTCTCCGCATTTTTCCTTGCATATTCATTCATGTTTTCTGCAAAGTCTATACCCAGGAGTTGGGTAGCCTCAGAATTTTTCAGCCATGTTACGCTATTTACACCCGGCCCGGAACCAATATCCAGTACGGTACATTTACCGCACTCTTTAATAACTTTCAACGCTACAGCAGTTCTTGTGTAAACTGCTTTTCGTAATAATTTATCGAACAAAGAAGGCTTTTTGTAATAATTGGCAAACAGGTCACTGCGAACGTCCCAGTATTGCTGTGCCGTGTGAGTTGCTTTTGACATATTCCGCTTTTTTTAAACAAGTAATAAACTTGTATTGTTTTAAAATTGACTTTAATTTATTGCTGATGCTGTTTCTGAATAAATTCCAGCGCAAATTAATTAAAAAGGTTTTTGCTCCTGAGTAACTTTTTTTATCGGGGTAATTCGTTGAGCAATCAATTCGTTTGCTGTCAAATTCATAAGGATGCATATACAGCATCACATTCTGATGGTTGTTGTTCAATTTCCTGAACATCCTGTTCAAAAAGAATTTCGGGAAAACCCTCATATAACCTCCTCCTGCAACAGGAATATCTTTCCCGTTAAAGGGCGCTACTGTCAGGGGCAACTCCACAATTTCTTTCCCGTTCGGCAGGATGTATAACGTATCTTCCTTATTAAAGTTTGCAATTCCGTATCTTTTTAATTTGATCGGGAATATGCTGCTGTCATATAGCAATCCCAGTTCAGTTAAAATCTCCAGCACATACAGGTTAGTTTCATCTATTGAAAAATAGGGGGCCCTGTATCCAAACACAGGGGCGCCAATAATATCAGTTACCAATTTCTTTGAATCATTAATATCGTTATATGCCTGTTCCCTGGTAAGTTTCCGCATGTTAATATGATACTGACCGTGTAAGCCGATCTCATGACCTTCTGCAGCGATCTTCCTGACAAGTCCGGGCCGGTGTTGGGCCAGCATGCCAAGTATGAAAAAAGTTGCTTTAGTTCCTGTTTCATTTAATAAACTGAGCATGATATCTGTTTGCCTGTCAATGGTGACAGGAAGCGGCGGCGTTAATATGCCCGTACGGTCCCTCCCCAAAAGCTGCCCGAAATCTTCCCAATCAATGGACAGGGTAAATGCATGTTGCTGATTATTTTCCATATAAAACCTCTTCTATCGCTTCCATGTATTTCTGAATTACAATTTTTTTATCAAATTCCTTTATCATTTTTTCTCTTCCTCTTCTTCCCATTTCATTTCGTTGTTCAGATGACAAGCTCATCATTTGTTTCATCTTTTCTGCGAGGTCAATCCCGCTTTTAACTTTGCAAAGAAATCCATTTATTCCATCCTCCACAATATCCCGGCAACCGGTAACATCCGTTGCGATCAATGGCCTGGCCATGCTGGCCGCTTCAAGCAATACGTTACTCATACCTTCACGGTAAGAGGGCATTACGACACAATCTGCATCAGCGATAAATGGCCTTATGTCTTTTTGCTTATTATGGTAAACTATCCATTTCCTTTCGATCCACCCATTCAACTCTTTTTCTGTTACCGTTAAGGATTTTTTATTCCCGGTCCACAGAGGGCCAACAATATGAAATTCAGCAGCAGGAAACTGATCCTTTAGTATAGAAGCCGCTTTCACAAATTCCATTATTCCTTTATCCTTTATCAGCCGGCTTACGTATAAAAAAATAAATTTACCATCATTGCTTCTTGATGATGGCTGCGGGGCGAATTGTTCGTAATTGATCCCCGATCCCGGAACCCGTCTTGCCTGTTCTTTTTTTATATATCCCCGCTCTACAAAAGCATTCAGGTCATCATAATTAGGGAAAAAAACAAATTTAGTTTTCTTCAATACCCTTTTATAAAGTTGTCTTGCTATCGTATAGGATAAACTTTTACTTTCAAACAAAGGGCCGGTTCCTGTAATGGTGGAAATAGTAGGGATCTTTAGTTTCCGGGTAACCATATTACCGTAAATGGCCGGACGTATTGTAAACGTAAGGCAAACATCCGGTTTGGCTTCTTTCAGCGCTTTGCGCAAACATGAATTATATTTTACAGCTGTAATGGGGTTTAATACACTTTTCCCGACGTCTACAAAATGAACCATTGTTTCCAGATCGCCATTTTTAAAAGAATCATCTACCTCAGTAAGTACGATTGTTTCATATTTTTCAGCAATAGCTTTCACCAGGTCATGACGGATGGAATAGATCCCCAGTTCATGGTTTTCTATGATAGCTATCCTCTTCTTATCCGTTTTCATAATTACAGCTTCGCAGCATAAACTTTTTTATACCAAACTTCCAGTGCAAACAATGTCCAGATCATTTTGGCCCTTTTCTCATCCCCGGTCCTCACTTTTTTGTTCCATAGATCTTTAATAAAACCCGGGGCAACAAAGTTATTACTGTAAGCACCCGGTGAAAGAATATAAGATGAAACCAGGTCTTTTAATTCCCCATCAATCCATTTCTTAAGTGGAATTTCAAAACCCCGTTTGGGTTGGTTAATCAACTCTGCTGGTAAATATTTTTCTGCCAGTTTGCGCAGGATGTATTTCGTTTGCGTTCCTTTTATTTTAAATGAATCATGGATGGAAGGCACATATTCCAATATTCCTTTGCAGAGCAGGGGACTTCTCCCTTCCAGTGAATGCGCCATCGTAGCAATATCCATCTTTACCAGCAGGTTGCCGGCCAGTATATTATCAAAATCAAGGTTCATTATTTTTTGCAGACCTGAAAGACCCGACAAATTCATTTTCCAAAAATCATTTTTAACCTGGTCAAGATATGAATCGTCTCCTTTGATGAATTTTTCAAACCCCTCAAAACTGTCAATAGTCGAAGAAAGATAAATACCAAGATTATTTTTCCGGGCAAGGTCTGCAAGGCGGTAAAAATAATTGTATTTGCTTTTTTTATTATTGGACGGGGGCATTACAGCATGTAAAAAAGAGGCCATGCCCCTGGTAAAACTCCCGGCTTTAAAAAAATCATATTTTGCAAAAGGTACATACCGGCGATAACCTGCAAAAATTTCATCGCCACCATCCCCGTTTAAAATAACAGTAAGATGTTTTTTGGCTGCCTGGCTCACATAATAACTTGGGATAGCGGAGCTGTCAAAAAAAGGTTCGCCATAATTTGACAGGATCTTTTCTATATCATTTACGAGGTTGCCAAATGAGATTTTTATTTCATGGTGATCAGTTTTGTACCGGTCAGCCACCAATTTAGCCAGCGGCGCTTCGTCATATTCACCATCAAATGAAACCGTGAAAGTTTTTAATGATGAGTTATATTGTTTTGCGATGGCCGTTACCAAACCGCTATCAATGCCACCGCTTAAAAAAGATCCGACCTCCAGGTCAGATGACTCAACCCTGTTTTTAATGGCCTCGTGTAATATGTTATCAATTTTCCCCGAAGCGGTCTGAAAATCGTCTTTAGTCTGTTGTTTATAAAACCGGTGAATATCCCACCATTTTGAAACATGTACATCCGGTTTATGCAGCGAAACATATGCATGACTCCCTGCGGGCAATTCAAAAACATTTTTATACGGGGTGGATGATTTGTAGAAATAACCCATCCGGATGTATTGCCTGATATGATCCTCATCAATCTCCAGTGGTAATTGCCGGTGCAATGCATTTAGTTCGCTGGCAAATAAAAATTTCTTCCCGTCTGTAAAATAATACAAAGGTTTTTTACCTGCCCGGTCCCTCGCTAAAAATAATTCCTGTTTATTATTATCATAAATAACCAGTGCAAACATGCCATCAAAATCATGCAGGCATTCTGCGCCAAGTTTTGCATAGGCATGCAGGATAGTTTCAGTATCGGAGTTGGTTTTACAATTGAAATTATATTTTTTTCTTACGGCGTGATGGTTGTATATCTCCCCGTTGAAAATAATAGTGAAGGGCCCGTATTCCATAGGTTGCTGGCCCCCCGCAATATCAAGAATAGCCAGCCGGTGATGATGCAACTGCAAAGCCCCCGTTTCAAAGGTTTTTTGCTCATCCGGCCCGCGGTGCCAAAGGTCACGGGTAAGCTGGGAGATATTAAGGGGAAAATGAATGGATCCGGCAATGCCACACATAAATAATTACTTAAACCAGTTTAATATTTTGTTGAACCACCTGGGATAAGCCAAAAAAGCTTTTTTGTAAAGCAACAAGAGCATAATAAAATAAAATGGCATAGCGGGTATTTTATACCTTGACAAAGCGCCAAAATTGCTGGTGGATGCACCGACAGCAACAGCAAAAATCATAGAGAACACAAAACACATAAGAAGCCTTGGATCTGCAAAAGCAAGCCTGAAAAATTTTCCTACACCTCGTTTGAAAAAAAAGAAAAGCGTTAAAATCAGGATAATAAAAGATTCAACGGCCGAAAAAAAGGCGACCGGTGAATTAACCT
>JBGPKR010000003.1:0-77606 GCA_041486045.1 Chitinophagaceae bacterium | reverse complement strand
TTGTTTTTAAGCAGTTTTTTGGCCAACTGAAAATCCAGTACAGGCCTGGGGGCTTCATATATATCGGGATCAGAATTTACAGCATCCCTCACGAAGTAGATCCTTTCCCCGATCTGGTTGAAAAGCAGTGTCGCATTCAATCCATACTTTTCCAGGTCATAGAGCAAACCAACATTCAGGATATAAGGAGACTGACCCTGTAAAGGCCTGTCCAACTTTAAGGTTGCATCCTTTACACGACTTTTTATATAGGCAACATTGGCCTGGAAAGTGAAATTTTTTAGCCCGTTGGCAAAATCAAGTTTTTTACGAACTTCAACTTCAACTCCATATGATGTTGCCTTTTTGGCATTTAAATAATTTACCGTGCTGGCGCCTCCACCCAAACCATTGAAATATTGTTCAATTGCATTTTCAAAATTTTTATAAAACACTCCTGCAGTAAAAACTTCACCTGCTCTTGGATATATCTCATACCGAAGGTCGGCATTTGTGACTTTCGTTCTTTTCAAAAGGGGGTTCCCCTGTACAGATGCATTCAGCTCAAAATCATAAAGGTTGAGAGATGATAGTTCCCGGAGTTCAGGACGAATTACTGTTTGGGAACCTGATAAACGCAAATTAGTTTTTTGATTGATCTTATAAGTGGCATTTAATCCCGGCAGGTAATCAGTTATTTTGGAATAGGAATGACGGGGATCCCATTTTTTTACACTACCTACAAGCTGGTCGTAGTTTTCAAATCTCAGACCCCATACTACCCGCAGTTTATCAGTAAACTGGTTATCGAGTTGCAAAAATCCTGCATTGAGAATTGTATTAGCGAGATAGCGGAATGAATTTCCCTTTATTGCATCAAAAGCAAATTTATTACCTGTGCCGTCCCCGAAATTTTCAGGAGCAAATACTTTGTCAGCAGTTAATAACCTGAGTGTTGGATTATCAAGCGGCAGATAGTTTGCAAAAAGTTGTGCATCATAGAGGCGATCTTTTATCTGCAGCATGTAGCCCCCTTTGATCGTCTGCTTCTGATTCAGCCAGTTGAAATTATAAGTAAGATCACCGCCTGCTGTATAAATATAATCGCTCAGGCTTTGATAAATACGGCTACCACTTTGTTGTGAAAGTGAATTTGAAATAAGCAGTGTATAGGGGTTCTGGGTGTTTGCTGTTTTAGAATATAAAATACGACGTTGATCAGGAATATATCCATCCAGTATATTGAAAGCGCCATACCATTTCAGCTTAAGGGGTTTAACAACATTGTGTTCACCGGTTACCTGCACAGTAAAAAAAGTGTTTTCCTTAAAGGTGAATTCAGAGCCCCTGAGTTGTTCGGTCCTGGAGAAATCAGTTCCATCACGTTTCGTAACTGAGTTTGGAGAATTTACATTAACAATAGCTTTTACAGATACTTTGTTACGGGGATCGATCTGCAGGCTGAGACTGCCGAGGGCGCCAACCGAAACTTCCTGAATGTATTTATCATCATTATAATCAAAAACTACGCTTACCACATTGGTATTAATATCGATCACGTTTGACCTGTTCAGTAGTTTCAGGTACTTGCCGCTTTTGCTATAGGTTATCCCAAATATGCCTCCAAGATTTTTTCCAAAAACTTTTGTGGTAAAACCTCCGTTTGCCTGGAAGGAAACATTAACAGGAACTGAAGTCTCAGCCGGGTTCCATGCATTCCGCATTTGTTTGCCAATGACTGTTTTTTCGGCAGGAGATAAAATATCAAACTCTGCCTTTCTTGTATAACCGGATGGCAATGATCTTGTACCGTTATCAAAACCCAACCAGTCATTTTTTCCACTTTGATCTTTAAAAAATTTCTTACCAACCGTTTGAGAATTAAACCCTGAACCAACCTGTACCGTAAAAAAATTTTTTGATGGTATATCCTTTGTATTAACCTGTATCAATCCACCAGCCCACTCACCCGGATACTCAGGTACAAATGCTTTATTGATAATAATATTATCAATCATATTAGCCGGGATCAAATCGAAGGAGAAGGTCTTCCTGTCGGGCTCCGTGCTGGTTAACAGAATACCATTCAGCATGGCCTGGTTATAGCGGTCAGCCAGGCCCCTTACTATTATAAACCTGCCTTCCTGGATACTGGCGCCGGGTGTACGTTTCAATACCTCACCTGTATTTTTATCGGGAGAACGGCGGATACTTTCAGCAGATATAACAGAAGCAACTGTATTGGTGTTTTTTTGGAATGCAATAACTGAATTTACTGTTTCTTTCCTGGCGCTGGATGTTTTAGTAGTTACCACTACATTTTCGCCCGTTTTTGCTTTTACCTGTAAGGTTATATTCAGTTCATTCACCTGGCCCGCTGAAACTTCTGTTTCAGTAATGTTTTTTGTTTCATAGCCTATAGCAGAGAACTCCAGTTCATATTTTTTTCCGGGCGTAAGGTTCAGCGAAAACCGCCCTTCAATATCTGTGGATGTTCCGCCGTCGCCAATGATTTTAACAGACACCCCGGCCAGCGGTTCATTTTTTTCATTCAATACCTTCCCGGTAAGCTTTATGGATTGGGCTTGTGAAAAAGATAAAAGACCTAAACATAGCACCGAAAGAATCAATCGCAGCCTGAAATGCATAAGAGTAATTTCGGGCAAAGATGTAGCCTGGAGGTTACGGGCATGTTACGGTCATGTTAAGCAATTGTGACCTGAATATTACCGGAATGTTAAGTCACTTCAGAAGCGAAACTGGAGCCGGCAGGTGAAGACATCATCTTTTTGATCAACAGTAGCGCCAGTGAGGTTTGTAAGTTCATTAGTAACAATATCATAATAGAAAATGATCTTGGTTTGGGGATTAAAATGATATACATAACCAAATCCCAGGGTTGAATACTTAATATCTGCAGCAGAAAGATTGGTACCGGCTTTACCAATTTCCAGCTTTTTTACTTTAATATTCGGATCGTACCAGTCATACTTAAGAATCAACTGATGTTTTGTATTGATAATGTTTTGAAGAAAATAAAAGAAGGCGCCGTCATAATGTCTTACATAAGTAGGTAATGGTGTACCATTCGAGTTGGGCAATGTGCCGGGATTGGCTGTTGAAGTAGCTGTCCCGGGCTGTGTGCCAAACCAGTATTCGGCCCGCCATTCTGTTTCGCCCCAATTATGATGCAGTTTTAACTGTACATCGGCTCCATAATAATGCCGCGGTGACGATTTACCCAAATTGGATGCGGATGAATCTACAGTAAAAATTTTATCTCCATTGTTTGCACTGTTGCTTGTATAAACATATTTTGTTCCATTCTTCCAGCCACCCAGCAATAAAGAAAGGCCGGCCCCGATCTCCATCTTATTTATTGCATAGGGCTTCAGGGTAAACCGACTGATAAAATCTTTATGACTGTCAAAATCTGTAGTACCTGAAGCGCCCTGCCCATTAAAGAAACCGGCATCCCATTTTAAATGATAGAGCTTATGTTGTTTATTCTGTGGTTCAAAGGCGAACATAACTCCAAGGTCTCTTTCGCCCGGCATTAATATCTGCGACATTCTTCCCCGTTCGGGTGATTCACGGTAAGAGGAGCCAAGGTTTACTTCAAATCCAAATGGGCGGGCAAAAAAACCAGCCGTCATGGACAGGTTGTTCTTTTTTGTTTCATACAACCTGATAAACATATCTCTTACGATCACACCTCGCTCTGTCGCATCAATCTGAAAAGTGAAAAGAGCCTTAGGGAATTTTTCTTTTGAGGTAAGTAAATAATCTATTTTAATCCTTGCCCGGCGAAGCATAAACCGGCTGCGGGAAAATTGGGCAAAATTTCCTCCTTCAAAAGACTGGGTTCCGTCTTCCTGGGCTACCTGGAACTGTGGCTGCATGTATCCTGTTATCCGGATATTATCGAACCGCTTTAAAAAAGGCCGGACAGTGTCTTTAATAAAAAATGAAGAATCCAGATCGGCCAGGTACCGCTGGCAATAACCTGCAAGAGAAAGAAAAAGGAAGAAAAAAATCGTAAAAAGCTTCTTAAGCCGGGTAGATTTTGCTGAAATCATGATTACTGCTTAAAATTGCTGCAATATAAAGTCTTTGTTATTGAATCGTTACCCTAATTTTATCTCTGTATTAATTAATTATTAATTCTCCCGCCCCCGGAAAGCTCATTTGATCAACCCGTAATTTCGCAACCACCCGTCCCAATAATTATCGGACGGGATTAAAATAAAAACTATGGCACTCAACTCGTTCCTGAAGATCTTCATGCCGAAGAACAAAATATTCTATGAGTTATTTGAGAAGGTAGCTGATAATGCTGCCAAAATGGGCTCCCAGCTGAGAGATATTATTGCAGAACCTGATTTTGATAAACGGGCTGCCCTTATCCTCCAGGTAGAAGACCTGGAACATGCCAATGATGAGCTTACACATAATATATTCACGGAATTGGGGCGCAATTTCATCACACCCTTTGACCGTGAAGATATTCACTACCTCGCCACTTCGCTGGATGACATCGCTGATTATATCTATGCCGCTGCCAAAAAAATTAATTTCTACAGGGTCAATCCCAATGATACGGGCATGCAGAAATTTGCTGAGTTGATTGAGCAAGCCGCCCAGCAGGTTAAAATTGCCGTAACTGAACTCCGTGACATGAAAAATATGCGCAAGATCACAGAGGCATTGGTAAAGATCAACAGTATCGAAAACCAGGCAGACGATATATTTGACTTCAGTATTGAAAAACTGTTTGCCACCGAAGACGATGCCAAAGAAGTGATCAAGAAAAGAGAAATATACCAGGTGATGGAGATCGTTACAGATAAATGTGAGGATGCCAGCAATGTGATAGAATCTATCATCATCAAGTATGCTTAATTGATCCAACAACCAACTCCTTATGACCAGTTTTCTTATTGCTATTATCGTCCTGGCCCTGATGTTTGATTATATTAATGGCTTTCACGATGCTGCCAATTCAATTGCCACTGTTGTTTCTACCAAAGTGCTTACTCCATTCCAGGCTGTATTATGGGCTGCCCTGTTCAACTTTGTCGCCTACTTTATTTTTACAGAACATAATATAGCCGGAGCTGTATCTAAAACTGTCAAACCGGACTTTATTACACTGGAAGTGATTTTTTCGGGACTGATCGCCGCTATCATCTGGAACTTGCTCACCTGGTGGTCTGGCATTCCTTCTTCGTCCTCACATACATTGATGGGTGGTTTTGCCGGTGCGGCTATTGCTCATGCAGGAAGTTTCAATGTGATCAATTCGCCTATTGTTGTTAAAACGATCGGCTTTATTGTTCTTGCCCCTTTGATCGGGATGATCATGGCTTTCATCATTTCTCTCTGGTTCATCAGTTCATTCCGGAAGGGATGGGGGCCTAAGATATTCTCTCTTCTTGTCATTGCCGGAGTGCTGTTATTTTTATATAACACTCTTGAATTCAGACCGGAGAAATTAACCACTCACTTCAGCTCTTACACATTGAAAGTTATTTTTCACAGTAAGAACCTCACCTGGTTGTTGCTTGGATTGATTATTATAATCATGGCTGTTTTTACATTATACCTCAGTGGTCTGAATTCTGTCAGGTCGCATAAATGGTTTAAAAAATTACAATTGGTTTCATCGGCTATATTCAGCATTGGCCATGGCGGTAATGATGCTCAAAAAGTAATGGGGATCATTACTGCAGCATTGATAGCCCAGAAAGTTATTCCGGATTTTAATCACATGCCAAGCTGGGTACCCCTGGCTTGTTACACCTCTATTGCATTAGGAACCATGAGTGGGGGATGGAAGATCATAAAAACAATGGGAACGAAAATCACTAAAGTAACTCCCTTTGAAGGTGTGGCAGCTGAGACTGCCGGAGCCATTACTTTGTTTGTAACGGAAGCTTTGAAAGTCCCTGTCAGTACAACACATACGATTACCGGCGCCATTATGGGAGTAGGCGCCACCAAACGATTATCTGCTGTTCGTTGGGGTGTTACCTTTAATCTTATATGGGCATGGATATTAACCATCCCGGTTAGCGGATTGCTGGCAGCGGGCGTTTATTATATCGTTCATCTGTTCAGATAATGTTCGTGTTATTCTATTGAAAAAAAACCTGACTTTTGCCGGGAATTATTTTCTATGGCTAAAATATTAGTAACAGGCGGCTGCGGCTACATTGGGTCCCACTCTATCGTTGATCTTGTTGAAAATGGCTATGATGTTATTTCGGTTGACAATAATTCAAGATCAAACCCGAATGTTCTCCTGGGTATTGAGCTGATTACCGGGAAAAAAATAAAGAACTACAAAGTTGATCTTTGCAATTTTGACGACACCCATGCCATCTTCCAGGAAAACGAGGATATCACGGGTATCATTCATTTTGCTGCTTATAAATCGGTTGGAGAATCGGTTGAAAATCCTCTGTTGTATTTTGAAAATAATCTCACTTCCTTAATTAACCTGCTGAAATGTGTGCAGGAGTTTCAAACACCCCATTTTGTTTTCTCATCGTCCTGTTCGGTCTATGGCAACCCGGATGAGATTCCGGTAACTGAAAAAACCATTCTCAAACCAGCTGAATCCCCATACGGATACAGCAAGCAGATGGGTGAGCAGATCGTCAATGAATTTGCAAAAAGCTCCGGCACACAATGTATTTTATTGCGCTATTTTAATCCTGCCGGGGCACATCCAAGTATACATATCGGTGAAATGCCGATCGGCACACCCTCTAATCTTATTCCCGCCATTACCCAAACAGCTATCGGCCGGATTACAAAAATGTCTGTGTATGGTAATGATTATCCCACCAGGGATGGTTCCTGCATCCGGGATTATATTCATGTCTGTGACCTTGCCCGTGCGCATACTTTGTCATTAAAATATCTTGAAAAAAGAAAAAATGCCGGGGTTTGCGAAATATTTAACCTGGGTAGTGGCACTGGCATTACGGTTTTAGAAGCTATTCATGCTTTTGAAAAAGTGAGCGGCATTAAGCTCAATTATGAAATTGGCCCCCGGCGCCCGGGAGATGTCATTGCGGTGTATGCCAATAACGACCTGGCCAAAAAACTGTTGGGTTGGGATCCGGAATTTTCTTTAGATGACATTATGGCTACCGCCTGGAAATGGGAACTGCGGCTGAAAGCAGATGAAACTGTTTTTACAAGCCAGCCAGGTGAACTGAATTGATTTTTCCCCATTCAGTATTCACTACTCAGCATTCACACCTATCCATTACATTTGCGGCATCTAAAAATCTATTATGCTGAAGGAAATTCAATCATCAGGAAATAAAGATACCCGTAGCGGATTCGGTGATGGTATCGTGGAAGCAGCCAGAAAAAACTCAAATATTGTGGCCCTGACGGCTGACCTGGCCGGTTCATTAAAACTGAACCAGTTCATGAAAGAATTTCCTGATCGTTTCTTTCAATGTGGTATTGCAGAAGCGAACATGATGGGAATTGCGGCCGGCTTAACCATCGGGGGTAAAATTCCTTACACTACAACCTTTGCGAATTTTTCAACCGGCCGTGTGTATGACCAAATTCGTCAATCCATCGCATACAGCGGCAAAAATGTAAAAATCTGTGCTTCGCATGCAGGCTTAACATTGGGAGAAGACGGTGCTACACACCAGATATTGGAAGATATTGGTTTAATGAAAATGCTGCCGGGTATGACGGTGATTGTTCCCTGTGATTATGTCCAGACAAAAGCAGCTACTATTGCGATTGCAGATTATGAAGGACCGGTTTACTTACGCTTTGGTCGTCCCTCATGGCCGATATTCAGCAAAGAAAATGATTTTAAAATCGGCAAGGCACAATTTTTTTCCGAAGGAACTGACGTTTCCATTTTCGCCTGCGGTCATTTGGTCTGGAATGCCATCCAGGCCGGAGCTATCCTGCAGGAAAAAGGGATCAGTGTTGAAGTAATAAACATTCACACTATCAAACCACTGGATGAAGAAGCGGTCATTAAATCTATCCATAAAACAAAATGTGCTGTGACTGCCGAAGAGCATAATATCATAGGCGGACTGGGTGATGCTATTGCACAATGCGCATCCAGGAATTTTCCTGTACCGGTTGAATATGTCGGGACAAAAGACACATTCGGGGAAAGCGGTAAGCCAACTGATTTACTGAAAAAATATGGCCTGGATGTGGCGGATATTGTGACAGCGGCAGAAAAAGTGATGAATCGCAAAAGAAACAGTTAAAAGATTGTTTCAAAGTAATCGGGCAGGTTCTTTTATAATTGAACCTGCTTTTCTATTTTTATGACCGAAGGCATTTTAAACAAATTGATTATCCAATATTCTAACCGAACCAAAGCCCGACATCAATGTCCCTGACAACAACAAGCGATAGCGAATTGCTGGTATTATTCCGTAACCCGGTTACGAAAGAAAAAGCCTATACAAGCATCATCAAAAAATACCAGGAAAAGCTTTACTGGCATATCCGCCGAATGGTGGTGGAACATGAAGATGCCAACGATGTGCTTCAAAACGTACTGATCCGGGTGTGGAATGGCCTGGAAAATTTCCGGGAAGACAGCCAACTTTATACCTGGCTTTACCGGATTGCCACCAATGAATGCCTTACTTACCTGGAACAGCAGAAAAAAAGGGCTTCTGTAAGCCTAAGCGATGTGGAAACCGGCCTGAGTAATAAAATTAAGGCTGACAAACACTTTGACGCCAACAAAATTGAATGGAAATTGCAATTAGCCATCCAGCAATTGCCTGAAAAACAGCGTATTGTGTTTGGATTGAGGTATTATGACGAGATGCCCTACGAGGAAATGAGCCGGGTGCTGGAAACCAGTGAAGGGGCCCTGAAAGCCAGTTATCACCATGCAGTCAAAAAAATTGAGGATTATATGCTGAATCATTAAACTTTGATGCCTGAAAACCATCTTATTAAACGTCCTGCCTTGCGGGATAAACAGAAATGACACAGAAAGAGAACATATTGCAAGAGTTGAATGAACTGAAGAGCACACTGGCAACTGTTAATCAGCAGAATGTCTATACAATTCCTGTTGGATATTTTGATGGATTAGCAGCACAGGTTCTGAACCGCATTAAAGCTTTGGAAGCAAAAAATGCAGTTGAAGAGTTGGGTTATTTATCTCCATCGTTGAGTAATATTTCAAAGCAACTGCCTTATGCTGTTCCTGCCGGTTATTTTGAAGGTCTTGCAGAAAAGGTGATGCAATTGGTTCGTGAAAGCAACGATTATCAAACATCAAAAGAAGAACTGGAAATACTTTCACCGTTGCTGGGTGGATTGAAAAGAACAATGCCTTATTCTGTTCCGCAGGGATATTTTGAAAGCCTTGGCGAAAAAAGAAATAAACCAGCAGCCAGAATTATTTCAATCACAAGCCGTAAATGGTTCCGTTATGCAGCGGCGGCTGTTGTAACCGGCGTGATAGTGTTAGCAGGATTTATTTATTTTATTTCCCGGAATAATGTTGACCCCGTGGAACAACCTTATGCATGGGTCAAGAAAAGCATCAAGGAGATTGACAAAGCAGATATTGATGCTTTTGTAAAACTAGCGGATGAAGAACTTACTAACCAGGCTGCGGTAGCTACCAGTCCCGTCAGGCCCGAAGAGATCAAAGAATTGATGAAAGATGTTTCAGATAAAGAAATTCAGGATTTTCTCGATGCGGCTCCTGATCCTGAAACCAACGATAACAGCGTGATGAATTAATTGGTTAAAGATGAAAAAAATTTTTATCATATTAGGTTTAACTCTTTATACATCTTTCTCTTGTTTTGCACAGGAGGATGAAAATAACAATAATGACAAGATCCGTGAAAAGATGAGTGAGTTCATTCAAAGAAGAATGGGTCTTTCAAGAGCAGAAGCAGAAAGATTTAACCCTGTTTTTTTCCGCTATTTCAGGGAATGGAAGATGACGCTTCAAACAAACAGAAATGATAAGCCCCTGTTGCAACTTAGAATTGCTGAATTGCGAATACGTTACAGAAATGAATTCAAAGATATTGTTGGAGAAAAAAGGTGTAACCAGATTTATGAACACCAGGAGATATTCATCAGAGAATTGCGAACGCTGCGACAGGAACAAATAAACCGAAGACCTATCCGCCGTACCAGGCTTATGGTCAATTAAACCCTTTAAAGACTTAAACCTGATATTTTTTTATATGTGAAACAGCCGGCTGTTTCATTGGAATCTCCAAACAGGATTTTTCACGTCATGATAAAACAGAAAAGTCCATTTTTCTTTTCTTCCTCTCTCCCACCACTTTCTCTTAAGTTCCATACTCTTTTTCCCGTCAAAATCATATTTAGCCACAAACCTGTGTTTCATCTGTTGCAATTGCGGCGCATCATCCCCGCCAAAAAAAATCGTTTCACCATCTTCTTTTATCCAAAATACCTGGTGATACGGCGAATGTGCACCTGTAACTTCATAATGGATATACTCATCAATAACACCATTGTCTTCCAGCAATACCACCTGCGCTGCATTTTGAAGACAGACCAACTCTTCCGTGATAAAAGACGGAAACCCTTTTTCAAATGCAAAAGCTAATTCCTTCCGCTGTATATAATACCGGGCATTGGGGAAAGAAAGTCTTACCCCCGATCCCTCCCGTTCAATACATATTGCACCTGCATGGTCCTTATGCAAATGGCTAACGAGCACTTTAGTTACTTCGGAGGGATTAATTCCGGCATCCATCAGGTTCCGATGCAATTGTAAAGCTCCATTCTTTTCAAAACCAAGCCCGGTATCCAGCAAAAGGATGTCCTTTGAGGTAATGACAACAAATGGCTGCACTTCCACCAGTAAACTTCCAATCGTTCTTTTCTGTAAATCATGGCTCTGATTATCAAAAGGGACAAAGAGTTTGGTTTTATCAATGGTAAATGTGCCTTCGGAAAGCGGAATGATCTTCATGCCCCTGTCCCTTAAAGGGGAAATTTAGTTTGAAAATACTGAACAAATGATTGAGCTCTCAAATTTAGAAGTTTAAAGTCCTCCCCTAGGAAGGATTTAGGTGGGCCTTACCTGACAACCATCTGCCGGTCAGCATCCAGGCGAATTAAAATAAACAGCATTATAGTGAAAGTCAGCAAAGATGTTCCTCCATAACTGACAAAGGGAAGCGGAATACCAATTACCGGTGCCAGACCAATCGTCATAGCAACATTGATGGCGATATGAAAGAAAAACACGGAAGCTACTCCATAAGCATAGCAGCGGCTAAAAGTGCTTCGCTGTCGTTCAGCGATGGTGACAATGCGAAAAAGAAGGATAAGATACAAACCCAATAAAACTATTGTTCCCAAAAAGCCAAATCCTTCTCCCACGGTACAAAAAATAAAATCAGTTCGCTGTTCGGGTACAAAATCATACCGGGTCTGGGTTGCTTTCAATAAGCCTTTTCCCCAAATTCTTCCGCTGCCAATAGCTATTTTTGATTGCCTGACATTATAACTGCTCCCACTCTCTTTTTTCTTTTTGGTTTCTTCAACAGTTTCTTTTTCTCCTTTTTTAAGGTAGGGGTTGTCTTTACCAAATAGATCATAGATACGTTCTACCTGGTGTTTTTGTAATACATTCTTAAAAATATACGGAACAGCAAACCGCTGAATCCCTACACAAAGCGCCCAAAGAAAAATTACAGTTACCAGGATACCTTTCTGTCGTTTTATTTGCCGCCGGAATATATAAATGACAATGGAGGCAATAATGGTGAGAGTGAGGGCTAATATGTTTGGGTCTATTACAATCGTGGCAACTATTAATGCAGCAATGGCAAAGCCAACCAGCAGAATTACAGAGGGAAGCCCTTCCCGGTACATCACAATTGAAAAGGAAAAATATACCAACGCCAGCCCTGTTTCATTTTGAAGCAATGTTAAAGCGGCAGGGAAAAAGGCAATAGCTGCAGCAATTAATTGCGAACGGGTTTTGGAAAAATCCGTTTCAGGCCGCGAGAGGTATTTAGCCAGCGCTAACGCTACAAAAATTTTGCAAAATTCCGCTGGTTGAAAATTAAAAGCCCCCAGTTTGATAATTGATTCCGTGCCTTTGATCCGGGAGTGGAAAGGGAAAACCAATAACAAAAGGAATATCCCAAACAGGTAGCCCAGGTTGGCCGTTGCAGCAAAAAATTTGCTATCCGTCAATAAAATAAAAAAAGCCAGCAAGGACCCGATCACAAAAAAATAAAACTGTTTGCTGTAATCTGTTTTGAATTTTAAAAAACTCTGAATTACTGAATCCCCTTCCTTATAGGTAGCTGCGAAAATAGCCGTCAGGCCAATGGACACCAACAGCAGGTAAATGCCAACCAGGCTCCAGTCTATTCCTTTTGATATCGCGGGGTTCCGTTGGTTCACAAGTTTGTTTGCTGTTTATTTTTTGACAGAGTCTTTTGTATTGGGTATTGGTTGTCGCGGCCTGTCGGGCGCCAGCATCTCATTTTTTATCTCTTTTTTATCTTGGCTGTCATTCGATGGCAAATTGTTTTTTGTTTTCCCGGACCCTATTTCAGCATCAGTTAAATTTTCATCTGATTGCAGGGTGTCTTTAATATTTTTCAAATCATCCCTGAGTTGTTTTTCTTCTTTTGCCCTTTGCAAAGAATCTCTTGATCTCATCTTCTGCATCATCAATGGAGGAATAAGATTGATGCCAGCCATTCTTTCTTCCAAAGCCTTCCTGTTTTCGGCAATCGTATCATTCAGGTATTTTTCTATCATCAGGCTTACAATTGGCGCTGCATAAGTGCCCCCGAAGCGTCCACTATTTTCAACCACACACATAATGGCAATTTTTGGATTCTCCCTTGGCGCAAAAGCACAGAAAAAAGAGTGGTTGGGTTGCTTGACACCCCGGTAATAATTTTCAACTGTTCCTGTTTTTCCGCACATAATAATCCCGGGCACTTTAGCTCCACGACCAGTACCCGTCTCTATTACGCCTTCCATACCATCATGCACGGCTTCAAAAATGCTGTCGGGGATCGGAATAGGTACATTTTTCTTTTTATACTTTTCAAGCAACCCGAACTCATCACCCCCTTCAATAGAATCTACAATGTGGGGGATAATAAACCAACCTTTGTTTGCTATATAAGCCATTTCATTGGCTACCTGCAGCGGCGTGGCATTTACTTCGCCCTGTCCGATGCTCACTGAACGATAGGTGCAGTAGTTCCAATGCCCTTCTCCATAAAGTTTATTAAAATCTGCAGGTGTGGGAATATTTCCTTTTTGTTCCGTTGGCACATCTACACCAAGTCGTCTACCCAATCCGAATGCATACATATAATTATCCCAGCTTCTCAGGCTGCTGTCCTGGCTTGGAAATTTTGGGTTATTAATTATACGCTGCATCACATTGGCAAAATAAGTGTTACAGGAATGGGTGATGGCTGTTCGTAAGAAAAAAGTTCCGGGGTCAAGGCATTTCATTGGCTTGGCGCTACCACAACCATAAAAAGCTCCTGAGCAGCTAAACGTAGTGTTTGTAGTAATCACTCCTTCATGCAGGCCAACCAATGCCTGCAATGTTTTGAATGTGGAGCCGGGGGAATAATTGGCGTTCACCGCCCTGTTCAGTAAGGGAAGCCGGGGGTCGGTATATAATTCAGAGAAATTTTTTCTTCTCTCTGCACCGGTCAACAGGCCCGGGTTATAAGTCGGGCTGCTAATCATGGCTATTATGCTACCGGATTTAGGATCAATGGCAACGATGGAACCCACTTTGTTATTCATCAGCTTTTCCCCCAATTGCTGCAGCTCAATATCAAGGCTGGTATAAAGGTTATTGCCGGCCACCGCTTCTTTGTCCATTGCACCATTTTCATACGACCCCTGGATACGGCTGAAATTATCTTTTATCAATACCTGTACGCCCCTTTCTCCCATCAAAACTTTTTCATAACTGGCTTCTATTCCTGTCATTCCTGCATAGTCACCGCTTACATATCCATCTTCCGCATGTTTCTTCAGGTAATTGGTATCAACTTCTCCAAGATATCCTAAAATATTTGCCCCTGCATTAAATGGATAAGACCGGATCGGCCTGTCCTGTATGTAAAACCCATTTTGAAACCTCCACAGATTCTCCTGGATACGGGCATACTTTTGGGGAACCAGCGAAGCTTCAAATACAGATGGTTTTTGAGAGCTGTTTTTTACAATTGCATTAATTATCCTCTTTCTGAATTCAGCGGTATCTATTTCCATCAACCGGCAGAAAAAAGCTGTATCGATCCCCTTTGCAAGCGCCGGGGTCACCATCAGGTCATACGTAACAGTATTATTAAGAACAATTTTTTTCTTCCTGTCGAAAAGAAGGCCCCTCGGGGGATAAATTGTCTTACGGAGAATGGCATTTTCATCGGCCATCCGCCGGTATTTGCCTGAAATAACCTGTAAATAAAATAACTGGGCGACGATAACAATAAAGGCAGCCAGGAAAATGAGGCGGATGATACGGCTTCTTGATTGGTTAAACACAGGCATATTCAGAAGTACAAGGTCAGAAGTATGAAGTAAGAAGATGAAAGATTAACTATGTTATGCAAAATACGAATTACAAAAGAGGGATTCCAAATCTATTTGATCATAAAATTTGGTTTAAGAATAATTTCAGTCACCAGATTCTTTCTCATGAATTTCTTACGGAGTATTTGTACGGAATTTTAAACTCCTCGGGAATAATAATTCCACTGTAAAAATGAGTAACAAGCTGATGCCGGTGGTGGCAATTACTTTAATTATGAAATCCAGGAAACTGCCAAAATCCAGCCACTCCAGGAACACCATATAACCATGATGCAGGAGGGTAAGAACAAAGACATAGATAGCATAGGGTGTCCATTGTATGGCTTTTGGCGATGGCTCCCTGTAGTTGAATTCAGAACTGTCTTTTGGTGTAAGAACGCTGATGACAAAAGGCCTGGCATAAGCTACCAGAACGCAGGCCGCTGCATGGAGCCCCGGGGTCATCATAAAAAAGTCCAGGACGAGCCCGGTAATAAAACCTATTATAAGCACCCAGATCCTTGAAACAGAAAATGGCAGCCACAGTAAAGGCAGATAATATAGATAAGGTGTGATAAACCGGTGGAGGTGCGGGATTTTGTTCAGCACATACACCTGGATCAAAATGAAGATCGCAAAGCGGAAAAAATGTTTTAAATAATTACTCACCTGGGTTTCTTTTTAACTTCTTCAATTTTCTTTTTAGTCTCGGCATTTAACCTGGTCTGCTCTTCATAATCGATATTTTCAATTACATGTACCTGCTGCAGATTGTAAAAATTGGCAGCTGTTTTCACTTTTAACATATACATACCTGATGTATTGTCCAGCTTTATATCTGCAATAGTTCCTACCAGATAGCCGGGAGGAAAATTGAAAGAAACTGTACTGGTCAATACGGTATCACCAAGAACCAGCTCTACCGTTTTGGGAATTCTCTTTAGCAGCAGATACCGGGGATCTCTGCCATCCCACTCCACCGTACCTAAATCACCTGTCTTTTTTAACGCTACGCTGACGGTACTCTGCACATGCAGCAAACTCATTACCTGGCTAAAATTAGGGCTGACATTTTCTACCACCCCAACTACGCAGCCGTCAGAACCTACTACAGCCATTTTATCTTTTATTCCCTGGTTGGCGCCCCTGTTTATCTGTATATAATTCTTCTGGGCATTCACTGTATTATAAACCACTGTTGCTGTTCTCAGGAAATAACGACGGAAATGCCCCGCTGTATCATAGGGAACTGAATCCTTCACAAATTGAGTGCTGCTGTCCCTTTGCATGAAGTTCCGCGGGAGTAAATTCAGTAAAGAATCATTAAACCGGTGTACCCTGCGGTTTTCTTCTTTCAGGTTGAAAAAATCTTCCACCTTATTATACTGTGAATTGATGCGGCCGGTCATTTCATTGGCGACACCTAAAAATTTAGCCCTGTGAAACCGGTTATAATTAAACAAAAACCACAATGACACTACCTGTAGCACAAGGAAAGTGAAAAAGGTAAAATACCGGCGGATGAAGAGAAATATGTTACGCATAAAAGCCCCTCCAACCTCCCCGAAGGGGAGGCTTAGCAAGAGTCATTATAGAAATATTCTTGTCAAGATTGAATTACATTAAAAAAGATTCGAAAAAATTATCAGGGTCTTCTTAAAGCCCCTCCTTGCGCCGACGCTGAAGCTTTGGCGTAAGCGTTCGGAGGGGTTTGGGGAGGCCTTATCTCATCACAAAAGGAAACCTGCTATAATTCTTTAAGGCAATGCCGGTTCCCCTTACGACACTTTTCAGCGGGTCATCGGCAATATGCACCGGGAGCTTGATTTTATTGCCTAACCTTTTATCCAAACCTCTCAACAAAGCGCCACCTCCTGTGATGTATAAGCCACGGCGGTAAATGTCGGCAGCCAGTTCCGGGGGAGTTTGCTCCAGCGCCTTCAGGATAGCTTCTTCAATTTTAAAAATGCTTTTATCCAATGCTTCGGCAATTTCCTGGTAGCTCACCATGATCTGCTTGGGGATACCGGTTACCAGGTCCCGTCCATTGACCGGAAAATCATCCGGGGGGTTTTCAATCTCTTTCATGGCGGCTCCCACCTGTATTTTGATCTGCTCGGCTGTCCGCTCACCAATCAGTAAACTATGATAGCGACGGAGAGCCTCCATAATATCAGCGGTAAATTCGTCTCCGGCGATGCGGATAGACTGATCGCAAACAATGCCTGCCAGTGCAATAACAGTAATACCGGTTGTGCCTCCTCCAATATCAATGATCATGTTGCCTACCGGCTCTTCCACATCAATACCTATACCCAGTGCAGCTGCCATGGGTTCATGAATCAAATATACCTCCTTGGCTCCTGCTTGTTCAGCACTGTCACGAACAGCTCTTTTTTCCACTTCCGTAATAGAGGAGGGGATGCAAATCATCATCCGCCAACTGGGAGGAAAAAGTTTCTTTTTAGGATAAACCAGCTTGATAAGCTCCCGTATCATCAACTCGGCAGCGTTGAAATCCGCTATCACACCATCTTTCAGGGGACGAACAGTGCGGATGCTTTCATGGGTTTTCTCATGCATCATCAGTGCCTTTTTCCCGACAGCCAGCACTTCTTTCGGGTTATTCCGGTTTAAGGCTATAATACTCGGTTCATTTACCACTACTTCGTCGTTATGTATGATGAGGGTGTTGGCCGTACCCAGGTCGATGGCTATTTCTTGTGTAAACCAGTTAAAAAGTCCCATTAATTATTCTTGGATTTATTGGAGGCAAAGGTGGAGTAAATAATTTGAATTATCAAAGCAAAACCTTGCGGGGCAAGGACTTTTTTTATATTTCCGATTTTGACAAATTGTGGTTAAAAGAATTTTTGCTGTTGCCATCCCGGAATTTTTCAGTAAAAACCCTAGCCGATTTTTCAATTAACTTCACGCCATGCGGATCATTACCAGAACCGTTTTGATTTTATCAGTAGTTAGTTTGCTGGCAGACATTGCCAGTGAAATGCTGTATCCGGTTATCCCTGTCTATTTAAAAGAAATCGGGTTTAGTGTTTTTTTGATCGGCTTGTTAGAGGCTGTGGCAAATTTTACGGCAGGCATCAGCAAGGGTTACTTTGGAAAATTAAGTGATGAAAAGGGTCTTCGTTTGCCATTTGTAAAACTGGGTTACCTGTTAAGCGCTGTTTCAAAACCATTGATCGCAACATTTGTTTACCCGCTTTGGGTTTTCTTTGTACGAACAGTTGACAGGTTAGGAAAAGGCGTCCGCACTGCTGCAAGAGATGCATTATTATCCCAGGAAGCAACAAAAGAAACAAAAGCAAGAGTGTTTGGTTTTCATCGTGGTATGGATACCGTTGGTGCAGCCATCGGACCCATACTGGCTTTATTATTTTTACTTTTCTTCCCCGGTAAATACAAAACACTTTTTTATCTCGCCTTTATCCCGGGTATCCTTTCTATTTTGTTTATTTTTTTATTGAAAGAAAAAAAGCAACCCGTTTCAACATTGGGGAAAGGAAATTTTTTTTCCTTTTTTAAATATTGGAAAATTGCTTCACCCGGATTCAAAAAAGTATCCACAGGATTACTATTGTTTGCCCTGTTTAACAGCTCGGATATTTTTTTATTACTGATAACGAAACAAACAATCGGCCATGACACAATTACCATCCTGGGGGCCACTTTTAATGCCGATACGATCACAATCGCAGCCTATGTGTTTTACAATCTTATTTATGCCGGCGCATCATACCCATTAGGCGCTCTGGCTGATAAATTTAGTTTTAAAAAAATGATCCTGTTTGGTTTTACACTATTCGTCATTGTTTACGGAGGATTTGCTTTTACTCCATCTATCCCCGCAATTTTTGTCCTCTTTTTTATTTATGGCCTCTATGCAGCCGCTACAGAAGGAGTTATCAAGGCTTGGATCACCAATTTAGCTCACAACGAAAACACCGCTACAGCTATTGGCTTTTATACCTCCTGCGAAAGTATCTGCAGTTTGCTGGCCAGTATTATTGCCGGTGCATTATGGGTAAATTTCGGCAGCAGCAGCACTTTTATTACTACCGCATTCATTGCAATAATTGTTTGTATTTACTTTATGCTGAAAGTCAAAGACAAACAAGCCTGATTTATTTATTTTTTACTCCACCGCTGACTTTGGCACAATAATGGTCAGATGTTTTGCGATTGATTTTTCAATTAAAAGTCATTGTATGAAAAAGATCTTTGTACTGACATTAGCAGGATCATTTGCGGTTACATTTTTGCAAGCCCAAAACCGGGGCTCTGATAATTCATCGTACACAACCGCATTAGGTGTTAAAGTGTGGGACGGGGGTGGCCTGACTTTAAAACATTTTTTCAATGACAATAATGCCGGTGAGTTAATCGGTTATTTCTGGAACCAGGGCGTCCGGATTACCGGTCTTTATGAAATACATGGACAAATTTCAGGAGCAGCCGGATTGAAATGGTATATTGGTCCGGGTGCACATATCGGTTTTTATAATACAAAATTCGGCAATGGCTCTTTTGCCGGCATTGATGGCGTCCTTGGACTTGATTATAAATTTAATGGCGCTCCTATTAATTTGTCGCTGGACTGGCAGCCTTCTTTTGAATTCGGAGATACCCGTGGTTTCGTGGGCAGTTGGGGTGGTCTTGGTATCCGGTATACCTTTTAATTGTTTGCCTTTTTAGTTTGTGCGCTTGTTTTGAAGACAAGGCTCCCGGCTTTTTTCATATCTTGGCAAAAAAACCAGGGATATGAAAAAATATATTGCTGTACTACTTAGTCTTTTCATTTTAACAAGTGCATCAACTCAGGACTTAAAAAAGATATCCGATGATTTTCAAAAATTAATGGCCGACCCCAAAAGTCCTTACGGGAAAAACAAACTGGTTGGAAAATATTATGACATCCGTGGTTTTAAGATGTATGCTGAAGTGTATGGTAAGGGTCAACCGCTTTTAATCATACATGGCAATGGCGGTTCGATCAATAATTTTGTATACCAGATCCCTTATTTCAGTAAAAAGTACAAAGTGATTATTGCCGACAGCCGGTCACAGGGAAAATCAACTGACAAAAACGACAGCCTTACTTATGAAATGATGGCCGATGATTATGCAGCATTACTTGACGCGATGAAGATAGATTCTGCATATGTTATCGGCTGGAGTGACGGAGGTATCAACGGGTTATTATTATCTATCCGGCATCCGGAAAAAGTAAAAAAACTGGCAGTTACCGGAGCTAACCTGGTTCCCGATACAACAGCCGTTCCCCAACAAATATGGGACATGGTGATGCCAACACTTACTGAACTAAAAAACAAGCCGGCAAAAACTGACCCCGAAAAAAATGCGCTTAAATTATACCGGCTTCTGGCGGAGCAGCCGCACATATCACTAACTGATCTGCATAAGATATCATGCCCCACCCTGGTTATTGGCGGCGATCATGATGTAATAAAGGAAGAACACACGATGCTGATTTATAAAAATATCCCCCGATCCTATTTATGGATCTTACCGGGCTCAGGCCACAGCACCCCTGTGGTTTTTAAAGATGATTTTAATAAAGTAGTGGATCGTTTCTTTTCTTCCCCTTACAGGACCATTGACGGTGAAGGAAGATTTTTCTAAACCGATCCAAAACCTAATTGCCTTTCAATTTCGCCGGAAAGTGCCGGAAGTTTTCTCCTTTCAATAAGGAAACTGTTCAATTGTGCAATTTCTTTAAAAATATAATGCTTCTCGGCTGCGGCTTTCAGGTAATCTTTGCCGCTGCTGCCGCCGGTGCCGATCCTCGTCCCGATCATCCGGTGCACCATATTCATGTGCCGGTAGCGCCATGAACTTAATTGTTCATCTATTTCCAATAAACAGTTGAGTAACTGAAAAGGCAGTTGCAATAACGGGTAACCCCGGTATAACATGATAAATAATGCGGCACGGCAGGCTGCAGGTGATAATGAACGATCAGCAGCCGATGAATGATCACTAAAAATTTCTTCAAAAGCAGCTATATTATTTTTTTCTGCATCGGCCAGGCTGGTTCCGTAAATTTTCTGGTAATTATTCCAGAATAAAATGTCCGCTCCTTCTTTTAAAAAAGGCATCCTTTCCAGCCACCCATTCAATAATTCCAGTAAGGATTTATTCCTTTCTGCTTTTTTTATTATCTCAACATGTTCTTTCTTCAATTGTGACGTGTAATATTCTTTGCCGTGGCGCTGATCAAATTTCAATCCCAGTTTGGCTTCCAGTTCTTTGAATTGCCAGCTTTGAAAACCCGATGCAGGCCGGAGCATATCCCTGAAATCCAGGAAATCCATCGGTGTCATCGTTTCCATGATGTCTACCTGATGAACCAGTACCCGGAGGATCGTTACACTGCGATTCAGGCGATGGACAACTGTCTGCAATTCGGGTGAATTATCATTCAGCGTGGGCTTACCCATTATAGCTACAACGGAATCAGCTTCATGATGCAGTTGTTTGAACCATAGTTCATACGCCTGGTGAATAACAATGAAAAGCATTTCATCATGTGCGGGTAACTGATGCTTATCACTTTCAGGAAATTGAGCATTCAGGATTTTATCCAATTGCAGATAGTCATGATAATGTACTTCCATACGCTGTGCTTGATTACTAAAAAATGAATAACTGCAAATTAGCAATAATTGCTGTTACGCGAATTCATAACCAATATCATTGCGGTACTGCATTTTTGCAAAGGAAACTTTCTGCATTTCTTCTTTTGATATTTCGAGGGCGTCAAAAACAGATCTCCCGTAAGATGCGATGCAAAAAACCCGGCCACCGCTGGTCACCACTTTTCCATTTTCAGTTGCAGTGCCCATGTGAAACAGAATGCTATCAGCCGGATCAATATCCGTTAATCCCGTTATTTCATATCCCTTTTTATATTCCCCGGGGTAACCACCACTTGCTGCCACAATTGCACAAACTGTCCTGGGATCAGTTTCAATTTTTACTGTATCAAGGTTCTGACTGGCGGCAACAGTCAGCAACTCAACCAAATCATTTTTTAATCTTGGCATCATTACTTCTGTTTCCGGGTCGCCCATACGGCAGTTATATTCTATCATATATGGCTCATCATTCACTATCATTAACCCGAAAAAAATAAAGCCCCTGTATTCAAGCCCTTCTTTAAGAAGTCCTTTGACGGTTGGTTTGATCACTTTCTCTTCTATTTTCTTCATCAATGCTTCACTGGCAAATGGTACCGGGCTTATGGCTCCCATGCCGCCTGTATTAGGGCCCGTATCTTTCTCTCCTATTTTTTTATAATCTTTTGCTTCCGGCAGCAGCACATAATTTTTGCCATCCATTAAAACAAAAACAGAGATCTCATTCCCCTTGAGAAATTGTTCTACCACCGCTTTTTTACCCGCCTCTCCAAACTTGGCCCTTTGAATCATCAATTCAAACTCTGCTATAGCTTCCAGGTGATTTCCACAAATCACCACGCCTTTACCTGCAGCGAGGCCATCGGCTTTCAATACAATTGGCAATTCGTGTTGTTGCAGGTACTGAACTCCTTCCTGGTAATTATCCAAAGTGAATTCTTTGTAAGCCGCGGTGGGAATATGATGCCGCATCATAAATGCTTTGGCGAAAGCTTTACTGCCTTCCAGTTGGGCAGCATGTTTTCCCGGGCCGATCACATCCATATTTTTTAAAGCCGGGCTGCTGATCAGAAAATCGGTAACTCCTTTTACCAATGGTTCTTCCGGCCCGACAAGAACGAGATCGATCTTTTTTTCGATGCAGGCTTTTCTAATGGATTCAAAATCGGTAACCCCAAAATTCAGGTTGACACCACATTGTGCTGTGCCTGCATTGCCCGGGGCAATGAAGAGGCTTTCGCAAAGGGGACTTTGGGAAAGTTTCCAGGCAAGGGCATGTTCCCTGCCACCAGAGCCTAATAAAAGGATACGCATGATTAATTGGGTTGTTGGATTTTAATGACTTGCGAATATCGGGTGTATCCGTTAAAGATAAACCGAAAAATATTTGAATGGTTAAATTTCTGTATTGGGATTTCCTATATTTACAAGGACTCTGATTTAAAAACTAAAAATAATTTATGAATCAACCTGCAAAAACCGGCAAACACCCGAAAGCGTTATATGTATTGTTCTTCACGGAGATGTGGGAACGCTTTGCTTACTATTTAATGGTAGGTATTTTATTATTATACATGACTGATACCACTACCGGTGGGAAAGGCTTTTCCGGAAAGATCGGGGCTGATATAGTTGGCAGTTTCATTGCCCTTGTTTACCTGACGCCATTTATCGGCGGTTTGATTGCCGACAGGTACCTGGGCTATATTAAATCCATCTTTATTGGTGGTTCATTAATGGCGGCCGGTTACCTGTGTTTATCTATTCCGGGCGATACGGCCATGTTTGTGGCGCTTGGCATGATCATAGTTGGCAACGGTTTTTTTAAACCTAATATCAGCACTTTACTTGGAAATATTTATAACCGGGAAGACCTCAAACCATTAAAGGATAATGCTTATAATATTTTTTATATGGGCATCAATATTGGCGCCTTTTTTTGCAATTTTGTTGCCGCTTACCTGAGAAATAAATATGGATGGGGCTACGCCTTTGCAGCAGCAGGCGTTGGTCTTATTATAGGTTTGATTCTCCTCAGTACCGCATTAAAAAATAAGGAAATAAAGGAAGCAGATGTAAGAAAACCGGTACAGGCTGAGGATATGTCTCTTTCCAAAATTTTGGCAACTGTATTCCTGCCTGCTATAATAGCAGCAGTAATTGGTTGGTTTTTGCCCACGAAAGTTTTTGGCACCTCTATTATGGGAACCAAAGCCAATGACGCTTTTATTTTTGCCTGTTTACCAATCATTGCTTTTTACATTTCATTGTGGATAAGAGCTAAGGGGCAGGACAAAAAAGGAATAGGTGCCTTGTTATTCATTTTTGTTATTGCTGTTGCTTTCTGGACGATCTACAATCAAAATTCAACGGGACTTACCCTATGGGCAGAAAAACATACCGACAGAGTTGCCTCGCCTTTAACGGCAAAAATTACAGGGAAAATATATCCCCTACAGGAAGTAAATGATACCCCCCGGCTTGTGAATAAAGTGAATGAATATTTTGTGGATGTGAAAGATACAAGCGCCATCATTGCGAAGGATAGTGTAGTAACAATAACAAAGGAGGGCAATAAATCTGATACAACCCAACGGGTATTTGGAATAACCGCTGCAGGAAATAAGGTAGACCCCTCTTCAAAAACTGTATTAGTGATGGGACCTGACCCCTATTTTAATAATGTGCCAAAAGATCAATGGCCGGGTGGTAAAAATCTAAAACTGACGAATACTGAATTGTTTCAATCTATCAACCCCTTATTTATTGTACTACTGACACTTTTCTTTGTTCCTTTCTTCAGTTTCCTGCGACGAAGAGGAAAAGAACCAACTACCATGTCCAAGTTTGGAATGGCATTATTCATTTCAGGTCTATCAGCTTTGGTAATGGTATTCGCTATTATGTCTGTGCCTTCCATTTACACAAATAAAGCTTCCCAGGTATGGTTATGGGGTACCTATTTTGTATTTACAGTCAGCGAAATATTCCTCAGCCCGATGGGATTATCATTAGTTTCTAAATTAGCACCACCCCGTCTAACAGCGCTGATGATGGGAGGATGGTTCTTGTCAACGTCTATCGGTGGTAAAGTAGCGGGAGTAATGACGAGTTTCTGGGATGATTTTACTGATAAGAAAATGTTTTTCCTTATCCTTGTTGTGGCTGCCTTTATTGGTGGTATCCTTATTTATTCAAGGATAAAATCATTGAATAAAATCGTAAAAGACAAAACAGGGTTTGATTAACCTTATTCATCCTTTGTCCAAAAAAAGGTGGCTGGAATAGTCACCTTTTTTATTTATTTTCATCTTCCACTAAAAGCAGAACAATGGAAAATCTTAATCAATCCACCTCACATCCAAGAGGACTCTATATTTTATTCTTTACTGAAATGTGGGAACGGTTTGGTTATTACCTGATGTTGGGTATTTTCTCCCTGTACATGTTCGATAGCACTCAAAATGGTGGCATGGGGTTCTCCGCCAGTAAAAAGTCGGATATCTATGGTACCTATCTTGGCCTTGTTTACTTAACGCCCTTTATTGGGGGTTTACTGGCCGACCGGATATTAGGCTATCGCCGGAGCATTATCATTGGCGCTATTTTAATGGCTGCCGGTTATTTAGGTATGGCCATACACGGTGAAACAGCTTTTTATGTTTCGCTGCTACTTATCATTGTTGGCAATGGTTTTTTCAAACCTAATATTTCTACGCTTGTCGGTAATCTTTATAACAATCCTAAGTATGCCAGCAAAAAAGATGCTGGGTACAATATCTTTTATATGGGTATCAATGTCGGGGCCTTTATCTGCAATTTTGTTGCGGCCTATATGCGGATCAATTACGGGTGGGGTTATGCATTTGCAGCAGCAGGGGTGGGTATGTTGATCGGCTTGCTTTGGTTTTTAAGAGGCATGAAACATGTAAAAGACGTTGACATTATCAAACCCACAACAAAAGAAGATTTACCGCTATATAAAGTTTTAGCAACAGTCTTTATCCCTGTTTTTATATTTGGCATATTAGGCTGGATAATACCCGGCAATATTTTCGGTTCAGATGGCAATGATGCTTTCCTTATTGGCAGTTTGCCTGTTGTTTTTTATTATATCTCACTATGGTACAGGGCCAGCGTAACGGATAAAAGACCATTGGCAGCCTTGCTTACCGTTATGGGATGTGTTGTTGTTTTCTGGGCCATTTTTCACCAGAATGGCGATGCGCTCACTGTTTGGGCTGAAAATAATACAGACCGGAAATTATCACCGGCAGTAGCTAAAGCGGCTAATACGGTTGGCCTGGCTCAAACGGTTAACTATCATGAATCTGTATCATATGATGATGCACAGATGAAGAGCTACCTGGGCGGATTAAAAGTTCAACAGGATTCTTTAGAAAAAGCCGGGAACAAAGTGGCTGCAAAAGAATTGGGTAAAACAATTACGATCCGGGACAAATCCCGTAAATATTTCACCAATCTTCCCGGATCAAAAAGACCCGCTGCCGGGAAAGACCTGAAACTGGCATCCACTGAATTGTTTCAATCTATCAATCCATTTTGGGTAATTGTACTTACACCCATTGTTGTAGGAATATTTGGCTTCCTGCGAAGAAAGGGAAAAGAACCTTCCACGCCGTCCAAAATTGCTATCGGTCTTTTCATTACAGCTTTATCGGCGTTAGTAATGGTAGCAGCTGTAAAATCAATAAATACATCTGCTGATAAAGCTTCTGCTTTATGGCTCCTGGCCAGTTATGGTGTGATCACTATTGGTGAACTTTGCCTTTCCCCGATGGGTTTGTCGCTGGTTTCAAAATTGAGCCCACCCAGGCTCACTTCCTTAATGATGGGTGGATGGTTTTTATCAGTTAGTATCGGTAATAAACTTTCAGGTATCTTATCCGGCATGTGGGAAGGATATGCCGATAAATCAAAATTCTTTTTAACCAATTTTTTTATTGTTATAGTACCGGCGATTGCTCTTTTCTTACTGTTGCGATGGCTTAACCGGGTCATGAAGGAAAAAGGAGTGAAATAGTTTATTAAAATTGCTGAAAAGCTGGCGGTATTATCCGTCAGCTTTTTTTATATATCTTTCAAATCTAAAATACTTGTATGGCAAACGAACAGGCAACACTGGAAGAAATACAATCCTTTCAGGGAAAATATCCAAAACAACTCTGGTCCCTGTTCTTCTCTGAAATGTGGGAGCGGTTCTCATTTTATGGAATGAGAGGGATGCTGACATTTTTCATGGTGAATCAATTGATGATGAAGGATGATGTGGCAAATTTACAATATGGTGCAACGCAGGCTTTTGTATATGCCTTTACTTTCATTGGCGGATTGTTTGCTGATAAAATTCTTGGTTTCAGAAAATCATTGTTCTGGGGCGGCCTGCTCATGATAACCGGCAGCCTGATCCTGTCCATTGACCCCAAAGAATTTTTCTTCCTGGGTATCAGTTTTAATATCATTGGTACCGGTTTTTTCAAACCCAATATTTCCACTATGGTGGGCAGCCTGTATAAAACCGGAGACGGCAGAAGAGATGCAGGATTTTCATTATTCTATTCAGGTATTAATATCGGGGCCTTGCTGGGAGGATATGCCTGTATAGCCATTGGCAAGAATTACTCCTGGAATCTTGCCTTTGGTTTAGCAGCCATTGTAATGACCATCAGTTTGCTCACATTCATTTTTACACAAAAAAAAATGGGGCCGATCGGGCTTTCACCGTTAAACAATGATAATAAAAAAAGGAAATGGTATGAGTATGCGGTTTACCTCGGTTCCCTGCTTATTATCCCCGTTATTATGAAAATGGTTACCAAAACCGAATATACCGACTGGTTTATGTACATCATTGGCCCGGCTGCCTTACTTTATTTGCTTTATGAGATGACGAAATTTTCTGCAGTAGAAAGAAAAAAACTGGTAGCTGCCCTTGTGTTTATCATTTTCTCTATTTTATTCTGGGCTTTTTTTGAACAAAGCGGAGGCTCACTGAGTTTGTTTGCAGCCAATAATCTTAATCATAAACTGCTGGGTTTTATTCCGCTCGATCCAAACGGAGTAAACAATTCAGCCAATTCGCTTTTTGTAATCATTTTTGCACCTATTATCGGCATCATCTGGATCTGGTTAAATAAAAGAAAGAAAGAGCCCAACACCGTTGTAAAATTCGGAATGGGATTTCTGTTTCTCAGCCTGGCTTTCTATATTTTTTATGCAACGATTTTCTTTGCAAATGCGCAGGGGATAACTTCATTAGATGTATTTACGCTTGCCTATCTCGTTATCACATTCGGCGAATTATGCTTATCCCCAATCGGGCTTTCCATCATGACTAAACTTTCGCCTAAACCTTTACAGGGTATGATGATGGGGATGTGGTTTTTGGCCAGCGCCTATGGACAATATGTGGCCGGGATATTGGGGGCCGGGATGGCATCGCCTGATCAAAATGCACCGTTGACTGAAAAGTTACTCTTATATACTTCTGGCTATAAACAATTAGCTATTTATGCATTGATTGCCGGGGTGGTACTCTTAATCATTTCGCCATTGGTAAGAAAACTAATGCAAGAAGTAAAATAATACAGGCGATGTTCATAAAAGAACATCACCTGTTCCGGTTCCCGGGTACGGGTCATCGGATATTTTATACAAAGCCGGGTAATCGTATTTCTTTCCCAATATGGCCACCTTATCTGCATGGGGCCATTTATTCAGTACCCTGGCATACACATTTTTAAGATCCACTTTATCTGTAAGGTCATATTTGAGTCTTTCCTCCGGCTCACCCAAACCTGTGAACAGCTAATTATGATTTACTAATTGAAGGCAATAGAATAAATTTTGTAAAAATTATTCTATGCGCCGGACATCCCTGGTATCGATACTGGTTGTTCATGCTGCATGGTGTATGGCACAAAATACAGGTAGCGGTAATACAGAGGCGTTAGCGCCCTAACAGGCCTTACATGTAATTTCTTTACACCCGGAAAATTGTAAACCTTTAAAATTTTCTTTATGAAAAAGATACTTCCTTTTATCGCAGCCCTGTTGTCTTGTTCTGTTTCACAGGGGCAGATTATTAAGTTGTTCAAAAACCGGAACAATACGACGCAACCCGTTAATCAGCAAAACAATAATGGGGTCGTTAATAATAATAATAATATTGCGGCCATTAATCACTTCTATGTACCGGTTCGAAAAAATGTGAATTTCATGGAGTACCGGGCAAATCTTCCCACTCATACATCACCCCCTGAGGGAGGTAACGGTATTGAGATGCCGGTACAAAACAACGTAATTGGTCTGACCAACCAGGCCAATACCATTAACCAGGCTGCACCGGATAACAGGCAGGTGAACAGCTCCCGTGTCAATAACCAGCAAGTCAGCAACCTTCGTAATATGCAGGGAAATAACATTCAGCCCGGCCTAACCCAAGAAACAGTAGCCCCGGCGTTCACGAATAATTACACCGTCACCAAGAAAAGCAGTGACGGGCATTTGACAAAATTTATACTCACTTCCGAAATCGGCAGCTGGGATGCAAAACCACAGATAGATGCCAAGCAAGCTAATAAGACAAATGACAAGAGTAATCCCAGCTGGAATTGCGTCAACAGCACCATTAATGTAAATGCACGCAGCAGCAGTTTTATGAATGCGCTCCCCGGCTGGCAGGCTTCGTACCTGGTACCGGGCATGGTTTACAGCTTCGATGATTATTCTTCGGGAAATTTTAATGAGCAATTTAACAAGAACCGCAATCCGCTGAAATTATCCTGCGATGTGTATAATGCGGGCAAAATAACATCAACGGTGTCTGATCCGGGACTGTCGAACATTCGTACCGGGTTGGATTCGATCGTAAAGTCATTTTCCCCCGGGCAGGCGGGAGCCGACTACCAGATCAACACAACGATGGTGGACAACCAGAATGTATTGAACCTTGTGGCCAGTGCAGGCGGGGCTTTTGGTGGTTTTTCGATCAATACAAATTTTACCCATGATGAAAGTTCTCATCATATTTACTACACTATCGATGCCATCAAAACCCTTTATACCATTAATGTGGAAATGTCATCTCCCGTATTTACGAATGAAGTCCCTGCCTCCAATTCCCCGCTTGTCATGATACAAAATGTCACCTACGGAGCCCGCGTGCTGGCCAATATGGATATCGAAATCAATGACAAAAGCGATATGGGGGGAATAAACCTCAATTACAATGCGGGCTTCGGAAGCGCCAGCTTTGATTTTAAAACCCTGTTTAAGAATAATTCGATCAAGATCACCATCAATGGATACCTGATCGGGTTCCCGTCCAATATACAGGGCTCCTTCGCCGCCAACCGGGATGACTTCTTTACGATACTGGACCAGTTTTTTTCCAAATGCGATTATAATTCAGCCAAACCCATTCAATACAGTTTTGTTGATATGAAAGGCAATCTCCTTGGCGTGGAAAGCGCAACGGATAAATTCAACGTCCGCAATTGCACACCGGCTGACGAAGTGTTCGGGCTGCAATCAGTGCTGGCAAACTTTACAACCGGGAACGACAGCAAGAATAATGATTCGGAATTCTGGCTGACACTTGGATACGGGAACCCAAATAGCCTCCACTGGGTGGCCCAGTTTTATGATAACTCTTCTGAATTTAAAAAAGAAGGGAACCCGTACACCGTAAACATCAAGCATCATTATGAGGAGAACCTGGCGAAATTCAGTAAAGTTGAAAGCGACTCCTATTTTGACGGCGTAAACCTGGGATCATTCAAAAGCGGGGGAATGTTTACTTTGAAGCTTATTCAGCATAATCATTGGCATGATGACTGGGACTTTGGCTCACTAACACTCACGCTGAATTTCATGAGCCAGAAAGGAACCTCCCTTCAGAAATTAATTTCAGTCGGTAATTTCCGGATCTCTGAGATGAACGATCACCCCGAAAAAAACAGCAAGGAATTTTATTTTGACGGGGGTTTTAATGTGCAATAAATCTGTTTGAAGAAACCCGGAAACGTTTCTGATTCATCAACCGGATGGCAAAAGCAATCCCTGGTCCGCATTGCTTTTTCAAAGACCGAAATCCCGATGCAAACCGGGAAGCAACAATCAATTATAGAAGATCAAAATAAAAAGATCGAGATGCTGGTGAAAGAAATAAAACAAATTAAAGATAAACTGAAATAATCCTGTTCATTACCCAAATCAATGATTATGAAAAAAATTCATTTATTCACAGGCTTTATCGCCATCAGTAATATAATGGCTGCACAAAATGTGGGCATTGGAACTGTAATCCCTGCTTCAAAACTGCATGTTAAAGGAGCAGCAGATGCCACCCAACTTATCATTGAAGCCAACAGCACACAAAGCAATACAAACCCTCTCATCAAACTCCGCAACAGCAGTGGTATTGATCTGATGTGGATTCATTCTGATGACTTCAGTAATAGTTTTGTGGGACTAAGTGCCGGAAGAGTGAATAATGCAGGAGGAGGAGGAGTTGCTAATACTTTTACCGGGAGCAGCGCAGGCTTTTCCAACAGCACAGGATATTCAAATTCTGCAATGGGCAATGGTGCCCTTTATTCGAATACCACCGGGTATAATAATACTGCAATGGGTCATGGCACCCTTTTATCGAATACTACAGGATATTCCAATTCTGCAATAGGCTTTCGGTCCCTTTACTGGAATACCTCAGGAAATTATAATTCTGCAATGGGATATGGTGCCCTTTTTTCAAATACTACCGGAATTGCCAATGCTTCAATGGGATATAATAGCCTTTACTCCAATACCACGGGAGGTTTTAATTCTGCAATGGGGGGTTATGCGCTTTACTCCAATACCACAGGATATTATAATTGTGCAATGGGCCATGATGCCCTTACCTTCAATACCACAGGAACTGGTAATATTGCGATGGGATATAGTGCCCTTTTCAACAATACTACCGGAGATGCAAATTCCGCGGAAGGTTTTGAATCTCTTTACTTCAATACTTCAGGTCATTCTAATTCGACGTTAGGCAATCAGTCCCTTTACTACAACACCACAGGTCATCATAATGTAGGTATTGGAATTTCGGCGCTCTATACTAACATTGACGGAAATTATAATACAGCCCTGGGTGCTAATGCCAATGTAAGTGCTTCTTACTGGGGTGATGCAACAGCAATCGGTGCTAACGCAGTAGTCACTTCGGATGATAGAGTGATGATCGGTGGTCCGTATCCAGGCATATTAGTTATCGGTGGCTATGCCAATTGGAGTAATATTTCTGACGGCCGGTTTAAAGAAAATATTCAGGAAGATGTGCCGGGTTTGTCCTTCATCAGCAAATTAAGGCCAGTTACTTACCAGATCGACAATCAAAAACTGGTAAATCACATCACTCACCTGATGCCCGATTCCGTTGCTTCCCGTTACAAAAAAACAAATGCAGAATATGCCGCCCTGTATCAAAAAAGATTTACAGGTTTTGTGGCACAGGAAGTGGAACGGGATGCCAGGGAACTGGGTTATGATTTTGACGGAGTAAATACACCCCGCAATGAAACCGATCACTACAGTATTTCTTACGCCTCCTTTGTGATGCCACTGGTGAAAGCTGTACAGGAGCAGCAGGCAATTATAGAAACGTTGCAGAAGCAGGTTGATTTGCTGGAAAAAAGACTGGCTGCACTGGAAAAGAAGTAGAAGCCATCGCAGACTTAAAAAAATTGTTAGCTTTAAACTATGCGTTATGCCGTAATGGCCATATTGCTTATCCGATCTGTTTTTATTCCACTTGATTTGTGTGCACAGCCTGATAATAAGTTCGCTTTCCGTCACATGGATCAATCGGATGGTTTGTTGCACAACCTCGTTTTCTCCATTGTGCAGGATGGTAAAGGTTTTATATGGATACTTACCCGCAACGGACTACAGCGTTATGACGGCTCCCGTTTTGTAAACTATCCTTATGATGTAACCAGGTCCGGGGGAGCAGCCTATTCATCAGATTATTCATTATTTGCAGACAAAAAAAATAACCGGCTCTGGGTCACCAGTCAACATATTGAAATGCTGGATCTCCAAAAAAATAATTTTACTTTATACCACAGGGAACAATTAGTAAAAGACCCTTTTTTCGGGTTCGAGCCCTATATTGATTCTCTTAACAACCCCTGGCTTGCCGGGAATTTTGGGGTTTTTCCCTATGATAGTTCTCCTAAAAAACCGATACCCGTTTTTTTGACCGCCTCTTTTCTCAGCCCGAACAAAAGCTATCCTTTTGTTATTGACCCCGGGAAGGACGAGGCCTGGTTCGTAAAATGGGGAACAGGATTATTACTGTTTGATAAAAAAACAAAAAGAATCTATTCACACAACTACAACCCGTTTCATCATCCGCTGTTGCAGTTAATGGATAAAAAACAATTATTTTTCGTTTTCGCAGACAGTAAGCATAACATATGGATCAGTTCCAGCGGACCTGAATTCTATCAATACCATTACGCCACAAAAAAAATTACTACCTATTCATTATCCGTTATCAATCAAACTAAAGGGAAAAGCAAACAGAATGGTTATACCCTGGTGGTGAATTGTTTTTTTGAAGATGATCATCATGGCTTGTGGTTGGGCACACAAAATGCCGGCTTACTGAAGTACAATAATGAAACAGATAATTTCACCGCCATCACCACAGAAAAAGAGACCAAAAACAGCATTCAATATAATTATAGCATTAATTGCATTTTCCAGGACAAGGAAGAAAATATCTGGCTGGGAACTGATAAAGGGATCACCCTCTTTAATCCATACCGGCAATACTTTCAGTCCATTTGCCATGATGAAAATAATACCCTGTCACTTCCTGAATATGAGATTCAGCAATGTATAGAAACCCGCAACGGTGATATACTGACGGGGACCTGGGGAGGAGGCATTACCGTGTTTGATCATCAATGGCATTTCAAAAAAAATATTCATTTCACTTCGGGTCCGGAAGAATATAATTTATTATGGAGTTTTATTCAAAATGACGACGGAACGATATGGGCGGGCTGCCAGCACGGGTATATTCACATTTATGACCCCGTAAAAGGGAGCATACGTACCATTCACCCCCCGGAACTTAATAATTTTACGATTCGCTGCATGGCAAAAGACATGAATGGGAATATCCTGATGGGACTACATAATGGCAGGATTGCTAAATGGGACAAGCTTCAGCAAAAATTCTATTCTTACAATGATAGTCTCCCGGGTATTCCACTAACGTTTGCCCCCGTTTTTGAAATCTTTATTGATAATCAACAGCGTTGCTGGGCCGGCACCGAGAACGGGCTGAAGCAATTTGACATGGGAAAGATGACCTATTCAGCCAATTATACTGCTGATAAAAACAATCCTTATTCCCTTTCAGCCAATACCATCCTGAGTATAGATAATTTTGATGACAGTACCCTGGTAATAGGAACTCTTTACGGGGGTATTAATTTATTAAATACCAAAACAAAAACATTTTTCCATCTCGTTTCAGATGATGGATTACCCTCCGGCACCATTAATAATGTAAAAAAAGATGCAGCAAATAATCTCTGGTTTATCACTGATTATTGCTTATATAAATATGTTCCCGGAAGTAAAAAATTTACCCGGTATAATATTGATCCCGGTGTTATCAACTCTTCTTTTAAAGCAAGCAGCTTTTATTGCCTGAAAGACGGCAGGTGGCTTGCCAATACAGCAACAGAGATCATTTGTTTCGATCCTGACAGTCTTCAAAAACAGAAAGCGGCTAACCCGCATGTTGACATAACCGGGTTTAAAATATTTGATAAAGATATTTTTATTGACTCCCTTCTGTATACCGGCAACCCTGTAAAGTTGCCGCACAGGAAAAATTTTCTTTCCATCGAATACGGCGCACTGAGTTATTCAGACCTGCAGGAAACAAAGTATTATTACCAACTGACAGGAATTGATAAGGATTGGGTGTATGCCGGTTCAAAACGTTTCGCAAATTATACTAACCTGGAGCCGGGGGAATACACTTTTCGTGTCAAAACTGATGATGAAGGAAATACTCCGGCCATTACTTCATTTCCAATAATAATTACACCTCCATTCTGGGAAACCACATGGTTCAGGCTGATCCTTCTCATGCTGGCAGCTGCGTTTATTTATTTTTTGTTTAGAAAAAGAATTAAATCTATCCGTCATGAGGCAGAGATGAAACAAAAGATAGCTGAGACAGAAATGATGGCATTACGGGCACAGATGAACCCGCATTTTATTTTCAATTGCATCAACAGCATTGATGCGCTGATACAGAGCAATGATAAATACCATGCAACTGTTTACCTGACTAAGTTTGCCAAGCTCATCCGCAACATACTGGATAGTTCAAAACAAAATACAGTTACGCTTGCAAAAGATTTAGATACGCTGAAGCTGTATATTGAACTGGAACAACTCCGTCATGAAAACAAATTTACAGCAGAGATAAGGGCCGATGATTCGTTATTGCAGGATGATTATAAGGTGCCGTCGCTGATCATACAACCTTTCGTAGAGAATGCTATTTTACACGGAATAAGATACAGGCCTGACAATAAAGGAGTACTAAGTGTTTCTGTTCATAAGCTAAATGGCTTTATCCAGTTTATTATTGAAGACAATGGCGTAGGCAGGGCAACCTTCAGGAACCCGGCTCAAAATGAAAAACTTTCCTATGGCATTGGTATGAGTAACTCCAGGGTGAAACTTTTTAATAATGAAGAAAAAGCTTCGGTGCAAATAACTGATTTATATGACAAGGATAAACCTGCCGGAACAAAAGTGGAAGTATTATTAAAAATTCAATAATGTTAACCGCCATTATTATAGATGATGAACAAAAGGGACGAATTGCACTCAGGCAAAAATTGCAGGATTATTGTGCAGCGGTGCGATTGACCGGCGAAGCAGAAAACGGCGAAGACGGCATCAGGCTTATTGAAAAAAATAAGCCTGATATCGTATTTCTTGATATTGAAATGCCGCGGATGGATGGCTTTGAAATGCTGCACCGGCTGCCTGAAAAAAAATTTCATCTCATCTTTACTACGGCCTATGACCAGTACGCCATAAAAGCCTTTAAAGTTGCAGCTTTTGATTACCTGCTGAAACCTATTGACATTGAGGAATTGAAATCCGCTGTTTCAAAAATTTATAACCAGTCTCCTGTCATTACTGAAAAAAAACTGGCAGTACTGGAGCAAAACCTGGATAGTAAAAATATTTTTAGTAAAATTGCTATCCCCACTCTGGATGGTTTGTTGTTTTTTAATATCAGGGATATCATACATCTTGAGGCCAGCAGCAATTACACTACAATTTATTTCAAAGATCATCCCAAGCTCACGGCCAGTAAAACGCTTAAAGATTTCGAAGAGTTGCTGCCCGCCAATATTTTTTTCCGTACACATCATTCACATATTATCAATCTCAACTATATTAAACGCTACCTGAAGGGCGATGGCGGCCAGATTGAAATGCAGAATGGCAATTATGTGGATGTGGCAAGAAGAAAGAAAGAAGAGTTTTTGAAAGTAATAGGACATTAAGTCTTTGTTTAATCAATGGCAGCATTACCATTTACTCAATCGTTCATGCCTTTTACTAAATGAAGGGAATGATGTCCCAAAACCATGAATAACTTCATGCATCAAATTCTTTTTATGAAAAAGACTCTTTTCGTGTTAATCGCCGTGTTTCCGGTTTTAGGGATGGCCCAGAATGTTGTAAAAATTACTCCTGGTGCAATTCTCAAAACCACCGGGGCTGTTGTGATCACGTTGCAGGACATGGACCTGGATAATGACGGCACCATCACTCAGGCTCCCGGGGAAGGGGTTTTTAAGTTTACCGGTAGCCAGAATAACAGTATATCAGGCGCCAGCCTGCCTTTGTTTGATGTGTTGGAAATTGCCAAAACAGGGAGTGCCAGGCTTTCCTTAAACAGAAATATCAGTATTGGATCCTCCATTAATTTTACATCGGGTTTGATTTATTTAAATAATAACAATATACTGCTGCAATCAAATGCTTTACTGAATAATGAATCAGAAACAAGCCGCATCAGCAGTATAAATGGCGGTTTTGTGGAAATTACAAATACATTAAATGCGCCTGTTTCACAAAATCCGGGTAACCTGGGAGCCATTATCAGTTCTTCCCAAAACTTAGGCAGTACACTTATACGGAGGGGGCATCAATCTCAAACAAATGGCGTAGGCGGCGGCAATTCCATTTTCAGGTATTTTGATATTGTCCCGGCTAACAATTCAAGCCTGAATGCCACGCTTCGATTCGGGTATTTTGATGCGGAATTAAACGGACTTACCGAAAATAACCTGCAGATATGGAAGAGCCCGGATGCTATTCACTGGAGCAGCCAGGGTTTTACCTCCCGTGATATATCTGCCAATTATGTAGAGAAAACCGGAATACCCGATTTCTCGAGATGGACACTTTCTTCACCCGGCAATGCATTGCCGCTGGTGTGGGGCTCATTCAACACAAAATGCGTAAATGACAAGATTGTTATCAGTTGGAAAACGCTCCAGGAATTTAATACAGAATTCTTTATTATACAGGGTAGCAGCAATGGGAACAACTGGACAACTTTAACCACCCTTCCAGCAGCCGGGCAAAGTAATAACCCTGTTGATTACAGCTATACAGACCAGCAAACTGTTTCCGCTTTGTACCGGATAGTGCAAATTGATCTTGATGGCCGCAAAACCATTTCGCCGGTATTACGCAACAGTTGTAGTGAAAAAGAATTTTTCAATGTATATCCCAATCCTGTTATACAAAGCGATGTGATTGTTGCCATTTTCGCCGCCGCAACTGACAAAGAAGTATGGTTTCGTTTATATGATAATAAAGGAGCATTGGTAAAGCAACAGAAAGAAACCCTTCATCCTGGCATGAATCAATTGATCATGAATTTAGGGGTATCAGCCGGGGGTGTTTATAACCTGGTGGTAAGCTGGCCGGATGGAAGATTAAAAACGGTAAAACTGGTAAAACAATAAATCAACAAAGCGTTTTGCCTGTTATTAATAAAGCAAAAAGGGTTTATTGATTTGTGGCCTCTTTGTTATATGAAATTCAGGAGCTCGTATTGTTTGTTCAGTATTGATTTGTCGTCCGCATTCAGCCATTTATTTAATACGGTAGCATAAACGTTCTTGAAATCAACTTTATATTTCAGGTCGCCTTCATCCAGGTTGCCGAGGTCAGGCAATTCATTGATCAGGCCTTTCTGTTTCAGCCCGCCGCTGATCAAAAACATATTGTTGGCCGTACCATGATCAGTGCCTCCACTGGCATTCTGTTCCACCCTTCTGCCAAATTCAGAAAAAGTAAAGAGCATCACATCATTAAAACGGTTGTTGGCTTTCAGGTCTTTTACAAATGCTTTTACCGCATCATTCATCTCCGTGAATAAACGTTGCTGCTGTGCATCCTGGTTAATATGTGTGTCAAAACTTCCCAGCGACACATAATAAACTTTTGTATTGATATCTGAGAAGATCAATGAAGCGATTGTTTTCATACTGTTGCCCAGGTCAGTCTTCGGGTATTCAGCCCTGGTCGGGTGAAGCCTGCTTTGCTTGAAAATATAATCTGCACTTGACAATGTTTCCGCCATTGTTTTATATAAATAGTCCACCGGCTGCTCCCCTGCTTCATCGGTATGATTTTTCAATACATCCCGGAAAAATTGTTCATTGGCAGTTCCATATAAACGTTGCGGATCTTTAACTGCAATTCCTTTTATATGTTCACCTTTCATGGAGAGGCTGAGAATATCATCAATTTCGATTGCCTGTGTTGGTCTGTCACAACCATTACATTGGGCATCTAAATAACGTCCTACCCAGCCGGTTGTCAGGTACTCGCTGCTTTGGCTCGCTGTGTGCCAGATGTCCATACTGCGGAAGTGAGAACGGTCAGGATTGGGATAACCCACCCCATTCATGATCCCCAAACTTCCATCATCATATAATTCTTTGAACCCGGTCAGTGCAGGATGCAAACCTACTTCGTCAGTAATGGAAAGGGCTTTTGTTTTTTCAATACCTAACCTGGGTCTTGCCTTGTAATACAAATCGTTCCTAACCGGTATCACGGTGTTCAGGCCATCATTGCCACCACTGAGTTGAAGTATCACCACCACTTTATTCCCTTCAGGCACCATCATACTTCCTTCAAATGCTTTCAGGAATTTGGGCAGCATGACGGCAGCTGTAGCCAGCGAACCGATCTGAATGAATTCTTTACGTTTTATATACATAGCTATTAGCTTTTGGCTGTTAGCTATTAGCTAATGGCTAACAGCTAACGGCTTTATTAACATAATTGATATTCCGGTGTACTCATTACCTGCAGCGTAGCCGTTTTAATAAAATTCTCCCTCCCGTTGTTATCTGAATATTGTTTTATAACCTCCGGGTTCACCTGGCTTTTAGCTTGCAGCAAAATGCTGTTGATACTTGCCTGCAATGATTCTCTCGGAACTGATTCATAGTTTTTTGTGTATAAACTCCAGTCAATATTTACCATCACTGGTTTGCCCAACCTCTTTAGCGACTTCATGGCTGTTGCCTTTGGATCTTCATCCGGGTCATTCTTTCTTCCCATCATCTGGTCATCATCATCTTTGGGTTTCACATTAAATTCATCCCTGTCATTGAGCATTTGTGGTATCCGCATCCGCATCATCAGCGTAGAACTGTCAATCCAGGTTTTACCGCCGGGCCAGCCGGCCACATTGGGTGGATAAAAAAGTAACTGCCCCAATGCCCTTTGCAGCAGCAGCAAGGCTTCATCCCGTTCAAACTTCATGGGTAGCATCCGCTGTATGCCCACCATTAACTCCATGGGGGATTTAATTTTGGCCCCAATATTTTTCTCATCATAAAACCACTCGCTGGTAAAAATATCCTCCAGCAATTTTGAAATATCATAGTCGTTTTTGTAAAATCGTTCGGCAAGCCATTCTGTTTTTTCAGCATCCGGCTGCTCGTTTACAAAAAATTTATAGATCTTCTGTGTAAGAAATTTTGCTGTTTGTTTCTGTTGCAATAAAATGTCGAGCACTTCATCGCCGTCAAAATTTCCCGTTTTTCCCAAAACAGTTTTGCTGTCATAATCATGCTGGAACCGGCGAAAAGTAAATTCTCCTTTTATCGTGGCACTCCACCCGGTAAAAGCTCTCGCGGCTTCTTTTACATCATGTTCTGTATAATTTTCCCGGCCCAGTGTAAAAAGTTCCATCACTTCCCGTGCAAAATTTTCATTGGGATGATCTTTCTTGTTTTGCTGGTTATTTAAAAAATTCAGCATGGCTGCTGTTTTGGAAACTTCTTTCAATAAGGTTCCGAAATTTCCGAGTGCATTCCTTCTTATTACATCCAATAAACCCTGCTGGAAAAAAACATTCAGGTTGCGGCAGGCAAAATGTCCATGCCAGAAGAAAGCCATTTTTTCCCGCAATTGCGCCCCGCTGTTCACCATTTCATGCAGCCAGAAAAGGTTCAGGTTGCGAATACCTTCCCGGCTTTTCTGCTGGATCATCTTCTTTTCATCGGCGCTCAGTTCTTTTCTTTGCTGCTGGCGGCCTGCTTCCTCAATACCCATATAAAGTCCCTGCAGGTAGTCATCTGCCACATTGATATATTCCGGTTTTTTGTCCGAAGCTTTTACAAGGGCTTTATAAAATTGTTTGGGTGAAAATTTTGTAAGATCGCCAAGCTGTTCCACAGCAGGGCCGAATCCGGCACGCCACATCAGGTGCTGGTTTTTGATCTGGTTGGTCAACGACATGAGGCTAACATTTAGGTTTCAGACCGGTATACAGGTAACAGGTTTAAAAACCGGGCCATAATAACAGACGTAAAACGTTAAAACTACCTTCTTATTTTTTAAATTTGAGCAATTCAATATGTATGCAGGTCCGGTTTCTTAAATTTCTTATTCCTTTTACTATTTTTTTTGGATCCATCCGGTCCTTTCATGCGCATGGATGGGAGATCTGGTTACCGCTTTTCTTTGCCTGGCTTTTTATTCCCCTGATGGAGGTTTTTATCAAGCCCAACCCGGCCAATATGAGCGCCACCGAAGAAGAACTGGCTAAAAAGAATAAGGGTTATGATGTTTTATTATACCTGGTCGTTGCCGTACAATATTTGGCTTTGTATGAGTTCCTTTCCTCCATGAAAAATGATACCCTCGCCTGGCATGAAACTACCGGCAGGATACTGGTGATGGGAATGCTTTGTGGTGTATTTGGTATCAATGTGGGGCATGAGCTGGGACACCGGGCAAACAAGATTGAACAGGTATTGGCCAAAGCTCTTTTACTTACATCTTTATACATGCACTTTTTTACCGAGCACAACAAAGGGCATCATAAAAGAGTGGCAACCCCCGAAGACCCCAGCAGCGCCCGGTTGGACGAACCTGTTTATACTTTTTATTTCCGCACCATCATTTTCAGTTATATCAGCGCCTGGCATATTGCCAATGATGAAACCGGGAAAAAGGGTAAGCCTGTTTTATCGTTGCAGAACGAAATGATCCAATTTAGTTTTATCCAGGTTGCTCTCCTGGTATTGATCTTTTTTGCTTCTGGAGGATTGGTTACATTATATTTTTCAGCTGCAGCATTAATCGGGATATTATTGCTTGAAACAGTCAATTACATTGAACATTACGGATTACAGCGCAGATCAACTGCTGATGGAAAATATGAAAGAGCCATGCCGGAACATAGCTGGAACAGCGATCATGTGATCGGTAGATTAATGCTGTTTGAGTTAAGCAGGCACAGTGATCATCATTACCTGGCCAGCCGCAAATACCAGGTCCTCCGTCATCATGACCATTCGCCGCAGATGCCAACGGGTTATCCAGGCATGATGATCCTGTCATTAATTCCGCCAGCATGGTTTTATGTGATGAATTGTAGAATTAAGAAATTAAATAAGCTGGAAAAATAAAACCATTATTTACCCCTATCCCCTTTTTTATTGATAAGAAGCCTGAAACCAACGTAGAACCTGGTCAGGTTTTCAAGACTTGCATACAAATTAAATCCATTTGCTGAACTTGTAACCGGGTTTATTGTTCCTGAAACAGTTTCTCGGTGAAAATATCTTGCACCAACCAGGTTATTGAACCCCGTTTCGATCTGCAACTTTCTACTGATGTAGTAGGATATTCCGGGATAGATGCTTAAGATTAAGGAAAATGTTCTTATTTCTATTTTATCCGGTGTATTAAATGCCTGTTTTATTTTGTCAACCTCAGCACCCAAATGACCCTGTAAAAAAAGGGAAAACCTGGTTTGTGCTATTTGTTGATATTGCCTGATAAAAAATCCTGCACCATAGATCCATTGTTTATTGTCATTGAAATCCAATGAAACATCATTGTTCTGGTAATAATAAAGTAAATCAGAGCCGGCAATGAGGTTTTCTTTTACAGCCTTTCCGAAAACCGGTAAAAAATGGAAGCCCCCCGTTTTATAGTTGTTATTATTGCTGCTGGTTCCTTTTTCTGATGAAAAAGCCAAATCACCGCCGAGAAAAACTGATCCTTTCCTTATTTGTCCCTCTGTATTTTTGGCAAAAATCAAAGTAGTGATAACAATTATGATTGTATGTTTTCTCATGCTGCTGGTTTTAGTGATTATCAAAACATTCCAGCAAATATGAAATGCAAATGGAAGAAAAGCGATGACCAGAATTCCTTTAACGAATAATTATACAAACACTTTCAAAAATAAAAACAGCAATGCAGCATTTTATTTTTTTGAATTTGCCAGTAAATAGGCAGTTACCTGTTCCGCTTCCTTACTGTCTAATTTTGCCTTAGGTATCTCGGTTTTCAGGATATTGCTCATCTGGTCAGTTGTATAATCGCTGGGGTTTTTAAGTGCATGGCAACCGTTGCATTTAGTAACATAAACAGTTTTTCCCTTCTCCATAGAAACGGACCTGGGTCCATCCTGAACGGGCAGTACCGATCTCTGCATATTATTAAATGAAGGTGTAGAACTGGACGAAGTATTTGTATTAGCTGATTGTGTTGCAGCCTTAGCCTCTTTATCATTTGCCGGCTTTGACTGATTATTTGCATCAGATTCGGGCATGATTTTTTTACCACAGCCAATAGCTCCCGCTGCACAAATTACTGATAAGACTATCCATTTTTTCATTTTGGTTCAATTTGAAAAATAAATATACAGTTTTTCAGGAAATAACTGATCCTCCAAAATAGCTGTGCAATACAGCCGGTAAAATTATTCCATCGGGTGCCTGGTTATTTTCCAGCAGGCAGGCAACAATCCTTGGCAAAGCAAGAGAACTTCCGTTAAGGGAATGCACTAATTGTGATTTTCCATTACTATCCTTAAACCGGATTTTCATACGATTGGTCTGAAAAGTCTCAAAGTTTGAAACTGAACTTACTTCCAGCCATTTATCCTGTGCTGCGCTGTACACTTCAAAATCGTAAGTCAGCGCTGACGCAAAACTCATATCGCCACCGCAGAGTTTTAAAATGCGGTAAGGCAATTCAAGTGTATGCAATAGTTTTTCTACATGATTGACCATTTCTTCCAGCACATCATAGCTTTTTTCCGGGTAAACCAGTTGAACGATCTCCACTTTATCAAACTGGTGTACGCGGTTCAGTCCACGTACATCTTTGCCAAAACTTCCCGCCTCTCTTCTGAAACAGGGAGAATAGGCTGTTATTTTAATGGGCAGATCATTTTCCTTCACTATTTCATCCCTGTATATATTCGTTACCGGCACTTCTGATGTCGGTATCATATAAAAATTATCTGCGGGCATGTAATACATCTGCCCTTCTTTATCGGGCAACTGCCCGGTGCCATAAGCGCTGGCTTCATTGACCATAAATGGAGGAAGATATTCTGTATACCCGGCCGCGGTATTGTAATCCAAAAAATACTGGATCAATGCCCGCTGCAGTTTGGCGCCTTTGCCTTTGTATAAAGGAAAGCCGCTGCCGGTTATTTTGGCGCCGGTTTCAAAATCAACGATATCATATTTTTTTATAAGGTCCCAGTGAGGAATGGCATCAGCAGGAAGTTTTGGTTTGCTGCCCCCTTCTCTTACCACAACATTATCGGCAGGTGTTTTTCCGGCCAGTACCTTATCAGAAGGAAGATTGGGAAGAAGAATAATTTTCTCTTCCAACTCTGATTCCGTTAAAAACAAATCTCCCCGCAGGCCAGCTAAATTCTCCTTTAGATCAGCTACTGCTTTCTTCATTTTCTCAGTGCCCTCTTTATCGCCTTCTTTCATCAAAATACCAATTCCTTTACTAGCTCCATTAATAGAGGCTTGTATTTTTTCGCTTTCGACTTTTAAATTTCGAATTTTTGCGTCTAATTCAATTATTTCATCAACAAGATTAATTTGAGCAAAATTTTTTATTGCCAGTCTTTCCTTCACCCATTCCGGATTTTGTCTTAATGCCTGTAGCTGCAACATGTAATACTGATTTTCGCAAAGGTAGTTTTTGAGCAGCATACCCGCAACGAAGGATTTATTTACCTTTATTAAAATTAATATTATGATTGATCAATCAATGATTACTACCAGTATCAGTCTTGACGGTTACAGGGTTACCAAAAACCTGGGAGTTGTCAGAGGAATCATCGTTCGTTCAAGAAGCTTGTTTGGAAATATCGCCGGCGGGTTTCAAACACTTTTTGGCGGAAAGATCTCCATCTATAAAGAACTCTGTGAAAAGACAAGAGAAGAGGCCTTCCAGGAGATGATACAACATGCTGAACAACGGGGTGCCAATGCTATCATCAATATGCGCTATGATGCCAATGAAGTGATTGGCGGTGTAACGGAAGTACTTGCCTATGGTACAGCCGTTATAGCGGATAGAAATGCATAATAAGCGGATGGCTATCTTTGCCGCCATGAATGCAAAGGATGATCTGCAACAGCGTTGGTGGAATTTAGAGGCCAAACTGGCGGAACGTTTTGGTAAAAAACCTGATCTGGAAACCATTTTGTTCCTGATAGGTGTCCAGGAGTTTGGTGACATCAAAGAAAAATTTACGAAAGAACAAAAGCAGGACCTGATGCACATCGCTGTTTGTTCTTTGCTATCCCACAGCAGCTATTATGAATTAGAGGGAGTTGATGCCGACGGCTGGCCGCATTTCAAACAACTAAAGCCCATGCCGGATATGAATGCAGTTGAACAGGAAAATTTCCTGAAAGACCATGTATTGCTATATTTTGAAAACAATAATATATGAACATGAGAAAGATAGTTATACTCGCATCTTGTATCGCATGGGTTTTGACCGGCACTGCGCAAAAAGATTCTACCGTTAAAAAGAAAGACCGGAAAAGGGATGTGCTGCTGCAAACAAATATGGGAGATATAATTATCCGCCTGTCCGATTCCACTCCTTTGCACCGGGATAATTTTCTGAAGCTGGTGAAAGTTGGTTTCTATGACAGTGTCTTGTTTCACCGGGTTATAAAAAACTTTATGATACAAAGCGGCGACCCGGATAGTAAAAATGCCCCGGGAGGAATATCCTTAGGTAATGGCGGACCCGGTTATACGGTGCCGGCTGAATTCAGAACAACATTATTTCATAAGAAAGGAGTGATTGCTGCTGCCAGGCAGGGAGACAATGTAAATCCTCAAAAAGCAAGCAGTGGCAGCCAGTTTTATATCGTGCAGGGTAAAATTTTTACTGACCCGGAGTTAGATGCTCTTGAATTGGCCCGTATGAATGGAAGAAAAATTTCTGCAGATAAAAGGGAAGTGTATAAAACCATCGGTGGAACCCCTCATCTTGATGAAAGCTATACCGTGTTTGGTGAAGTGATAAAAGGGATAGAGGTTGTGGATAAAATTGCCGTCGTTCAAACCAGCATTGGAGCAGACCGTGACAGGCCTTTGGAAGATGTTAGGATAATTAAGGCAACCCTGATCAAAAGAATGAAGATAAAAACGAAGAGACTTAAAAGCGGAAGGCTAACTTCTCCTGCTAAAAAAGATACCCTTCAGAATTGAAGGGCATCTTTGTATTAAATTACAAAAAACTATTATTGTCCTATCCCCTGGCCACCACCTTGCGTGCGTTTGCTTTCTTCTTCAGAGGCAGATTTCCTGTTCCTCGCAGCTTTTACCTGGCTGTTTCCAAAACGGTAGGTAAAATTCAATTTAAACTGCCTGCTTTCAAAGTTACCACTGGCCGTGAGGCTTTGTCCTGCAAAATTGCTGGTACCTGTCCAATGGAGTGTTTTGAATATATCACTCACCGATGCTTTCAGGTTTCCTTTTCCTTTGAGAATTGTTTTCTGAAAACCACCATCAATAGCCCATATAGCATTACTCTTAAATGTTCCCTGCCATACAGTTGGTGCGTTGTAAAAACCACTTAATTCAGCCGTCCAGGTTTTCTTCTTATCAAGCTTCAGGCTGTGCTGCATGTAAATATTATAAGAAAATACATTCAGGTTTATCACCCTGTTCCCACCGCCAAAATCAGCCTTATACATCGAGTAATAGGTATTCAGGTTGGCAAACATGCTGTAATTCTTATACATGAACGGGTAACTTATATTCAGGCTGACAATATTCTGGGTGGCCAGATTCTTTTTAGTGATAAAAGCTTTTGATTTTTCAGCAGTATCAACTAACTGTGTAAACACATCTGCCACATGGCTGTAATTCAGTGTTGATGTCAGCTTGTATTTGTAAATATTGGTCACCGAAATACTATTCGTGTATTGCGGTCTCAGGTTCGTATTTCCTTTCTGGAAAGTATACTCATCCAGTTTAAATTCAAACGGGTTCAGGTCCTGGTAAGCCGGACGGTCTATCCTGCGGCTATATGAAAAGCTCCACTGTTTCATGGGATTCTTGTTGAAAGTAAGAGAACCACTTGGGAACAGTCCTGTGTAGTTACGTTTGATTGATTGCTTGCTTGCAGTATTTACAGATCCGTCACTATTTAACCCGTATGAATCCCCCCTGTTATTGGTATTCTCCACCCGCAGGCCGGCCTGTATCATAAAGCCCTTCTTCGGAAATGCCTTGTTATAATTCAGGTAAAAGGCATTGATATTTTCCTTGTAATCAAACTGGTTACTTCTTGTTACGTCAAGTGTTTTTGTATTGCCAAATACATTATATCGGCCAAAATTATTACCCGTGTTGACAACAGATGTTTTAAATCCAAGTCCAAGTTTGCCGCCTTTTAAGTTTTGTTCATAATCTGATTTCAGGGTATAAATATCAATATCAGTTGGTGAAATGAAATTATAGATTGTCCGGCTTAATTCCGTTGTCATGGCAGCATTGTAATAAATATTGGGTTGCATCTGGTCTGTCTTGGTTCTGTACAGGCCATAGTCTGCATCCACGGTCAAATCATGTCCTGCTGTATCAGCAAAATGATAGTTCAGGTTGAAATTCATATTATTTCTTTCTGCCTGAGTGCTATTGTTGGCCGTGAGTACTCTGTCAGTTATTCCGGTAGGTTTATAAACAATCGGTGTTTTCCCATTGGTCTTAAATTCGTTATCAGCAAAATTTCCATTGATAAGAATTCCGAATGTGTTTTTCTTATCTGCATAATAATCAAGACCCGCCTTAAATCCCTGGCTTTCGTTATGCATGGTCACATTATTCACCTGGTCGAAAACTGTGTCCAACTGTTCTCTGTGCAGTTTGAATATATTAGCACTGGTCCCCCTATTGTAATTAAAGTTTCCGAATACATTGACTTTTTTACCCCTGTTATTAAGAGAGATCCCCCCGTTATATTTTGGATAGATCCCGATTGCATACCCGGCATTTACGGAACCATTGGTACCAAAAGCCTTATTTTTTTTCAATTTGATATTAATGATACCTGCATTGCCCGCAGCATCATATTTTGCAGAAGGGTTTGTAATGATCTCAATAGCTTCTATCTGGGATGATTGAAGGTTTTTAAGAAAAGCAGTCAGATCTGCACCAGATAGAGGCGTTGGTTTGCCATCAATATAAATCTGAACACCATTCTTTCCGGACAGGCTCACGTTGTCATCCTTATCAATCGTTACCCCTGGAGATTTGCGAAGCAACTCCAACGCATCACTACCCACAGAATTGATAGTTCCTTCCACATTCAGAATGGTTTTGTCAGCCTTTACTTCTACCATTGGCTTTACGGAACTTACGCTAACGCCCTGGAGATTAGTGGCAGCTTTTGTCATTTGAATAACCGGAATCTCTACATCCCCCGACACTTCAAAACTCGCCGAATACCGGGGCATGTAGCCAACATGTGACACACTAACCAGGAATTTACCGGAAGAAGACTGAAAACTAAACCGCCCGTCAGAGCCTGACACGGCAAGTTTTACGACTGAAGAATCCCTTGCCCGCAGCAGGGAGATCGTTGTTTTTTCCATGCCTTTTCCCAATTCATCTTTCACCATCCCTGAAATTTTTTGAGCCTGGATAGTTGAAAAAGAAAGGCCAAAAACCGCAATAAATACAAATAATTTTCTCATGATATATCCTTTTTTTAGATAAGGTGCACAAAAATAGCCCTATGTCATACAATTGTAAAAGTGATTCCCGACCAATGGTGTAAAAGATGCCATGAACGGCACTAAAATTCCGGCGAAATGCAAAAACAAAATCGTTAATTAGCTAAAACCAGAACATTATGTCTTCAAATGTATTTCCAGCATTTTCCCTTAGGTTTGCAACTCAAAATCAATAAATATGAATTTTCCTGCCAATCTGCGTTACACAAAAGACCATGAATGGATAAGCCTGGATGGCAATGTGGCCACTATCGGGATCACCGATTTTGCCCAGCGGGAACTGGGTGATATTGTATATGTAGAAGTAGAAACAATTGGCAAAGAACTGGAAGCCGGCGCTGTATTTGGAACCGTAGAAGCAGTAAAAACTGTTTCCGATCTTTTTTTGCCGGTAGCAGGAACTGTTACTGAACTAAACACTGCCCTTGCCAACTCGCCTGAATCTGTCAATAACGATCCCTATGGCTCAGGCTGGATGGTGAAAATGACGGTAAATGATCCCGCTGCTATAGAAGTGCTGATGGATGCTGCCGCTTATGAAGCCATGATAGCTTAACCCTGTTTTTACATTCCGTTGGTATTGCAGCCGATGTAATAATTATATTATCATTGGATTTTAATCAACCATTTGAAATCAAAGATCTATCCCTCGAAGGGAACGGGTAGCTTTTTCAAAGAAGCATATCCAATCCCGGGTATTTATTTCTGATACTTTAGTTTGCTGCGCCTGCCTTAATATTGCAGAAACAATATCATTGAAAACAATAAAACCTTCTTTTACTCCCGCCATTGCCTGGTTTATCATTTCAACAATATTATTGACATTACCGGGTTCATCATTTCCAAAAGAAGACTGGCTGGATAAAATCTGGTTAGACAAATGGGTGCATATCGGCATGTTTGCCATCATGGTAACATTGTTCTGTTGGGCAATACTGAAAAAATATACTGTTGACACAAGGTTAAGAACCTTGTTTATATGGGTTGGCCTCATGGGCCTTGCTTATGGCATCGGAATGGAGTTCGTTCAGAAATACTTAATTAAAAACCGCTCTTTTGATGTGGGGGATATTATTGCCGATGCGCTGGGTTGTGCCCTGGGTGTTTATTTTAGTACTAAGAGGTATATAAAAAAATAGACCCCTGTAGAAACAGGGGTCGCAACCAAAACTAACTGCTTATGAGAAAATTGACTGTCTTTATAATGAGTTCAAATTATTTTTCTGTAAGTATAACGCAAATTTACTGCCGGAAGTATGATGTTTGCTGTTAATGAAAGTTTAAAAGCTCAACTTTAGTAATTCCACTTAATCTTCTCTTCGTAAAAGCTCAGTAGCTGTTTTGTAACTCTACGATGCTATAATTCAGAGTATTCCATACCCAAATCTTACTTTCCTTACGTGTCTGTTATATAAACCTGACATGTATCTGACAAAGAACTTTTCTATTTATAGTAGAAAACAGGTTCATATAACACCTTTAAAAAATCATGCCAAAAAGAGGGATTAAGGCTATTTTTTCAGGCTAAACTCCTGTCTTAATTCTGCTTGGCAAGCTTTTCAGAATTTTCAGCAAATTGTAAGGATTCGATCAATTCCTGGATATTCCCATTCAATATGTCATCCAGGTTGTAAAGTGTAAGACCAATGCGGTGATCCGTAACCCTTCCCTGTGGAAAATTATACGTTCTTATTTTGGCGCTGCGGTCGCCGGTACTTACCAGGCTTTTCCGGTGACGGGAAATTTCTTCCTCCTGTTTCCTTACCTGTTCTTCATATAGCCTGGTGCGAAGCATCTGCATGGCTTTTTCCCGGTTGCCCAATTGTGACCTTTCGGTTTGGCAAACGACCACGGTTCCGGTAGGTATATGTGTCAGCAATACTTTGGTTTCCACTTTATTTACATTCTGACCACCGGCGCCGCCACTCCGGGCTGTTTCCATTTTTACATCCGCAGGATTTAATTCAAAATCCACCTCTTCTGCTTCCGGCATCACCGCAACGGTGGCCGCAGATGTATGCACCCTTCCCGATGCCTCCGTGTCCGGGACCCGCTGTACCCTGTGCACACCGCTTTCAAATTTTAAAGTGCCGTACACATCCTCGCCTGTAACCTCTAATTGCACTTCCTTATAGCCACCAACACTTCCTTCATTCTCGCTCAGCAATGCAGTTTTCCATCCTCTTTTTTCACAATATTTCATATACATTCTCAGCAAATCACCGGCAAATAAACTGGCTTCATCACCCCCTGTACCTGCCCGGATTTCAAGAATAGCATTCTTTTCATCCTGCGGATCTTTCGGTATCAGCAACTGCCTGATATATGCCTCCATTTGGGTTTTCCTTTCTTCCAATGCAGGCGCTTCCATTTTGGCCAGTTCCCTCATTTCTTCATCATCACCGTTCAGCGCTTCTTTGTAAAAACTGATATCATCCAGCAGCTTCTTATAATCATTATACGCAATTACAATTTTCTCAAGACTCCGGTATTCCTTGCTGGTTTCAGCAAATTTTTTATTGTTGCCTACAACGGCAGGGTTGGTAAGGGCCACTCCCAACTGGTCAAATCTTGCTTTTATGGCTTCTAAACGATCCAGCATAATGTGATAAATCGCAAATAATAAATTACAAATCCCAATAAGGTCGCAAATTTAATGATTTGGTCCCGCTATTGGCGGGATGAAATTTGTAATTTGCCTGCATGGGTTTTGAGAAATTCAAAGCAGATAAACTATTTGACGGGTATCGTTTCCTGGAAGATGATAAAGTATTGGTGACTGGTGAAGAAGGAGTAATTGAAGATATTATTTCAGTTAGTGACGCCGGCGATGATGTACAGTCATTTGATGGCATCCTTACTCCGGGTCTGATCAATTGCCATTGTCACCTTGAATTAAGTCATTTGAAAAATGTGATCCCGCCACATACCGGACTGGTTGAGTTTTTGTGTTCGGTGGTAACCAAAAGGGATTTCGACCCGGAAATTATTCAACAGGAAATTATAAAGGCAGAAAAAGAAATGTATGACAATGGCATCGTGGCCGTTGGAGATATTGGGAACACTGCCGATACAGCCGATGTAAAAAGTAAAAGCAGGATACGCTGGCATAATTTTGTGGAAGTGCTGAGTTTTACGGACGAAAAAGCTGAGGAAAACATACAACACTATATGAATGTTGTTTCAGCTTTTAATAATCAACAATCAATAATCCCCGCCTCCCGGACGGGCAGGAATAATCAACGCACAAGTCTGGTTCCTCATTCACCTTACAGTATCTCGCCTCTAACCTTTAAACTAATTAACCAATTAACCAATAAACAAATTATCTCCATCCACAACCAGGAACACCCGGCTGAAGATGAATTGTATAAAACCGGCGGGGGCGACTACCTGAAACTGTTTAAGATATTCGGTATTGATAAATCACCGTTTCCTGTAACAGGCAAAAGCTGCATCCGGTCTGTGTTACCTTATTTTAATAATGGACAAACAATCCTGCTGATCCATAACACATTTATGCCAGAAGAAGATTTGGTTTGGGCCAACGAATATGCAACTGCTAACGGGTTGAAACTGCTGTATTGCTTATGCATCAATGCTAATCTTTATATTGAAAACAAAGTGCCGCCGATTGATATGCTGATGAAACATAATTGTCATATTGTTCTCGGCACCGACAGCTATAGCAGCAACTGGCAACTGAGTATTGCCAGGGAAATGGAAGCTATTCATAAACATTTTCCTCATATACCCCTTGAAATGATTCTGCAATGGGCTACCAGTAATGGGGCGAAAGGTTTGGGATGGGAAGACGAATTGGGGAGTTTTGGAAAGGGAAAGAAGCCGGGAGTGATGCTAATTAATTCAATACTTGATGTGTCAAAAAGGATAATATAATTTTTTGAACCTTTTTTAAACAGTTAAATTATTTTGAGAATTATTTCCTGGAATTGCAATATGGCTTACAGAAAAAAAGCCGGTTTCATTCTTACACAACAACCCGATATTGTTATTATTCCTGAATGTGAACATCCGGATAAACTAAAATTCAACTCCGGAGTTCCGTTACCTAAGGATATCCTTTGGTCCGGAAAGAATCCAAATAAGGGATTAGGCATATTTTCATACAGCCATTACAAATTCCAACTTCACGATCATTACCAATCTGATTTTCGGAATATTTTACCAATTACAGTAACCGGTGGAAAAACTGATTTTACTCTTTTTGCGATCTGGGCAAATAACCCTCATGACAAAGGTTATGAATACATAGGCCAAGTTTGGAAAGCATTAAATTTTTACAACGATTTACTGGAAGGTCAAAAAACAATTCTGATGGGAGATCTTAACAGCAATACAATCTGGGATAAACCACGCCGTGAAGGGAATCATTCAGCAGTTGTGGCTTTGCTGGAAAGTAAAAAAATTTACAGCGCTTATCACAGATTTTTTAACCAGCAGCAAGGGCGGGAAAAACATAATACTCTTTTCATGTATCGTCATAAGGACAAAGCTTATCATATTGATTATTGTTTTGCTTCATTAGATTTCGTAAAAAAAATTACTGACATAAATATTGGAACACATAAAAAGTGGGCGGAGTTAAGCGACCACTCTCCATTAACAGTTACATTCAAAATCTAACTCAGTATCTCCCTCAGCACCGGCAAACTCTTCATTGTTCCAAAATCGGGTATGTGCAGGGCATAATAAGTTTCATACACAAATAATAAGTTCCGCCGGAAATCATGATTGAGTTTTATGTCCTCCAGTTCATCGGGCTGCATAACTTTTAATAGTTGAGAAGTCACCGCAGACTGCTTGCCTTCCAAAAAATGCGGATGCCGGGGCTGCTCCGCAACAAATTTTCCTTCCTGCAGATCAAGAAAAGGATCTCCTTCGCTGTAATTATCCGCAATCCGGAAACCAAAATGGAAAGGCAGGTGCAAAGCAAAAAACAAAGGAAGATTTGCCATCACGGTGCTGTTGCTTTCATCCAGTTTTATAAAAACATCTTCCACAAAATGAAAAAGATCGGAATTTCCTTCCGGTTGCTTCAAACATTTTGTCAGCAACTCTACCATAAATAATGCAACCGCATTCATTCTTACATCCGACAAAATATGTTGGTATATACAGCTCCATTTAAATTCTTTGATCCGGTTCAGGTTTTTTAGTTCATTGTGATAAACCACCAGGTCAAGAATGGCAGTTGGCTGAAATAAATTTGCTTTCCCTGTTCCTTTTTTGGTGGAGGTTCTTACCCCATTAACCAAATAGGATTGCACACCAAATAATTCTGTAAAGATGGTGACGATGATGCTCGTTTCTCCATATTTCACTGTACGAAGTACAATGCCTTTTGTTTTATGTACTTTATCGGGCATGTTTTGTTAAGTTGAAAAAGACCGAAAGTCCGGAAGTCAGAAAGAACTTTTCCGGATAGCTGTAAAGTCATTTCGTTTTGAAGACTCGTCTTTCCGACTTCCGGTCTTACCGACTTTCGGACTTCCTGGCTTTATTTACTGATAAAAAAGATCTTTGTCGCCATTCTTTCTTTTTTACCATCATCATTCACCAATACTAAATAAACACCGCTGGAAATTTTTTGGCCTTTGTAATTTTTCCCATCCCACACAGCCTGCCCCCCCAGGGCCCTTGTCTGGTAAACCAATCTTCCGTCCAGTTCTGTGATCTTCACTATGGCGTTATTGACCAGGCCACGAATGGCAATAGTGCCTGTAAAATCCGGCGGCACGGGATTGGGAAACACCAGCACATCTTCATTTGTTTCTCCTCCCTCAGTTGCTGTGCTGCGGAATGAACAAATACCTTTTAGCGTAGCAAAATATACCTCCCCGGTTTTGCCATCAATGGTTATCTTTTTTACATCGCTGCTTAATAAAGGGCTGTTATCTTCTGTAAACCGGTAAATAATTTTTTCTCCCTCACTGCTGATAAGGAATACACCATTCTTTGTAGCCACCCATTTCCTGTCGGCTCCATCCACTGCAATACTGTTTACTCCCTGTCCTTTAAATAAATAACCGGCAAAATTTCCATTGGGAACAATGGGCCAGATAGCATCACAGGCTGCTGTTCCAAATGCCTGTTCGGGGCATTGAATCACCCCGATGCCATCCGAGGTTCCCACCCAGATGAACCCGCTTTTATCTTTTGCCAGGCACAGCACCTCAGCACCGGGCAAATTTCCATTGGCCGCACCGGGGCCATATCTTCTCCACCTGTCATCACCGGTGTTATCAACGGATATGCCATGATCATAACAAATCAATCCATTGCCCAGCGGAGACACGATCCATTTGTAATTGTTATCATCAATGATGATCTGGGACAGCGCATTGCCATACAAAGTATAGGGCAGTGAAAAACTTTTCCAGTTGCCATCATTTTTACGAACCCTTAATGGTTGCGAAGAACCAAAATTGGATATCCATAAATTATTATCGGGGTCAAATGCCAAACCGGCCACCCGGTAGCTTGTGGGATCACCCACCGTTGATCCTAAATTGTTTTGTTTGAAAATTTCAAATACCGGGCCGGGTTTTACATGCAGCAATCCACCGCCATACGAACCAGCCCAGATCGTTTCATCCCTTTTATCAATAGCAATGGTTAGATAGTCCAGCAACGAATCAATCGGGGCATACCGGTACCTGTTGACATTATTCCAGCTTCCTGCTGAGAAAGCAAAAATTCCATCGCCATTATACTGGTAATTCCAGGCATCGTTTACTGAACCGGCGGTAGCATAAAATATATTATTGTAAACAAGCATCTCACCGCTTGCTGTTGCCTGTGGTGAATCAAGAATATATTGCTGATACGTTAATGAAGCGCCGAAATGCGACAAACAGGCAAACTGGTCGGCCACCCAGGGATCATTTTTATATAACATAGCCTTTCGCGGAAATGAAACAGCGCCAACATTGGCCAGTGTCCGGAAAACAGTTCCATCTCCATTCAATATCACTACCCTGCTGATGCCATTTAGCTGCCTTTCGCACAAATGAATTTTATTTTCTGTCGTATTGCTGCTTACAAATGGCCATGCATCTGCATAAAGCAGGGTCCAGGCAGTTCCATTCTGTACAAACAATGAATCATTTTTTTGTACGACGATTTTATTCTGAACATTCAGCACATTTTTGCAGGCTCCGGCTGACAAACCATTGCTGCCACTTACGACCTGCCAGTTGGCATAGTTGGCAGGATTGGAAGAATTCATGAGCACCTTTTTCAGCCCTTCTTCCGTGGCAGCATAAAAAAAAGTTCCATCACTCGTAAAGCCATTCACTTTTACCTGGTTGCCGCCATTGCCGATAAACCAGGAGTCTTTTACCTCGTAACGGTCCCCATCAATAACAATAATGCCAAGACCGGTAGAGAGGTAATAATTTTTACCCAGCGGATAAATGCCATAAATATTTTTATCGCCGATTATATTATCCCTCTTTATATCGGGTACATTATAAATATCATTCCGGTAAATAATATCAATATTGCTGTTGCTGTAAGCAATAAAAAGTTTGCTGTTTGCCTCATCATATTTTATGGCGCTTATCCCTGTTTCATTAAGCCCGGTCACACGACTAAGTCTTTCGACCGTATTATCCGGGGTATTCACTGAAAATAAACTATAGGGTGTTGCGCAATACACTTTACCGTCACCTGCTGTTACATCAATGGCGCTGTTATACGGCAAATGTTCTCTCCACTGGCCGATCGGTGGCAGCGGCTGTTGAGCTGTGCCTGCAATGGTTACAAAAAAAGATGTGATAAAAAATATGTGTCTCACTCTTCAAAAGTATTCTAAAGTCAGAAATGTCAGATAAGTCATATAGGTCATACGTGATTTATCTGACTATTATGACTCATTTAACTGCTTTGACTTATTTGACCTTTTTGCCCTGTTTTTACGTTTCTTTGCAACCTTACAATTCCCCTACTGCTTATGTGGCATAGCCTCGGAAAATTTATTTTGAAATATCGTTTACCGCTGTTACTGGTTCTTGCAGTTGCCACCGGTTTTATGGCCTGGCATGCCAGCAAGGTGCAATTGAGTTATGATTTTTCCAGGGCGATCCCCATCAATAATCCCAAATACAAGGCTTACCAGGAATTCCGAAAAAATTCGGTGAGGACGGGAACCTTCTTGTTATCGGCATACAAACCGATAAACTTTTTGAAGAAAAATTATTTAATGACTATGCCTCCCTACAACGCAGCCTGAGAAAAGTAAAAGGGGTGGATGATATTATTGCTGTTACCTCAGCCGTTAATCTTGTAAAACTTCCGGAAACAGAAAAATTAAAAGCCGATACGATTTTCGCCGAAAGGATACTTACACAGGCAGAGATTGACAGCGGCAAAAAGATATTTTTAAATCTCCCTTTTTACCGGCAAATTTTATACAACCCGGTCACACATGCCTGGCTGATGGGTGTACGCATCAATAAGAACCTGATGGCATCCAAAGACCGCATAGACATTGTGCACAACATCAGCAAGCTGGCCGATGATTTTGGCAAAGCCAATGATCTTACCGTGTATAAAAGCGGCTTACCGCATATCCGCACAGAATTGTCGGTAAGGATCGTAAAAGAAATGCGGATGTTCATCCTGGCATCCTTTATTCTTTCCGCTATCATTTTATTATTATTTTTCCGCAGCTTCAGTTCCATGTCGCTCTCCTTAACCGTAGTCATGCTTGGGGTGATCTGGAGTTTTGCCACCATCCAGCTGTTTGGTTTTAAAATAAGTATCCTGAATGCACTGATACCCCCTTTAATTGTTGTGATCGGCATTCCAAACTGCATTTATTTTCTCAATAAATTTCATACTGCTTATAACGAAACAGGCGATAAGAGAAAATCCCTGGAGATGATGGTGGAACGGATGGGTATTGTGACCCTATTCTGCAACCTGGCAGCTGCTATTGGCTTTGCCGTGTTTGCATTAACGCAAAGCCAGATACTGAAAGAGTTTGGCATCGTGGCAGGTATCAACATTATTGCCCTGTTTTTTATTTCATTAATTTTTATTCCTGCAGTACTTAGTTTTTTACCGCCGCCGAAAAGCCGGCATACCAAATACCTTCAAAACCCTGGGCTGAACCGCATGCTGGACGGGTTGGAAAGATGGTCGCTTAATCATCGTAAGCTTATCTACACTGTTACTATCTGTATTGTCGCCCTTTCAGTTGCCGGCATTTTCAAATTAAAAACCCTTGGGTACATAGTGGATGATCTGCCCAAGTCGGACAAACTTTATACTGACCTGCGTTTTTTTGAAGATAATTTTAAAGGAGTAATGCCGCTGGAGATCGTAGTGGATACAAAAAAGAAAAAAGGGGTCGTCAATTTAAATAACCTTGAACGTATTGATTCCCTGTCACAATTTCTGGCCAGCCTTAAGGATGTGGGCCGCCCTCTCAGTATTACCGACGGATTGAAATTTGCCAACCAGTCATTTAATGATGGAGATAGTTCTTATTACATTATGCCCGGCGAATATGCATTGCCCGCCTTGTCACAATACCTCAATCCCGGTAAAGATTCAGTCAAGACAAAAAATTCTTTTGAAAAACTGGCATCCACCTTCATGGACATCTCCCGCCAGCAGGCCCGGATCAGTGTGAGTATGAAAGATGTTGGCAGCAAACGGCTGCCGGTTATCCTCGACAGCATTTCTGTGAGGGTAAACCAGCTTTTTGCGAAAGACAAGTATAATGTGCAGCTTACCGGCACCAGTGTAACTTTCCTGGAAGGCAGCCGGTATATTATCCATGGGTTGGAGGACAGTATTCTCTGGGCTTTTTCGCTGATAGCCCTGTGTATGTTGTATCTTTTTCGTTCGGCCCGGATTTTAGTTTGCTCTCTTATTCCAAATGTTATTCCGCTGCTGATCACGGCGGGCATAATGGGTTGGGCGGGAATTCCGTTAAAACCTTCTACTGTGCTGGTTTTCAGTGTTGCACTTGGTATTGCAATAGATGTAACGATCCGTTTTCTTGTTAATTATAAACAGGAACTGCCCCGGAACAATTTCAATATGAAACAAACCGTGATTGACACCATCCACAGCACCGGTATCAGTATTATTTACACATCATTAGTGCTGATTGCCGGCTTCATTATCTTCTGTTTTAGTGGTTTCGATGGTACCAAGGCTTTGGGCTGGCTAACCTCCCTTACACTCATTACAGCCACCCTTACCAACCTGGTATTGCTGCCCTCTATTTTAATTTCGATAATCCGGATAAAGAAATAACTGATTTCATTACTTTTACAGTATATTAAACAGGTGGCAGGCTGCTAGTTTTTAAAGCAGCAAACCGTTCCGGGAAATTGTCCGATATTAAGGAAGGAAAAGGCTAAAATTTCAATTAACAGGCTGTTTTTCAAAAACTGAATGTTTTTTTGACTTTTTTGTATAAGGTTCTTTAATTTCAAGCCCCCTTTGGTCTCTTCGAGAGGATCAGGAGGGACTTGATTTCAATTATATACTAAAACTAAATGCTCATGAGAAAATTGTTTTTACTCCTTTGGGGAGTTGTGTTTTTCGCCGCCCAGGCAATTGCACAACGCACAATCAGCGGTAAGGTTACCAATGATAAAGGCACTCCTCTTCAGAATGTATCGGTAATGGTAAGAGGAACAACTACCGGTACAATTACAAAAGCAGACGGGACATACTCCCTTACTGTTCCGGCAAATGCTAAAGCACTTGTTTTTTCAGCAGTTGACATGAGTCCTGTTGAAATGGCAATTGGAACATCAGCAGTTGTTGATGCGACATTGAAAAATGAGGACAAAACAATGTCGGAGGTAGTGGTGACTGCATTTGGTATTAAAAAAGATAGAAAGACATTGGGTTATGGTGTAAGTCAACTCAGCGCTACCGAACTGACGCAGGCCCACACTACCAATATTACCAATGCCCTGGCGTCAAAAATACCCGGTGTAAGGATTAGTGGTAGTGGAGGTTCTTTTACCGGCTCCAGCATCCTTATCCGCGGCTATACTACTTTCACTGGTTCCAACCAGCCCTTGTTTGTGGTGGATGGCATTCCCATTGATAACAGCGGTGGTGGTTTTGCAGTTCAAAATGGTGTGCCCCGTTCCAACAGGGCTATTGACCTGAACCAGGATGATATTGAAAGCATCAGTGTACTGAAAGGCGCTTCTGCTGCTGTATTATATGGATCAAGGGCAGCAAACGGAGTTATACTAATTACAATGAAAAAGGGTAAAGCCGGTCAAAAAAATGCGATTCAATATTCCACCACTTACCAGCTTGAAAGTGTGGACCGCATGCCGTCTTTCCAAAATGAGTATGCCCAGGGAACTGGTGGAGTTTTTTCCGCCTCCACAGAATCATCATGGGGGCCACGCATCACGGGACAAACTGTTACAACTGCCTATAATCCCCTAACAAACATAAATGATAGAACTGAGGTTCTGCAGGCTTACCCTAACAATGTGAAGGATATTTTCCGCCAGGGAATGAATTGGCAAAACAATATTGCTTTTTCAGGTGGATCCGATAAAAACACTTTTCGTTTTTCTTATGGCTACCTGAAAAACAAAGGAGTGTTGGAAAATAATGAATTGATCCGTCATAATTTATCATTAAATACAAGTTCAAAAGTCAATAACTACCTGACTGTTACTGCAAGCGGGAATTATTCCAATAATGCTTCCAGGAGAACACAACAGGGAAACCAGTTGAGCAACCCATTATTCCGTGGATGGTTCATACCAAGAAGTTATAACCTAAGTGGTCTGCAATGGGAAGATCCTGCAACAGGCAATCAACGATATTTAAATCCTGCTACAATTGCCGCTGCTGATAATCCATATTGGGCCATAAAGAATACCCGTTACCGTGATGAGATCAACCGGTTCATTGGAAATGTTTCCTTTAATTTCAAACTCACTAAATGGTTACAGGCGGATTATAAAGTAGGTGCTGATGTTTATTCTGTTTTTCAGCACGCTTATGACCAGATCGGGGACCGCGGACAGGGAAATACCACTGCAAATGGAGCAGGTGCTGTTCGGGAAACAAGAAGCAATTACCGCAGCCTGAACTCCAATGCATTTATCACGGCCAGCAAGAGGATCAAAAGCTGGAGCGGGACGTTTATAGGAGGCACAGAATTCCAGCAGATCTATAGCAATGCATCACAACTGGATGGTAAAGGAGTTATTGTTCGGGATTTTGAACAATTAAGCAATACAACCACGTTCAGCCCTGCCCCTCAAAACAATTCTTCAAAAACAAGGTTCTTAGGTTTGTATGGCAACCTTGATGTAAGTTATAAAAGCATTTTCACTTTGAGTGGTACCCTCAGAAATGACTGGGCCTCCACTTTCAAGGTTAATAAAAACTCTTACTTGTACTATGGTGCGGGAGGCTCCGTTAATATCACTGAACTATTTCCCAAGCTGAAAAGTAAAATCATTGAATCAATTAAGATCAGGGGTAATTTTGCATCCGTAGGTAAGGCAGGCGATTTTGTATATGCCACCGACTCTTACTTTTTTGTTGCCAGTTCTGCTGATGGCTTCGGACCTTCTATTGCTTACCCCTTTAATAGCCAGGTGGGTTATTCGTTGGGTAATTCTGCAGGTAACCCCGCCCTTGGACCTGAGTTTACCAAGAATAGAGAGATCGCCGCTGAGCTGTCATTTTTTAAAGGCCGCCTGACCATTGAGGCTACCCGCTACAAACAACAATCAAAAAAACTAATTTTTGCAGCAGGCGTTTCCGCCACTACAGGTATAACCTCTCAGGTAAAAAATGCCGGCGACCTTACCAACAATGGAGTGGAGCTTGGTGTTGGCGTTACACCATTCAAAACAAAATCCTTTAACTGGAACATTTACCTTGCTTATACTCAGTTTAAAGCTGTCGTGAATTCACTGGCAGAAGGCCTTACCAATATCTCTATTAGTTCATTTGTAACTCCTAATACCCGGTTGGTTGTTGGTCAGGAATACGGAGAGTTATATGGCAACGCTTATGTAAGAGACCCCAACAAAGGCAATAAGATAGTTGTTGGCGCCAATGGTCTTCCACTTGTTACCACGGGTAATGTGAAGATTGGAAATCAGAACCCTAAATATACAATGGGCATTACTAATACCATGACCTTTAAAGCAATTACTATGTCTTTCCTGATGGAGATTAAGGAAGGCGGTGATCTGTACAGCCGGAACGTAGCCGACCTGCAGCGGAATGGTGCAGCGATTGAAACAGCCAAATACCCGAGGTATGATGCTGCCGGTGTATTGCAGAAGCCCTATATTTTTGATGCAGTATATGCCAATGGCCAGCCAAACACCACTTATCTTTCAGCGGAGCAATATTTTGGCAATGCCGGAAAATATGCCGCTGCAGAAGGCTTTATGTTTAAAACCAGTTGGTTCCGGATAAGGGAAGCATCTGTTTCATATACATTGCCTTCAGATTTCCTGAAAAGAACACCTTTTAGCAGCGCTTCATTGAATGTGTTTGGGCGCAACCTTTACCTGAATGCTCCGTTCTATCCGCACCTGGACCCGGAACAAAATGTTCAGGGTATCAGCAATGCAGGGGGCATAGAGTTTAACGCTTTACCACAAACACGTTCTATTGGAGTAGGATTAAACCTCAGCTTTTAATTAATAAAAAAAGTAATTATGAAACTCAGATATTTTAAATTGATCATTTTCTTTGCAGGGATAATCGGCATAAGCTCCTGTAAAAAATTTCTGGATGTAAATAAGAATCCGGAAGCCCTTCCTGACTCCAACAGCCCGTTAGCCCAGTTGCTTACTTCAACACAGGTGAACCTGAGCTTTGAAGGGGGCAGTGACCTGTTCAGGTACGCGACTGTTATTATGCAGATGATGTCGGGGGAAGCTTCATCGCCCAACCAGACCTTCGAATATTACAGGTATAATATTTCCCCGACCGACCAGAACAATGTATGGTCAAGTATTAATGCCACAACATTAAGCGACCTGCAGTTAATCATCAACCAGGGAGCAGCCAGCCCTTATTATACAGGTGTTGCCAAGATCATGAAAGCTTACGAGTATTCATTAGTAGTGGATGTATGGGGCAAAGTGCCTTATTCTGAAGCACAACTATTAACTGCCAATTCACAGCCGCATTATGATGATGATGCCACTATTTACCCTAAGCTTATCCAATTGCTGACAGACGGGATAGCTGACCTGAACCAGCCAGCCAGTTTTCTTTCACCAGGCACCAATTCAATGATCTATACTAATGGCGGAAGTTTTGCCGCCGCAAAACCCCAATGGATAAAGCTGGCCAATACACTAAAGCTGCGCTTATTATTGCATTACAGCAAAATAGACCCTGCTTTTTGTGTAGCGCAAATAACAACGCTGGTAAACACTGCCGGTATTACATTTTTAGCTTCCAATGCTGATAATTTCTCCACTCCTTTTTTTGATGTGGCCAACCAACGTAACCCCATTTCCCAGTTTGAAGTCAGCAGGCCCAATTATTTATTTTCTGACCGGAATATGACAGAAAGGATGAATACAAAATCAGATCCGAGAAGGCCATTTTATTTTGCCATTTTCCCGTTTCCTTTTACCTCTTTTAGCCAAACAACAAATGGCGCAACCTCTGCTATAGCCGGAGGTATCAGAATTCCTTTTGCTACTCCTATTATTTTTGGAATTCGTGCAGGTATGACTGTAAGCGGACCAGGTATACCCGTATTTACTATAGTTAAAGCCATTAACGCAGACTCAAGTATAACTGTTAATGATGATGAAACTGCTGGATATAGTTTTGCCTCTATTCCTTCAGGCAATTCAATCACATTTTCACCTGCGTACAGAGGTGTATCTGCTGTAAAGCCCCCCCTTGCTGCCAACAGTAATTACAGCCGTATTCATACATTTCTTCGTGGTGCTACTGTTGGAGGTGCCGCCACACCGGCGGGATATGCAAGCCCAACACTACCCTACGTACAACCGTTTACTTATACAGGAGCTGCTGCCCAGCGCATGATCACTTTTGCCGAATATAATTTTATCCGTGCCGAAGCTGCTTTGAGAGGTGCGCCCGGCAGCGCCCAGGCATTCTTTACTGCCGGTATCACTGCTTCCATGCAGGAGGCTGGTGTGGCCGCAGTTGATATAGCTACTTACCTGGCTTCTTATGGTACATTAAGCGGCACTACTGCACAACAGATTCAACAGGTCATTGAAGAAAAATATATTGCGTTGTTTGGCGTGTCTGTTGAACCCTGGAACGATTGGAGGAGAACAGGTTTTCCTGTTCTTTCTATTCCTGTTAATAACATTAATACCGTTACTGCGGTTCCAAGAACCCTGTTTTATCCTCAATCAGAGCTTGATAATAATTTGCACTGTCCCGGCCAAAAAGCCGCCAATCTGCAGAGTGGAAAACCATTCTGGGATAATTAATATATTAAAGAACATGTATAAAAAAAATCCTCCGATAACTATCGGGGGATTTTTTTATGTATACAAATACTTTTTATTTTAATACTTCCGCCAGTTTGGACTCCAGTTCACTTCCCCTTAATCTTTCAGCAATAATTTTTCCCTGCGGGTCCACCAGTATGTTGTAAGGGATACCGGTTTCACCAAAATTATACACAGGAACCACTGCGCTTTCCCATGCTTTCAGATCACTGATCTGTGTCCAGGTAAGATTATCATCCTTTATTGCCTTCAACCATTTGTCCTTCCCATCCGGGTAGTCGAGTGAAACTCCCAGGATCATGAAATTTTTATTCTTAAACTTATTATACGCCGCCACCACATTGGGGTTTTCCAGGCGGCAGGGCCTGCACCAGCTGGCCCAGAAATCAACAAGTACATATTTTCCCCGGAAAGAGCTTAGCCTGATCTCATTCCCGTTTACATCCGGCATGGCAATCTCCGGGGCTTCCTTCCCTACCCAGCCTTCGGTTTTAGTCATTTGCCCATCCAGCATTCTTTTTATGGCCGCCACTCCCTGGTGCGCAGGAAATCTTGATGCGGTTTCATTCACTATCTTGATCACTTCCTCCATGGATACCGGTTCCAGTTTGAAGCCGGGATTATTGGCCGTGGTCTGGTAATTTCCCAGTTCAAACATGGTCAGCGCAGGATTGGCCGACTGGCTGACAGAACTTGTTATAAAATTTCTTACTTCGGCTGCAAGCTGTGTTCTTTCCTTTTGCAAACCGGAAATGATACTGTCCGTGGCTCCCGCTCTTTGAAGGCTGTCTGTTTTTTTATCATTAAAAAAAATAGCCTGCAATTTGCTATTCAATGTAACCATGAAATCTTTCATTTGCCGGCTGGCTTCCGAACCTTTTACCTCATAGCTTTCTGCAAACTGGCTATTCTCTTTATTAAAGCTGGCATCCAACGTGATCCTTGAAGCATCATTGATAACAGCAGCCAGGGGATAGGTGCTCTGGTCCAGCCGCAACGTATAGGCAGACGCTTCTTTGCTATCTGTTTTCAGTAAATATTTTCCGCCTTTCCCGATAACTGCAGAATCCACCACAATACGCTGCATGGTGGTCATCGGGACTTCTTCGAGGTAAATTATTTTTGCAGGATTGTTGCTGATAGTACCAGCTACTTCAAATTTTTTACCGGTTGATTTACTGTTGCAGGCCGCCAGCACCGTTGCAAACGTGATTACACTTATTATTTTTTTCATTCGTTTATTTTGATTTTAATTTTTCCAGTAATAACTTATTGGTGATCTTCGGATCAGCTTTGCCTTTTGACTGTTTCATCACTTCTCCGACAAACAAAGCCAGCAGCCCTTTCTTTCCTTTTTTATATTCAAGCACTTTATCTGCAAATTTCTCCAGCACCTTGTCAACAATGGGTCGGATATCTGACAGATCAGACTGCTGAATAAGGTTTTGTTCTGTTGCAATTTCTTCCGGATCCCTGCCAGGGTTTTGTAATACCCGGGGAAATAATTTTGTGGAGGCTGCCGAAAAGCTGATTTTCCCGGAATCAACCAGCTTAATTACCGAAGCAAGCTGTTCAGGGCTTATGGGAAATTCACCAATTTCTTTATTGTTCTCATTCTGCCATGATTTAACCGGGCCCAGCATCCAGTTGGCCGCCGCCTTATACCTCACCCCCGACCCCTCTCCACTCCGTGGAGAGGGGAGAAAGGAAATCACATTTTCAAAATAATCCGCAAAATATTTTTCTTCTGTCAGTACGCTGGCATCATATTCTGAAAGCTGAAATTCTGAAATATATTTTTTTGTCCTTTCTTCGGGTAAAACAGGAATGCTGCGGCGTATTTTCTCAATGAATTCATCCTGCAGGTGAAAGGGAGTAAGATCAGGTTCGGCAAAATACCGGTAATCATCAGCATCTTCTTTATCCCGGATGGTAAAGGTTGTTCCGTTATTTGCATCAAAGCTTCTTGTTTGCTGGCTGATAATTTCCCCCTGTTCCATTTTATCAATCAGTCTTTTTGCCTCTGCCTCAATAGCTCTTTTTACATTCCGGATCGAGTTTAAATTCTTTACTTCTACTTTTGTACCTAATCCTGTTTCACCCTTTTTACGTACAGAAATGTTCGCATCACAGCGAAGACTTCCTTCTTCCATATTGCCATCGCATATTTCCAGGTAGCGGACCATTTTCCTGATCTCCATCAAATAAGCAAATGCCTCTTCCCCGTTGCGGAGGTCCGGCTCCGTTACGATTTCGATCAAAGGGGTGCCGGCACGATTATAATCAATACAGGTATTGCTGCTGTCAGCATCATGCAGGCTTTTACCCGCATCTTCTTCCAGGTGAATACGGTTTAGCCGGATACTTTTTTCACCGGCATTTGTTTTAATTTTTATAAACCCTCCCTTGCAAATGGGTGTGCTGTGTTGTGACACCTGGTATCCTTTAGGGAGGTCGGGATAAAAATAATTTTTACGGACAAAATAATTATGCTTTACAATTTCACAATGACAGGCCAGGCCCATTTTAATGGCAAACTCAATTGCCTTTTTGTTCATTTTTGGTAATGTTCCCGGGTGGCCGAGAGTAATGGGGCTGACATGCGTATTGGGCTCTGCACCAAAAGCAATACTGTCACCGCAAAATAATTTGCTTTGTGTAAGCAGTTGTGCATGCACTTCCAGCCCTACTACTACTTCGTATGAATCAACAGCAGTCATTATTTATAAAGCCGCAAAAATAGACCATTTGCCGCACTACCTGTTTGCCAAAAAAGTTAAAGCCCCCGGTTGAAACCAGGGGCTTATTCACCAAAGAAAAAACTAAAAAATATTACAGGTCGGCTGTCTTTAATTTTCGCGGCATTTTTACTTCTATATTCTGGGTTTTTCCGCTACGCTGCAGTTTTATCATTACTGAAATCTTGTCCTTGCTTTCACGGATGATCTTTGCCATTTCATCGGCGCCATTTACTGCCTTACCATCCACATCAGTAATTACATCATCTTCTTTGATCCCGGCTTTTTCGGCATTGCTTTCTTCATCCACTTCAATTACTTTAACGCCCTTGCCGTCGTCGGTGTCCTGAACAGATAATCCCAATTTGGGTCCGCCACTTACCCAATTCCAATTCTGATTCATACGGGGCATGGTCTGAATTTTGGGCATGATCTTTTCCCAATTCATATCGCCCATATCCATCTTAAATCCAGGAGTTGTTGTAAACATATTTACTCCTTTCCATTTGGTCAATTCAGCTGTAGCTTTTTGTTCTTTCTTATCCCGCAGGTAAGTAACTGTTACTTTATCACCCGGTTTATGTTTTTTAATAACGGAAGAAAGATCATCAGGGTCTTCAATTTTTGTATCATCAATTTTTGTAATGATGTCATTTTCTTTCAGCCCGGCTTTTTCTGCTGCACTTTCCTTGGTTATATCCTGAATTTCCACGCCCTGTTCAACTTTTTCAGAAGTGACCCCGAGCATGGCCTGGTTGGTATCTTCACTGAAATAACGGAAATTATTATCTCCATTACCGTTAAAATTCCAGTTATTGCCCATGCCGGGAATTCTTGCCAGCGCTTCCAATTCTTTGAATTTCTGAAGCCGTACACTTATATCGCCATCCTTGTCTTTGTATTCATCCAGCGGCTTCCCGTTAACTGTGATTTTATCGCCGTTAATTTCAACGACTATTTTGTCAGCCTTATCATTTTTACGGGTGATGATAATTTGCTGAACATCTTTTTTTTCTTTCGTCTCTTTAATTTTCTCTTCTTTTTGTGCCAGCAAAGAAGCCGGAGCTAATAATGCAATGGCAAAGGAAAAAGCAAAGAGTTTTATCCAGTTCTTTTTCATAATCTGATTTTTTTGATTATCTACGTTAAGTTTCGTAGCCAAATATAGTGACATTTTCTGAAATACGAAATGTTTCGGAAATGTTAAAAGCATTTGATTTTTGAGAGGCAATATCAATGGATAGACGGATTCAGCATTTCATAGGTTTTGGCCGGGTGGCCATCCACTATCCCTTCGCCGATATAGGTCATCCCGCATTTCTCCAATACCCTCAGAGAGCCTATGTTTTCCGGCATTGCCCGGCCAATGATACGCTGCAGCTGCAGTTTTTCAAACCCGTATTGAATGCAGGCCCAGGCTGCTTCGGTTGCATAGCCCCTGCCCCAGGCGGATTTAATAAACCTGTAACCGAGATCAATTTCATTACGTTCCGGTCTTGCCTTTAAACCACACCAGCCTATGAATTCCAACCCGGGCTTAGTATGCACTGCCCAGCGGCCATGATTATATAAAGCATATTGGGGTAAAATAACCTGTTCTAGTACCTGCCCCGCATGGTCAATATCTTTGATGGGGTCAAGGGTGTAGCGGATAACCTCAGGGTCAAGATTCAGTTCGTAAATAAGCGGTGCATCTTCCACTGTAAAAGTGCGAAGCAATAACCTTTCTGTTTCTATAACAATATTCATAATGATAAACCTGCAGTATTTTTACTAACCCGAAAATGGTATTGATATATGAATTATAAATACGGATTTTTGAAATGTGTTTTAACGAAACACAACGATTTATGTTTTATTATATTGTAGCAGGTGTTTTTGCCGTCTTTTGTATTGCAGTTATCATCTTTACAATCCGGGTGTATAAAGAAAACAAAAAACTGGGTCCCAAAAAAGGACAACGCTTTGATGACGACGAAGATGAAATTCGTTTTCGCCGCTGATCATAATAACTTCCTAACTGCTTCTATTACCAGTTTCAGTTTACTTGGGTCCTGGCCCCCGGCAGTTGCCAATGTTTTTTGTCCACCTCCACCGCCCTTAATTAACGGAGCAATATGTTCCTTTATAATTTTCCCGGCATCTAAATTTTTAGCGGCAACAACTGTTTCTGAAATACCAACTGCTACAAAGGGTTTTCCATCTATGTTAACACAAAGAACTGCTACATGATCCCGGAGGTGATTTTTTAAATCAAAGCAAAGTTTTTTCAACGAATCAGGATTATTTACTTCAATAATATCACCGACAAAATTTACGCCGTTGATGATCTCATCTTTTTGCAGTAATTCATTGCGGATTGCAACAAGCTGCCTTGCCTCCATTGATTCCAGGTGCTTCTTCAGTTCAGTATTTTCTGCCTGCAGATCCTCTACCGCTTTTTGAATATCCTTTGGGTTCTTTAACGCTTCACTAATTGAATCAATTAAACCAAATCTCTTATTTACATGTTCTTCTGAAGCATATCCAGTAACTGCTTCGATACGTCTTATACCTGCTGCTACTGCAGTTTCACTAATAATCTTAAATAAACCTAATTGACCTGTAGCTTTTACGTGTGTTCCTCCACATAATTCTATTGAATATTTGCGATCTACAATAACTACTCTCACGAAATCTCCGTACTTCTCTCCAAACAAAGCCATCGCTCCAAGTTTCAAAGCTTCATCTTTGGGCATCGATGGCGTTTCAACCGTAATATTCTCTCTTATTTTTTCATTTACCATTTTTTCAACGGCTGCTATTTCTTCATCGGTTACTTTCGCAAAATGAGAAAAATCAAACCGGAGATATTCATCTTTTACTAAACTCCCTTTCTGAGTTACATGAGTACCAAGAATTTTACGCAATGCAGCATGCAAAAGATGGGTAGCCGTATGATTATACGTTGTAAAAGCTCTTTTAAGAATATCAACTCTTGCTGTAACTATACCGGAAATTTTTTTGGGGAGTTTATTTGTAAAATGAATGATTAAATCATTGTCTCTTTTAGTATCGTATATTTCAATTTCTTCATCTCCAAAAAACAAGAGCCCTGTATCGCCAACTTGCCCTCCACTTTCCGCATAAAATGGAGTTGTATCTAGCACAATTTGAAAAGCTTCTTTGCCTTTTGATGTCGCTTTTCTATATTTTATTACTTCGCTTTGGGCTGTAAAAGAATCATAACCAACAAACTTATTAGACCCTTCTTTTAAAACAATCCAGTCTTCTGCATCAACAGAAGTGGCTGCTCGAGAACGGATTTTTTGTTGTTCTAATTCTTTATTAAAATCTTCCATATTGACCGTCCACCCTTTTTCTTTTGCTATTAATTGTGTCAAATCGATTGGGAAACCATATGTGTCATGTAATTCAAAAGCAAAACTCCCAGAAATCTCCTTTTTAGAAATACTTTTTGAATTATCCCATCTATCTCCCATTAATTTTTCTAAATCTTCGGGTGAATTAGCAATTGAAGGAACCCCTTCTTCTTTGAAATAATTATCGAATCGTTTTAACCCCGCTTCCAGAGTTTTCAAAAAACCTTCTTCTTCCTCCTTTATTACTCTCTCAACAAAATCAACCTGCTTCTGCAATTCAGGGAACACATTTTCAAATTGTTTTGCCAAACCGGGCAATAACTGGTGCAGCAACGGCTGTTTATAATCCAGGTAAGAATAATAATAACGAACGGCCCTTCTCAGAATGCGACGTATCACATAGCCTGCACCGGTGTTAGAAGGCAATTGACCATCAGCAATGGTAAAACTGATTGCGCGGATATGGTCAGCAATAACCCGGAAAGCAATACTCGTTTTATCATCGCCACTTTTATATTCTTTATTTACTATTTTACCTGTTTCAGCAATGGTACCTGAAAACATATCCGTATCATAATTGGAAGTCTTTCCCTGTAATACCCTTACTAATCTTTCCAGGCCCATCCCGGTATCCACATGTTTGGCAGGTAAGGGTTCAAGGCTGCCGTCCTTTAAGCGATTGAACTGGATAAATACATTGTTCCAAATTTCAATCAGCTGAGGATGATCTTTATTCACCAGTGTTTTTCCATCCACTTTTTTTCTTTCTTCATCGCTCCTGCAATCCACATGTATCTCTGTGCAGGGGCCACAGGGACCGCTGTCTCCCATTTCCCAGAAATTATCTTTTCTGCCAAACAGAAGTATCCTGTCATTGGCTACGCATTTTGCCCATTCACTGATCGCTTCTTCATCCTTTGGAAGTTTTTCTTTTTTATCCCCTTCAAAAACGGTTACATATAATCTGTCCCGGGGTATTTTATAAATTTCTGTCAATAATTCCCAGCTCCAGGCAATGGCTTCTTTTTTAAAGTAATCCCCAAAACTCCAGTTGCCCAGCATCTCGAACATGGTGTGATGATAAGTATCCACTCCCACTTCTTCCAGGTCGTTGTGCTTTCCGCTTACCCGTAAACATTTTTGGGTGTCGGCTATTCTTGGGTTTGGCGCCTTTTTATTCCCGAGAAAATAATCCTTGAACTGGTTCATCCCTGCATTGGTGAACATCAGCGTAGGGTCATTCTTTATCACGATCGGGGCTGAGGGAACAATTTCATGTCCTTTTGACCGGAAAAAATCCATAAAAGCATTTCGTATATCTGCGCTGGTCATCATAAGGTGAGTGGTGAGTGGTGAGTGGTGAATGGGGTATCAATCAAGCATGTGCCTTTGTTGCCCAGCAGAATTCCTGCAGCACAAGTGTGCCCTTCGATAAACTCAGGGTAAACTGCAAGGGACGATGATAGTAGTACTATAGCTGGTACCATAAGTATTTATCTCATTTTTTATCCCGGCAATGCCGGAACAGATTGGGTTGATTTTTGCAGTTTATGGAGCTATATTTGTTAGCTCCCGAAAGCCGGGCAAAGGTAAAATATTCAGGTGGCATTTGCTTGCCTGAAACAGGTTTAAGGCCTTCTTCATGAAGAAAATAAAATATTACTATAACACCAGTACGCTTCGCTACGAAAAGGTGGAGATACCGTTCCGGGTAAAACTGCTGCGCATTTTTGGTTTTATTGCGGCGGCTCTTGTTACCGCAGCCCTGATTTCCTATGCCGCTTTTCAGTTTATTGGTTCTCCCAAAGAAAAAATTCTGGAGCAGCGGAACAAGGCGCTGAAAGATAATTACTATGACCTGGCAGATTCATTGAAATCTGTACAGCAACAGATGAAGGAATTAGAGAAAAGAGATAATGATGTTTACCGTGCCATTTTTGAAGCTACCCCCATCCCGGACAGCGCGAGGGCAAAAGAAATTGAAACCAAACTGGAAGTTGCAACTGTTGAAAAACTTAAAGACCAGCAACTTGTTGCTGCTATCACCAATACATTAGATAATCTCAACAGCAGGATAAAAGCGCAACAGAAATCCTATGACGAAGTAGATGACCTGGTAAAAAATAAAGAGCAGCTACTGTCTCATACTCCCGCCATTCAACCGGTAAGCAATAAAGACCTCAATCGTATTGCTTCAGGATTTGGTTATCGCATTGACCCGGTGTACAAGACCACAAAATTTCATGCCGGTCTCGATTTTTCAGCGCCACAGGGCACTCCCATCTATGCAACGGCTGACGGCACAGTAACTACAGCAGGCATCACCGGCAATGGTTTTGGCAATCATGTGGTCATCAATCATGGATATGGATATGAAACATTGTATGGCCATATGGTTCGGGTGAAAGCAAGGAACGGGCAGTTGGTGAAAAGAGGAGAAGTGATCGGCTGGGTGGGCAGCACCGGAAAATCAACAGGGCCACACTGCCATTATGAAGTACATAAAAACGGTGAGAAAATTGATCCAATATATTTCTTCTACAACGACCTTACTCCCGAACAGTTTGACCTGATATTGAAAAAAGCAGCGGCTTCCAATCAAAGTTTTGATTAATAAGAAAGCTATGAGTTTTGAGCTGTGAGCTACGAGCAGCTAAATTCCTTTATCTCGTAACTCGTAGCTGGTGACCCGAAGCTTTTCTTTTTTCCACAATATGTCCCGGCTTGTTTATGATGGCTGAAGGCATCGTACCTTTACATGTATGGAAAAATCATTATCGCAAATTACTTTTGATTTTGTCGCAACTGAGGAAACAAAAATCACCCCGGCAGTTACTTCTTCCGTTATAGCAGATAAAAAAAAGACAATTGAAATGAATGAACCGGTTGTTAAAATAAAAAATGAAAAGCAGGAGCAGGTTTCTGCCCAGGGCAAACGGGGGCGACGTTCATTAAAAGAGATTGCCATTCATGCTGACCTGATCAATATTCCTCCCGATGATATTCTTTTTCAGAAGCAATATTATTCCATTGGTGAGGTGGCTGCCATGTTCAGGGAAAATCAATCATTGATCCGCTACTGGGAAACAGAATTTGACATCCTGCAACCCCGCAAGAACCGGAAAGGAGACCGCTTTTTCCGCCCCATTGATATAAAAAACCTGGTGCTCATTTATGATCTGCTCCGTCGCCGCAAATTCACCATTGAGGGAGCAAAAGATTACCTGAAGAAAAATAAAAAAGCGGAAGAGAAATTTGCGATGATGCAGTCGCTGGAAAAGATCAAAGGATTTTTGCTGGAACTGAGGGCTAATCTGTGATCAACCGGCAATAGACAATTTACAACTGGCAATTTGAACCTGTAGTTTGGGAATTTTCGCAATTTTTCCGTTTTCTAATACATTGAAAGACTCTTTTACTTATTGTCTATTGCAAATTGCCCATTGCTCCCTGCAACTTTAACATCACTTCCTTCATCATTTGCCTGCACCCCCGCCTGAATGACTCAGTCGGGCAGGCTTTGTACATTTGCCACACTTAATACAACTCTAATGAAGAAATTAATGCCCGTTTTTATCCTTGCCCTTTTATCCGGCAGTGTAGCCCTGGCTCAAAATCAGTACCAGGTGCTGGTGGAAAGACCGAATGAGAAAAGCCTGAAGGGAATTATTTCCCATGAGGTATTGCTGAATGATACTTCCTTTCACTGGTATGCTGAAAACCTGAAAGGCTATACACCCAATGCTGCTGCCCTGGAAAATTTAAAGAAAAACAAAGACTCTATTCAACTGCTCACTTTCATGGGCACCTGGTGTGAAGATTCTCAGAATATCATCCCAAAATTTTATTCTTTACTTGAAGCGGCAGATTTTTCGCATGACCGGGTAACATTAATCGGCGTTGACCGGCAAAAGAAAACATTAAGTCACCTGACAGAGGCATTGAACATCATTAATGTGCCCACCATTATAGTAATGAAAAACGGGAAAGAAATAGGAAGGGTTGTTGAATACGGAAAGTATGGACTGTTTGATATGGAATTAGGAGAAATACTTGGTTCAATTAAATAATAATGCCGCTACCGGATAGAATAAATTTCAATTCCGTCATTTTTTAATGCATACAATCTTGATGAAGTGAAATTAAAACCCCTGCTTCGAAAAATCTGCTCCGGCATTTTCCATTCATCATACCGGAAAGTACTGATTTCGTAACGATACAATGTATCGGCCCGGGAGCCGAAGATATATTTACCCACCACTTTAAAATTATTCCAGCGGAAGATCATGATATTATTTTTCAGGGCGCCATAATAATCAAAAACATAAACCCCCTGCAAGGAGTCGTAGAGATAGACATACCTGTTTTCATCAAATATCTTAACCGGCGAAGGAGCCTGGCCGAGCAACAACCGGAAGTCGGAAGTTTCCTGTAACTGTTTTCCGTCCTCATCAATTTTCTTTAGTTTATTTTCCAGTTCATCGTACACCCATATCTTATTATCATACGACTGGCCGATTGCTTTTACCTGGAAAATATTTTGTTTGCGAAGATCAATAGAGTTCCGGATATTAAGAAACCGATCCAGTATTACCACCGTGGAAAAATCTTTATAATACAATAATACTTTCAGGGGGTTAGAAACATCAATAAATGTAACCTGCCCGAATTTTTTTACATCGTTGAATATTGCAACAGAATCTCCGTTTGTATTTAATTTCTTAAGTTGGTTCCGGCTGTTGAGAATATAAATATTATCAAGATTGTCAACAGTAAAGTCAACAATGTCACCATGTATAACTTTAATAAGTTTGAAGGTTGTATCTGTTTGTGCTTTCCCGGCAGGAGCCAGGCAAAAAACCGCAAGTAATATTCCGGATATTTTTTTCATTCAGTTGCGGATGATCTTATCATCTTTCCCTTTGTAAGATTTTAATTCCATCTTTTCCCCGTCAAAGACGGCATACGTGTAATAATGTATCCAGTCTCCCAGGTTGATATACCGGGCCTGAGTGATACCCGCCTTCGCTGAAGCTTCGGCGGGTGATAGACGATAATCAATGGCAAGATGTCTATGTCCAAACACAAAAAAATCAATATTTCTTTTAGCCAGCACTTCTTTACTATATATAATGAGCCATTCTTTGTCTTCCCCGAGGAAACTTTCTTCGGTGGCCCCGGTTTGTGCCCGGCTGCGGCGGCTTAAATAATTAGCAAGACCCATACCTATCCTGGGTGGCAATATCCCAAACAACCACTTGCTTACCGGGTTGCGAAATACTTTTTTTAACCTTTTATAGCCATGATCTCCCGGCCCAAGTCCATCGCCATGCCCGATCAAAAATTTTTTCCCGTTGCGTTCAAATTCCCCCGGCTTAAAATAAATCCGGATGTTTAATTCTTTTTGAAAATAATCCCTCATCCACATATCATGATTGCCCACAAAAAAATACATGGGAATACCTGCATCAGACAACTCTCCCAGTTTGCCCAATAATCTTACATATCCTTTTGGAACTACTTTCCGGTATTCATACCAGAAATCAAACATGTCTCCCACCAGGAAAATTTCTGCAGCATCTTTTTTTATTTCACCGAGAAACTGTACAATGATTTTTTCCCTTTCGAGGCTGCTGGCATGGTCGGGTGCGCCGAGGTGAAAGTCGGAAAGAAAGTAAATTTTTTTATTGTCAGGGAGCAGCACCCGGATAAGTTATTTTTTAGATTGCATGTATTCAATCAGGTTACCGGAAGCAATTACCGGCCTGTCGCTGGTATCACCGTTGTACCAATATATCCATGCATGGGTTAATTGTCCGTTGAGATGAACCTCGGTTATTTCGCGGCGATACAGTTGCACCTCATCCGGCTCTACGGACATCCCTTCATAATCATCCAGTTGTCCGATGGCCCAGGAAAATTCATTTTCATGTTTGACCCTGTACAACTCCCCAATGATAAAATGATTGTCATTGGTGGGAATTCCCGCCGGGTAGCTGCCCATGTCAATCAGTTTTCCTCTCACTTTTGCTTCACTAACAAATGAAAAAAAGCGGCTGATGTATTCATACACAGGACTGTGGAAACCGCTACGGAGCGAGCCATACACAAATAACTGGTAAACGCCGGGATTTGTCATACCGTAAAGATAATGAAATGAGGCAAGTGAGCTATCTGGTTCAGCTGCTCCTTTAACCCTGGTTAATTAGTTAATTAGGTATTGGTTAATTGGGCTTCCTGACTGAACAGTTCTATCTGTCTTGAACTTTCATCGAAACCGAAAGAGATGATTGAATCCAAAGGGAAGTATCAATCTGAAGGCCTAATTAACTAATCAACCAGTTAACCAATTAACTTTCCACAAGGAATAAATAAACTTCTTTCGGCCCGTGCACGCCGACCACAAGGGTTTTTTCAATATCCGCCGTACGGCTGGGGCCGGTGGCAAAAGTTATTAAAGAAGGAAGGCTGCTTCCATACTTATCTTTTGCTGCCTGTAACGCATCTTTCAGGTCATAGACCAGCTGGTTAGTAAATGCAATGCAAATATGGATCGGGGCATATACGCTGGCTGTGCGGCCACTGGTTTGTGCTGAACTCATTACAATAGTTCCGGTTCTGGCCACGAGCCATTCGCAACCGGTAATGGAAGCATCGCAATCAGCTAAATCAGTTTTTACAATTCTGTCGCTGATCTGGGAAGCTACCGGCGCAATCAGTTTGTCTTCCAGGCAAAACACTTTTTCCCAGTTCTGTTTTTTCACAAGGCTGCTCAGCTGAAACGCCAGTTCCTGCTGATTGATGCAGAAAATAAATTTTCCCTGCAATTGGGTAAACTGCTCCGCAAATTCCACTTCAATCTCCTGTTGTAAGGGTGGAAATACAGGCTGGTTGCCTTCACTTTGCGGAAAAGGTAAAGGCGTTGAATGACTCAACGCCTCGCGGATCTTTTTTAAAATATTCTCTTTGGATGGGGATACATTCATATTCACCCGTTAAATAGATGGAGCCAGGCCAATATTACCTGTCAGTTCATCTGATGATTTTTCTTCTTCTTTTTTTGGCGCAGTGACAGCAGCGGGTTTTTCTTCCGGCTCCACTACGGCCACTTCATCAACAACCAATGATTTTTTTTCTTCAAAAGGCCGTTTGCCAATCAGGGCCTCCACATCGCTTTGAAACAATACTTCTCTTTCAAGCAAGGCGGTAGCCAGCTTTTCCACATCTGCTTTCTTTTCAGTGAGCAATTTTTTGGTTCTCTCGTATGCATCATCAATCAACTTCCGGACCTCCTGGTCAATAATTTTTGATGTTTCTTCTGAATAGGGTTTAATAAATGCCGTTTCCTGTTGCGGATCGTAGAAGCTGATATTGCCAACTTTATCATTCATACCATACACTGTCACCATTGCATAGGCGATCTTGGTGATCTGTTGAAGATCGTTCTGCGCACCGGTGGATATTTTATTAAAGAATAATTCTTCGCTGGCTCTCCCGCCGAGTGTCATACAGATCTGGTCGCCCAGCTGATCTGTATTGTACAAATACTGCTCTTTGGGAGTGTACTGGGCATAGCCCAGTGCAGCAGTTCCTCTTGGTACAATCGTTACTTTCAATAATGGATATGCATGTTCCAGGTACCAGCCGCAAATGGCATGGCCTGCTTCATGAAAAGCAATGATCTTTTTTTCTTCCGGTGAAATGATCTTGTTCTTTTTTTCCAGGCCGCCAATCACCCTGTCCACGGCATCCTGGAAATCTTCCATCTCTACAGCTTCTTTTCCCTTACGGGCTGCAATCAGTGCTGCCTCATTACATACATTGGCAATATCCGCACCGGCAAAACCGGGCGTTTGCTCCGCCAGCTTGTGAATATCGAGTGTCTTTGAGATCTTGATCGGCTTAAGGTGCACTTTAAAAATTGCTTCGCGTCCCACGAGGTCAGGTTTATCAATGGAGATCTGGCGATCAAATCTTCCAGGCCTCAATAAAGCGGAGTCGAGAACATCAGGGCGGTTTGTGGCGGCCAATACAATAATGCCTG
>JBGPKR010000002.1:0-83333 GCA_041486045.1 Chitinophagaceae bacterium | reverse complement strand
CGGTGCTGGTGGTGAATATGCCGAATAATAATACCCTCTATACTACAAGCGGTACAACTACCTGGCGCAATTATCTTACCACCATCAATGCTTTGGAAGCAGATGCCAACGGCGCCGGCGTACCATTAAACCTGCTGCGGGAAGTTGCGGATAGCATAAAAACTATATTGAAAAATAAATTGTACCAGTAATGCTTGCTGCTGTATGATGGAGATCAGTTGTGATCAGGAAAATGTTTTGTTGAAACACGAATACAGGCGAAGGGGGATCACAATTCAATCCGGGTAGACAACAACCATCATTTATTTCCATGATCCAGGTCATCCTGTTAATTAAATCTTCCCCGATACCTTAGTGGCTGATCATAATGGAGACCAAAAAAATACCGGCAAAAGAAGGGGAATTACCTTTCTCTAAATCAAAAATATATTTCTATATTTTTGTAATCCTCATTTTTTGTTTTGTTGTTTATTATTTCGCCGAGATCAAAGGGGATATAAAACTATTTGTAAAAGTACAACCGGCCTGGCTGGCGCTGGCGTTGGCTGCACAATTCGGAACCTATCTTTTTAACTCGATCATCTGTCGTGGCTTACTCCGGACCTTTGCTCGCCGATCTCATATTCGTATCATAGAGTTGTTCCAGGCAAGTATCGTAACACTCTTCATTAATCAAACGATCCCAAGTGTCAACCTGAGCGGCAATATTTACTTTTTTAATTTCCTGAAGAAGAGAGGAGTTGCTGAACATAGCGCCTTCTCTTTACTATTTCTTGAATTGCTTACGTTTTATACCGCGGTTGTTGGCATTATTCTTATCCTTCTTTTCACCTGTTTGTTTTTGAAAGGGATACCCCTGTATTTTACATTCATTTTTTTAGCCGGGATCGCTGCCTTTGTATTGTTCGCCATATTGATCGGGTTGCTGGGGAGAGGGAAAACAGTTGTTTTATTGCTCAAAAAGTTGTCACACATCCGGTTCCTGAAAAAGAGGATCAGTAAGTTTAAAACAATTCCTTTTGACGGGATCAAAAATCCATGGCAGGTATACAGGGAGCATCCTCTTTTGGTTTTCATAACGATCATTTTTCACAGCTGTATCTTTCTTTCGGATTCACTCACTTTGTTTGCGCTCTTTCACGGGCTTGGCGTGCATGTACCGTTTCTTTCGGTGTTTGTCGGGTTTGTACTGACAAAAATTATTTCCTTATTACCCTTTACCCCCGGGGCATTAATTCTCTACGAAGGGAGTATGACTTTCTTTTTTGTGCATTTCGGGGTGCCGGTTGCTGTGGCGGCGGTTGTCACGCTATTGTACCGGGCCCTTTCATTCTGGCTGCCGATACCAGTTGGTTTTTTTCTGTACAAGCGGTTGCAAAATTCTTCTCAAATCAATAAGGCTCCGCCAACCAAGGAGGAAAAATAATACAGTGACAACCCGGCCATCGTATTAATTTTATTGAAAATAACAACCATGAAACAGAAATATCTTATCTTCTTTCTCCTGTTGACCGGCCTGGCCGCTGTATGCAGGGCGCAAAAGACAGATTCGTTAAACATAACTGATGCAAAGACTGGAGCGGTAAATTTTAATAAACTGGAAAAAGATTACAGGCAACTGCAAAATGAATTGAAACAGCTGGAGCAACAAAAAACCCAACTGCTTACCCTGATGTATAATTTCGATGAGCAGCAAAAACAAGTAACCCTGAAATTAGAAAAACTGGAGAAGAGTTATGATGAAATGCTCGCCAACGGAACTTCACAGAACGAGTTACTGGATGCTACTAAACAGATGCAGGAAACGCAGATGTCTTTTAACCTGCAATATTTACAATTGCAAAGCCAGATGCAGCATGAGAACAGGAGCTATACCGCTATCAGCAATATCATGAAGACAAAACATGATACGGTGAAGAACAGTATTTCAAATGTCCGGTAGGTGATGAAAGAGAGCAGGTGCTGATACAGTTGCTGTGCCAGTAGAACATTTTGTATTGTTGATTACCCTGCGGCAGGCTCACGAAATAAGTCCGGGACAGGCAGAATGACAAATCAACCACGGCGTGCCGCCCCTATTGTAACGTCGGGGTTTTTTACTGCCTGCCAGGCAATAATTTACAACCTCAACCTTTAGTGTCGGAGAACCCCTGCCAGAGCGGAATAAGCTCGAAGAGTAACCCCGACACGGGGTTGGGATTACTCTTTATTGCCTGTCCGAAGGTAGTTTTCAACCCCGACCTTTAGTGTCGATGGTGAAAGAGTCAAGTCTGAACCTGACTTATATCATTTCTTTCCTGTACTACTCTGTTTACGTTTGATACTGATAAAACCGCAATACCCATTGCGGAGTGGGTTGTCGTAAATTCTTGACTATGGAGGAGAATATCACCACATCAGCTCCGGTTAGACAGCGAAAGGTCAAAGGAAAGGCAGAAATAGAAATACAACGTTGCAAAGCCTGTGAACTTTGTATCCATGAATGTAAGGAAAATGTTCTTTCCCTTGGAGATTCAATTAACATCAGGGGTTACCGATACATCCTTGCAAACAATGAACTCTGCACAGGTTGCCTGAACTGTGCATTAGTTTGCCCTGATGCTGTAATAACAGTATACCGCACCAGGGTGAAGAAGAAAAAAGAAATGGATCCGGAATAAACTAACCAAATATTTATGACCGAAACAAAATTGATGAAGGGAAACGAGGCACTTGCTGAAGCAGCTATACAAGCTGGTTGTGATGCTTATTTTGGCTATCCCATCACGCCTCAGTCTGAAGTGCTGGAATATCTTGCCCGGGAAATGCCAAAGCATGGCGGTGTAGTGATGCAGGCCGAAAGTGAAATTGCCAGTATCAATATGGTATATGGGGCAGCAGGTGCAGGTTTCAGAGCTATGACTTCTTCTTCTTCTCCCGGTATTAGTTTAATGCAGGAAGGGATTAGTTATTTATCAGGAGCAGAATTGCCCTGCTTAATCGTGAATGTGAATCGTGCAGGCCCCGGATTGGGAACAATTCAACCCGGGCAGGGAGATTATTTTCAATCCGTGAAAGGGGGTGGACATGGTGATTATAAGATGATCGTTCTTGCTCCGGCCTCCGTACAGGAAATGGCTGATCATGTATTCCTCGGTTTTTATCTTGCCGATCAATACAACAACCCTGTTTTGTTGTTGAGTGATGGAGCTATTGGACAAATGATGGAGAAAGTGGAATTTAAACCCTATCATAAACCGGAAGTGGATAAATCTTCCTGGGCAACAACAGGGAAACCAAAAACAAGAAAAAGAAATTATATCACCTCGCTGTTCATTCAGCCGGAAAGAATGGAAGTACATAACCTGAAACTCGAAGAGAAATTCAAACAAATAAGGGAGAATGAAGTTCGCTTTGAAGAAATACAAACGGCAGACGCGGAATATCTTTTTGTTGCTTATGGGCTTAGTGCAAGGATCTGTCAGAAAGCTATGGAGATCTTGAGAAGCAAAGGAATAAAAATCGGGTTATTGCGACCGATCACGCTTTATCCCTATCCCTATAAACGGATCAACGAACTCGCTGATCAGTTGAAACTGATGTTGAGTGTAGAATTGAATGCCGGACAGATGGTAGAAGATGTTCGTTTGGCAGTAAATGGAAAAACACGGGTAGAATTTTTTGGCAAATTAGGCGGCCTGATGCCCACACCTGAGTCCATTGTTCATCATTTAGAAAATTTAATACAACATCGCCATGCTAACTGAGAATTTAATAACCGATATAGCAGATCCCAATTTCAAAGAAGAGGAATATGAATTAGTGTATAAGAAACCATCCACCCTGGTTGATGTGGCCATGCACTATTGTCCCGGTTGTGCCCACAGCCTCGTTCATAAACTATTGATGGAAGTGATTGAAGAAATGGATATACAGGAACAAACGATAGGAATAGCGCCGGTGGGTTGTGCCGTATTCGCTTATGATTATATGGATATTGACATGCAGGAAGCAGCGCATGGAAGAGCCTGTGCAGTAGCCACCGGAATTAAAAGATTAATGCCGGATAAATATGTTTTCACCTACCAGGGCGATGGTGATCTGGCAGCGATAGGAATCGGGGAAACGATTCATGCCATCAACCGGGGAGAAAATATTTTGATCGTTTTCATCAACAATGCGGTATATGGAATGACAAGCGGACAAATGGCTCCGACTACTTTAGCAGGCATGTGGAGTACCACCACTCCGGAGGGGAGGGACACCCATTTTTATGGTGAGCCAATAAAAGTTTCTGAATTGATGGCCCAATTGCCCGGAGCATTTTATGTAACCCGACAGGCTGTAAACAGCTCCAATGGAGTGAGAAGAACAAAGAAAGCTTTGCAGCATGCATTGAAGTATCAGCAATTGAACAGGGGAACTTGTTTGGTAGAGGTCATTGGCAACTGTCCCAGTAACTGGAAAATGACGCCTGTTGAATGTAATGATTTCATTGATGAAAAGATGGTGAAAACATTTCCGTTAGGTGATATTAAGGTGCCTAAAGTTTGACAGCCGGCAGGAGATGTATTTTATAATTTTTCACTTTTTAATTATTCATTGTATGACAGAAGAAATAATCATTGCAGGTTTTGGCGGACAGGGGGTTTTATCAATGGGTATGACGCTGGCTTATGCCGGGATGATAGAAGGAAAAGAAATTTCATGGATGCCATCTTATGGCCCCGAGATGAGGGGCGGTACCGCTAATTGTATTACTATACTTTCCAATCACAAGATCAGCTCACCCATTGTTTCTGCGTTTGATACAGCTATTGTACTGAACCAGCCATCCATGGATAAGTTTGCACCGAGAGTGAAGCCGGGGGGTGTGTTGTTGTATGATAGCGGAACTGTGTTGCAGCCAAGCACAAGAACCGATATAGAAATGGTAGATATACCCGGTATCAGGGAAGCATTGAAGATGAAAAATCCAAAGATCATGAACATGATCATGCTGGGTGCTTATCTGCATTTGAACCCCGTTGTCAGTATTGATTCTGTTTTAGAAGCACTCAAAAAAGTATTGCCGGTAAAATATCATTTCCTGTTGCCACTGAATGAAGAGGCTTTGATGAAGGGAGAAGAATTGGTACATGAAAGAAAAGAAGGCGTGATGCTGGTATGCTAATAAATCCTGATTAGCCAGCTTCCCTAATTCTACTGAGCTTGCAGAAATATCCTCTTTCTGCGTGGTTGGTGAATGGGTCAAAAGAACTTTTGATCACGTGGAATGAATCCTTTGATAAGCTGGAATTGAATATTAAATAGAACAGGGAACATACCTACTTGCCTTTGCGAAGCTTCGGCGAAGCAAGGCCGGCAGGCAGCAAGTACAGAGAGTTTATCTCGATCACAGTTTACAGCCTCGACCTTTAGCGTCGACGGTGTCGGGGTTGCTCTTTAGCGCCTGACTGATCTAAGTGTTGGGGGAACAGTTGCCGAGGCGGAAAAAATGATTAAGAATTCAACATTTTCCGAAAATAATTTTCTGTTTCTTTATTTGTAAAGTAAACATAACACCCTTTCATGCCTCTGGTCATTAATACCCGATAAATGTTTTTCACATGCTCTTCAAATTTTTCTTTGCTGCGTTTTAAGGTCGGATCTTTTGTGGCTCTTTTGTCTGCAATCAATTTATTTGTCTTTGAATCAAAAACTAAATCATTACCAACAATTACTCCAATGTAATCGAACTCAAATCCCTGAGCGGTGTAGATACAACCAACTTGTTTTACACCTTCCGGTTTAAATGCCCACTCATACCATCTTACATAGCCTTTAGGAGGTTTAATATCGCCGTGCGTTTCCCATGGCATTTGGAAATCTCCTATTACAATGTCCTTAATGAATTCTCCATTTACATCAAGAGTCTTGCTCCATGGCCAACAAAATCCAGCAACCATTCTTGCAGAGTTAGGTTGTACAGCTTCTTTCTGCATTATTACAGAGTAAACTTTTTGTGGAGAGTCTAATATTTGAAAATCAAAAACTTCATTTTTTCTTAAACTCCTTTTTTCATCGGAGTACCCAAGCGCTGATTCTAACCATAACAAATAGTTAGCAGAACCCATACACCGATATTGCGTTTCCAGAATAGTTTCATAAACTTTACAACCATATTTACTCGCAGCCTCTTTAATTATTTCCGAATTTCCTATTTCCTGTGACCTTACGCTTTGTCTATCATCAATAAAAAAAACAGAAGTTTTTGCACATCGAACCAATTGCTCAACTTGAGGCATGTCCGTCCTGTCTTCAATTTTAGTGTATTGAAAATTGCTTGTTTTTTCTATTCTATGAGCTTCATCAATTAATACAATATCAAGCTCATTTTCTTTAACCCTTGATGGCAAAAAGCGATACAAATTTGAAAAAAGGATCTCTCCTTCTTTACCTATAAGATGTTTTAAACCTTCAATGAATGGTTTGGATTTACATCCATAAAAAACCTTCTTTTTCCTTTGTGCCGCTTCAGCAAGAATATTTAATGCAATAACAGATTTCCCAGTACCTGGGCCACCATGGACAACTATTACAGACTTTTCTTTATTTTTTTCAGCCATTCTAACTTTTGACCAAATCAAATTCTTGGCAACTAATTGCTCATTTAATAGAGAGAAGACAACTTCATTCGAAATAATTTTGTGTACATTTTCCAAAAGTTTTTTTGAGGGTCTAAGGGGGCTTCGCATGAAGCGATTAAATATTTCAAAACCATCCCCCTTAGATAGAAGCTCTTTAATCTTGTTTGCCAATTCTTTGACATCACCTTTTGTATAAACGGGAAATTCCGTAAATATTTTTTTATAGATTGGGTCAAATAGTCCCGAATTTTCAATTTTTGTATAATTGTGGCAGTACGCACAACTAAACAGTACCAAAGGTGATTTTGAATCAAATTCAGAAACAAAGCTCTTTATATAATTATTATACCCCTTAACCTGCTGGGATGGGTGTGCTACAATTCTATTCCTTTTACCTACAATTGTTTCTACCTCATATTTTTCTTCAAAATTTCCTTCGTCCTCCAATGCAATTACACTTTTCCATTGCTTTAATTCAATTAAAACAATATTATCATGCTGCATAATATCTTTACCAAATAATAAACAATCGATTCGCATTTGGTTATAGGGTACTTCATATTCAAGAGCAATCATATTGTCGGTTAACCCTGCAATTTCAATAACATCACGGACCCTTGTTAAAGAGTTTTGCCAAGAATCCATTTCAGAATGTCCCACTCGTTTTCCAAAACGCAAGAAAAAACTTTCAACCATAATATCTGTAAGCCTGTTCTCCCTTATGTCTTGTATAAACTTCGCTGTTGTGCCCTCATATATCAGCATAATTATAGTTCGTTATATTTTTTTGCGCTCCCCTTTGCTTTATCAACCGGATATTTAACAGCATTTGTTTTTAATTTTTCCAAGACCAGTTCTTTTACACTTAGTCCATGTTTATTAGCCAGCAAAAAAGCAAAAGTGAAAATATCTGCCAATTCTTCTTTTAATTTTTCAACATTTACTTCTTCCGCTTTCTTCCATAGAAATAACTCATTTAACTCTCCTGCTTCAATCGATATGGCCAGGGCCAGGTCTTTTGAGTTATGAAATTGTTCCCAATCTCTTTCGTTCCTGAATTTGACAACTTCAGATATTATTGTGTCTATGCTATCCATAAAATGTATTTCTGTATTCACAAAGTAAGAAAAGCTGAGCAGAGTTATCGAACCCAAAAGCTTCGTCATCCATTAGTCATCGTGTAAGGGGACAAAAAAAGATTCCGGCACGGAGGCCGGAATAACTTTGATATATGAGTATCGCTCTTTTTTAATCCTTATTTCCCCTCCTTCATCAGATTCCTCACCCGGAAATATTGAACCTCGCCCTTCCCATTTCCTTTTACTTCATAATATTTTCCATGGTGTATCATGCCGATGCGGTAATCACCCCTTGTCCGGTATTGCAGGTCAACCGGGTCGATGCCGCGGAAAAAGTATGCGTTAGTTTTGCCCGTGCCTTTGGATGGAAGAGCAGCATCAAGCGGAATAAAGGGCATCACATTATCCAGCCTGTTTTCTTCGCAGGGCTCCATATCAGTTCCGTCTGCATTAAAATATCGTTTCCTACCGGATATATCCGTTATCTGTTCCACCTGCACATCACCCCAGATCATAATGGTATTGATGGCATAAGAACCATCTGCCAGTAATGATTGCGGCAGCCTGTCTTTCCTGCCGGCAATGGAAAGAGGAATGACCAATAAGTTGCCCCCGCTGCCGGGATCACCGGCCCAGACGGTATCGCAACACATGGTGTATTTCCATGCACCGGTCGTGCCATTCACTTCAATAAAATTGTTCCTGGCAGTGTACCAGTCGTGACCGGTAGCCCCGGCCTTATACCAACTCCGGTTAGGATCATATACATAAATCTTTTTGGTGCTTCCTGCTGTTTCCGTGTAGTAAGGAATTAATACATGCCCTCCTTTGTCGGGAGTCAGGGCCCCGGAAATACTGATAATAGGCTGATCATCTTTTGCAAGGTCGTAATCCACCTGCTGGTATGCATAACGTCCGTCTCTGTTTTTATGGATGGCGATCACATCGAGGAGGAAAGAAAGAAATCCATGATTGATCTGGTAGCCATGTACAATTTCAATGGCTGTCCGAAGGGTTCTGTCTGTGGGTCCTACCGTATCATTACTGGGCATAGACGCGGGGTTCGTATTGTTTGCATAAGAGCCGTTGTACACATATGGCGGATGACAATAGCCAAGAAACCCGCCGTTTTTTTTCATCAGCATAGACATGACATCCATACCATAACAATGACCCGGACCCGCCAATTTGGTCTGGTACATCAGGCTGTAAAACAACTGGTCGAAATCTGCAGCCGGGGCAGGAGCCACACCAATAAAAGTTTCCCTGAATATGGACCAGGGTAATGTATCCCTGACAAAATTGTCGAAATACCAGGTGTTATTTTTTACCCAATTGGTATCCTGGGCAGCAGTTCTTGTTTGCATGAACAGGGATGCAAAAACAATAAGAATAAAATACCGGGTTTTCATGACAGTTATTTAAATATTGTGAAATAATATTTCATTTTATTTTCCAGGTTCATTTTGGTTTCCAAACTTTCGGAGTCCGTCCTTTCTCATTCCTTATTCCTTATTCCTTATTCCTTATTCCTTATTTCTTATTCCTTATTTCTTATTCTTTACGGCGTTACACTTTTTGCAGTTGATAAAGTTGATAATCGTCCGTTCCTCATCAATGCCCCGATGCTGTACCAGTAAGTCTGACCTTTTACCACATTGGTATCAGTAAATGAGTTCCCTGCTACCGGGCTTACCACTACGGGAATAAAAGGTCCCGAAGAACTGCTGCTCCTGTAAACGATAAAGCCAACCTGTGTTGATGCATCATAGGCGGGTGACCATTTAACTACCACTAAACAGGGATCGGCCTGTTTATCGATCCCGGTGATCACCGGCGCATTAGGAACTTTTCTTGTAAAACTGAATGTACTGATGGCCGCAGCCCTGGCCAACGGGGTTTCGTTTCCATCGTAATCGATACCTACTACTTTGTACCAGTACGTGAGTTTGGGTTCGATATGTTTGTCTTCAAAAAATCCCTGGCTCATCCATGGCGTGGCCATTACAGAAATTTTATCGCAGGTGGCTAACCCGGGCGGAGTATAAGGACTGGTCAATACTACCGGCATGGTTGGCGGCAGTTCAACCGTCATACCACCCACCCATGAATAAGCAGCAGCACCGGGTTCAATAGCCGGGTTGGTTCCTTCGGCACGATATACATGATAAGCTCTTGTATCCTGTGTGGGCGGACCGATCCATTCAACTCTTATTTGTTCGGCCTGTGCAAACAAACCGGAGATGATGGCATTCTCCGGAGGGGTTCTGTCTCTTAATCTTTCGCATTTGATCTGCGCCTGTTCAGCAGCAGAAGGAATGGGGAATGAACCGCAGAGATTATCAGATGAATCTTTTGCTTTTATCCAGTATGCATAGCAAAGTGGTGAACCGGCCGGAATGGTACGGTCGTTAATAAAGAAATTGCCTGCTGATATGGCCCGGTCCACAGAATCTTTGGTGATCTCCTTAAGAAAAACAAAAGGACCACTGCAGGGGCAGGGAAGTTTTGTTCCGCTGCCTGTGGCGCTGGGTGCGGCAGCTGGTGTATCGACGTGGGTTAGCGAAATGGCTCCTGTCACCTCCTCGGAAGATCTTGAAGGATCATAGTTCTGCCATTGCTTGCAGGTATCTTTCTGCCTGCTGCAATCCACCCATGAACCAAGATGACAAAGACTGCGGTACACCATATAGCTTGCTATATCGGGTTCACTGTTCGGTTGCCATTTCACGGAGATATACTCTTCAAATCCTTTTGTCACCAGGTTTTTTACAATACCCGGTGGGGTTATATCTTTTACAATAGCGGATACAGCAGAAGACCACTGGCTGATATTCGATGATACATCAAATGCCTTCAGGCGGTACCACCATATTTTGTTACCATACATTGAACGAAGACCCGGATCGGTATCTGTCGTATCTCTTGAATGCAACCCCCATATTGTGATAGTTTGCCCGATATAAACAGAAGGAACACTATTGGGGTTTTCTGACGAAGGGAAGCGATATAGTTTGTATTTAACACTGCTGTCAGGATATTCCCAATGCCCGTTCTTATCTTTTGCCACCTGTGTCCAGCGAACGGTTACATGACCCGTGACATCATCTGTTGTTGCAGTGATATCGATCGGGGTGGATGGGGCTGTACTGTCTCTTGGCGTGGCCGGACCAAAGACAGCGGATGCTGCACCCGGTCGTTGAAACAGGTCCAGTGTTTTGACACGGTAGTAATAATCAATATTATTTTTTGGGCCATCTACCGGGATACCATTTACCAGGTGAAAGGTATCTTTTCCAAACACCGGGGTATATCTTTTAAAATCAAACATTCCCACAGAAGCAGGGATCAATGTGTCGCCGTTCAGATGATTTTTTACTTCGGCAGAAAAGACACTTTGATTCACCCTGGTGAAAGGTCCTATGGCTGCAGGCCCTCTTTCAATGATATAACCTGCAGCGCCGGTCACATTATCCCATCTTACCAGTATGATCGCATCGCCGGGTTCGGCAACAACCGTGGCGGGAGGAGGAAGGGCAACAAAAGAACCGGCCGTTACTGCCAGGTCTGTTGCAACAGTTCCTAAAACTGTATTTGATGCATTCAATGCAACAATTCTATATTGATACGCCGTGCCATTTACAAGACTGCTATTGTCTTTATAACCAAGTCCGGCCACTATAGCAATAGGCATAGATGCCTTCGAAATTGCCAGCAACCTTTTACGTTTAATTGTGTCGCCAACAGGAATTGAATTTATATTACATGGATTAAATAACCCTGAAGAATCTGACAATGACCTTGCAACAATTTTCCATTCGGTTGAATCAGGAGAAGTTATCAAAATGGATCGGATGGCAGGGCAGTTTGACATTCTCACAACCGGGGTTGCATTTAACGGTGAACCCGGGTAGGAAACATCAGTACTTTTTTTACGGAATATATTATACTTAACTGCCCCGCTGTATGGCGACCAATTCAATGCAACATGCAATCCCGGTCCGGGGTTGCTGCTTACAGCCACGGCATTTTGTGCTTTTATATTTGTAACAACAGCTATGAAGACAACTGCTGATAACAATATTTTTTTTGCGATAGTCGTCATGGTATGCGTTTTATGATCCGGTAATTTTTTATCGTATATAAAATCCTTCGGCTGAGTTTAAACCGATTGTTACATCCACAGAACCACAAGCCACCCAAAGCACACATGCCTCCAAACCTACTTTACCCTCAAAGCCAAAAGGAGCACAACAAATGACAGAAAGATTGAAATAAGCCCCGGCTGATACCAATCCTCCTAATATTTCTCCATGTACCCGTCCGCCAAGATTACCTACTACATAAGGGAGACCTGCAACGGGAGTTAAAGAATAAAGAGCACCCGGTACAGGTACTTCGAGAACAAAAGCTCCAAGCCCCGTTGTAATTTCATATCCTCCGGAAATAATGGCGATGTTTATTCCCTGTTCTATATGCACTGAACCATAAACTCCGGTTAATCTGTCTGGAAAAGGTGCCATGTTCAAACTAAACCTTGGATCTCCACCCACTAATACCCATGCTCTGCTTTTTGGTGCTCCTTTGCCAATATAAAAAGCGGCCCCTACACCAGTTCCGGCTCCGGCTCCAAATCCAGGGATACCTGCAGAAGCCATCATTTTTAAGGCAACCATTCCCTGTAGTTCAACAAAGTCAATACCGAGATGCCAGTTTATTTGTCCTTCAGCCTGCAGTGACCCGCCGCCGAAAATTCCTGTACCGGCACCCACTGCTATTTTCCCGGCCACTTCACCTTCTAAATACCCTTCTGCATAATTCATAGTGAGCTGCATGTGACCATTTACTTCTGCATCAAGAGACAATGCGACAGATAAAGTGGCCACCCCGTCTATAGTTAGTCTTGCCAGTGATGGGTTCACTTGCAGGATAGCTGATAAATATGAACCGACTCTTGCATACACACTGTAACTAGCAGCTGTCGTTATCTCACCACCTATTACTAGGTTTTCTATTCCATCATTAACTATGCAAACACAGCCCCAGATCCTTGTTATTGCTGAAACATTTGCAACAGCGCCAAATGAGATTGCACGCATATCCATAAGATTGCTGCCGATACGGATGCATGTTCCCCGGCTGCTCATATCAATGGTAGAACCAATATCCCCATCAGCGGTGGTTCTGTCTTCATTATCAAATTCCATACTACTGCCACCAGCTCCACCGCTACCGCCACCACCTCCGCCACTGCTGTTCACCAGGTTTCGCAGAAGGCTTGTTCCATCACCAACAAAACCATCTTGCCTAAGCGATGCATATTGTATGGTAAAATTGAATATTCCTAAACCATCAGACCAGTTACCCCCGATATGAGAATTCGTTGGGAGAAAACTGCCAACGCTTGAGCTGCTTAGTGTAACAGTTCTTCCATTAAAAGGATCGCCACTCATGCCTGGCGTGTAGGTATCTACAATGTGCAGGTAATCGCCACCGAAGAAGGGGAAGAAAGCGATACCACCAACCCGCAGATAACCTTTCTTGGAAGGATCGGGATTAATAGCTGATAAAGCAACTGCATTGTGGGTATAATTAAATTTATCAAACTGCTGACCGGCGGAATTATAATCAAAGAACAAACGGCCCATGGAACCATTGGCAAGCATCTCACCCCAGGTGAGCCAGAAAGGTTGTGCAAAATGTCTTGTCTCTGCAAGACCTGCAGCCGTTAAAATGATCTGTCCTGTTTTTACACTCACCAATCCTGCATTACTGAAACCCGGTTTGGGAACTAACTTAAGCCCCCAGTATGCCAATGAATCCCCGGGCTTTAATTCCAGTTTGCCACCGGCATTATTAGATGTGGATGTAAACACCATTTCTTTAAAAGAAAAAACATCACCTACCGGATCCGGTAATTTAATATAAGAGCGGAAATCACAGGTGATCACGGCGCTTTCCACACACTGCAATAAAATACTGCTGAATGGTTTTGGATTTTTCTGGCGATCCGGATCCATTGTCAATGTTTTGAATGGATCAACACCCACATATAATGGTTTTGAAGGATCGCCAAGTTCAAGACCCGGTGATTCCATAATATCTCCTTTCACACTGCAATGCACCCCTTCTGTTACCACATTCATCCAGCAGAAATCTTTTTTGTTCAGCCGGAACCATACCGGGTTATCGGAGAAAGGTATTTTCGGGCTATTGGGTGGCAATGGAGATGGAACATTGGGTGTGTTCACTACCAGTATTTCAAAATCACCGAAGCTGGCGCCCTGCATCTTATTTGTTTCAACTACAGATGCATTCAATGCAACAAATGGAGCGAAGAATTTTTTACCATTTACGGTAGTAGGGTTAAATGCAGGCAATGCCTGTGCGGAAAAAAACAACCATGCCTGCCTTGCCATATTTTCCACACCAAATGATTTCCTGTCCCCGCCGCCTGCAGCGATCAGGTCACCCCAATACACATTCACATCAGGACGAAGCAATGAGTAACCAACAAGGTCCATATCGGGTTGGATGGTCATGCTGGCATCTGTCAGCACCACTTCTGTATTATTGGCCTGTCTTACAGCGGTACGGGGCAATACAATTCTCCCTTGTGTGATGTTTCCTCCGGCCACAGTGCTCGATGCCACATTCACTGTTGCGTTGTTGAAATCGATCTGGTAGCCGAAAGGCTGTGCAGCGCCGTAACCGTATGGAGATGCATTGTGGAATGTGGCTGTTAAACCGCTGCTCTCAACAATACCATTCGTGAAAGTATAATCTGCCTGCATGTAACCGATATTGGAAATGACGGTTCCATAAGCTGATCCCTGTGATTCACCCTGCATCAGTACCACTCCTTTCCATGATGCAGGTTTACCGGATGGTCCATAAGACATCGATGAACTGAAATCAACCACATAACCCCTGCCGCCAATAGCCAGTGTAGTATTACCTATACCAAAGATGCCATAATCAGAACCGGGAAGGGCTTTATAAAATTCACAGCTGGGTGATATACGAAAATCTCCCAGGTCAAGACGACCGGCAGAGCATCCACTGTTCTGCGTGATGGAAGAAGGCAGGATCAGTTCAGCAGTAACGAGTGGATCCATACCGGGCGAGAAAGCAATGGCGCTGACCTCTAATTGAAACCCGGGTGAAATATTCAATGTAAATGGAACCGCAGGAATTGCCGGATCAGTCGGATACCTGGCGATGCCGGATAATACAGTTCCTGATGTGGCTCCCACTTTGATAACGCTGACAGCAAGATCAGTAAATCGTACGCGGATACCCTGGGGTTCCGGCGTTTTGATTCCTTTCATATCAGACAGGTAACGCGACATACCAATGGCCTTGTCATTATAATGAGGCATCATCAATTCTACTTCTGATCCGGGTTGTGCATTCACTCCAAGCGAGGCGGCATCTTTCGTACTGATCTCATTATCCCTGATAAAAAATTTATCAACCACGGTAAATTTTACAGGTTTCAATACGGCATCTTTCCAGATGCCGGGCCAGATAGAAAAAGTCCCGGGGCAGTTGAATTTAATGCGACCGATCCCGTTGAAGTGATTATAGGCTTTAATATTCTCATCCCATCCGCCTCCTTTGTCGTAAGCTTCCACCACGATGGAATAAGCGCCGATGACAAGCGTGTCGGGAAACCTGGTCAGAATGCCGACCCTGTTGTTAAGGATATCCTTGTTGATGTTGACATCCTGGATGTTGACATTCTTCCGGGGGACGGTGTCTTTATTAGTAACAACATTCCTGTTGGGAAGGCTGTTATTATTATTATTGTCGGGTTTGGCATTATTATTTGGTTGCTGGGGTTTTACCGTGTCTTTTTTACTACTGATCACCCTGTTGAGGATGTTGCCCAACACATTTTTTTTAGCGGGGACAGTATCCTGTTTCTGGGCAAAAGCAATTCCTGAACAGAGCAGGAGCACAACGATAAAACTGGTCAGCCTGATCAGCTGTCGCGGGAATAATATCCATTTACTGTGTTGCATAATACAACTTATTAAAGATTATCAATGCATGCGAAATAAGAAGAACTATACGGAAAAAAAATTATCGGAAGCTTGTTTTAATAAGGCGGGAGAACAATGAAGACAAAAAATAAACCCTTTATCACCGGCAGGACCAGCATTCAGAAGCAGGTTCCTGCGTTTAGAACCAGTTATGAAATTAGGTATTTATTATACAAAAGACAATACCCTGAAAGTTGTATTTATGAAATATAAACCCTGGTAACGGAAATTTAATTTTGGCAATTTCATCAACAGCCCGAATTAGCTAAGATTCCAGTCCACAAGATTCAGGCCAGCCTTGTCAAAAAAATATTATCTTCGCCTTCTTTTATATTACGCATATGAAGTCTTCGTTTTACTACCCCGGAATAACCGGGACAGCCGGCCCGGCAACCAGGTTTTAATTGACCTGATCTTTCAGGGCCATTTATAAAATAGCAACACATCGTTGCTGCAATTCATTATTTAAATTTTATTTTCATTCATCCCTGCCGTGCTTGTCACCCTGAGCCCGGCGAAGGGTCAAAAGATTTTCAATCATGTCGCAATCAACATATACAAATAAACTATCTCATTTTTTTGCCCTGCTCAGGCAATCGCTGCGGGGCGGTGAGCATGATTATACACAGGGCAGCATCCGTGGAGCCATTGTGCTGCTCGCCATACCGATGATACTGGAGCTGAGTCTTGAATCTGTTTTTGCCGTAGTGGATATGTTTTTCGTAAGCCACCTGCCTAACAGCAAGAACGCCATGGCTACCGTTGGTCTTACTGAATCTGTGATGGCCCTTATTTATACCGTTGCTATCGGGTTAAGTACTGCCGCTACCGCCGTAGTGGCCCGCCGGATTGGTGAAAAGAACCCGGATGCAGCCGGTCATGCCGGGGCACAATCCATCCTGCTTGCATTGATAGCAGCAGTTGTATTAAGCATCGCCGGAATCTTTTTTGCGCCGGACGTGTTGCGCATCATGGGTGCCAGGCCGGAAGTGATCAAAGAAGGGACCATTTTTACCCGCATCATGCTGGGCGGAAGTGTTATTATTGTTTTACTGTTTCTCATCAACGGTATCTTTCGCGGCGCCGGTGATGCGGCTATTGCCATGCGTAGTTTATGGATCGCCAGTATCATCAATATTTTTCTCTGCCCGATGCTCATCAATGGCTATGGTCCCTTCCCGCAACTGGGATTGAAAGGTGCAGCCATTGCCACTACTATCGGCCGTGGCACGGGAGTATTGTACCAGTGTTATCATTTATTTTACAACAAGGGCAATCTTAAAATCAAATGGCCGCATTTTAAATGGGATGCGCCGGTAATGAAACATTTGTTTGAAGTGGCCTGGCCGGCCACGTTGCAGTTCTTTATCCAAAGCGGCAGCTGGATCCTCATGGCATGGCTGGTGTCACACACCGGCAGCACCGATGCAAGTGCCGGTTACCAGGTGGCGATACGCAATGTGGTGTTCTTTATACTTCCTGCATGGGGAATGAGTAATGCGGCGGCTACCCTTGTTGGTCAGAATCTTGGCGCCAAACAACCGGAGAGAGCCGAACAAAGTGTACTGCTCACTGCTAAATACAATGTCTTTTTTATGGCGGTGGTGATGCTGTTGTTTTTATTCTTTGCTTCACCCATCATCAGCATATTTACCAAAGAACCCGGAGTACATCACTTTGGCGTGCAGTCGTTGCAGATCCTTGGCAGCGGGTATATCTTTTATGGCATCGCCATGGTGATGATGCAATCGCTGAACGGCGCGGGGGATACAAAGACAGCTACCTGGATCAATTTTGTGGTGTTCTGGCTTTTCCAGATACCCTTTGCTTTTTTGTTGGCAGAAGTTTTAAAAATGGGACCAACAGGGGCTTTTGTTGCTGTACCTGTGGCGGAGACAGTGATTGCGGTAACGGCATATTATTATTTCAGGAAAGGAAAGTGGAAGGAAGTTAAAGTGTAGATAATAGATAAAAGTTAATAGATGATAATGACGGAGACACCGTGTAAAACGAACTATTATCTTTTATCTATTATCTATTAACCTTCATCTGGCAGGGTTTTATTACTTTTAATATCTCATCCTTTTATTATGAGCAGTAACATCATTGACCAGAACCGGATACGGCAATTCTTTTTTATCCTGATCATTTTATTGCTGGGTATTTTGTTGTTCTTCCAGCTGATCAACTTTGTTCCTGCCGTACTTGGCGCTATCACTTTATATGTGCTGCTGCGCCGCTGGATGTTTTTCCTGGCAGAAAAGAAAAAATGGCGTAAAGGATGGACGGCCGTTTTACTGATGTTTTTTTCATTTCTTGTCATCCTGTTGCCGGTGGGATTACTGGTCAACATGCTTTCATCAAAAGTCAGTTATGCTATCCAGCATTCAGAAGAACTGGTGCAGGCTTTGAAAAAAGTGGTGGCTACTATTGAGCATCGTTTTGATGTTACCCTGACCAGCGAGGAGAATATCAATAAGCTGGGAAGTACAATTGCACAGAGCCTTCCGAAGATCCTCGGCGCCACTTTCAATACCCTTACCACCATCTTTTTCATGTACTTCATTTTATATTTCATGCTGGTGAACGGGCGAAAAATGGAAAACGCTTTGTATGAATACATCCCGCTGCGCGATGAGAATGTAACGAAGATCAGTAAAGAGGTAAACACGATGGTAGTGTCAAATGCGCTCGGCATACCGCTGGTGGCTTTTGCACAGGGTGTGGTGGGATTGATCGGTTATTTGATAATTGGTGTGAAGGAACCTTTCTTCTGGTTTGGTGTTACCTGCATTGCCGGCATGCTGCCGGTGATAGGTGCTGCACTGGCTTATATACCATTGATCATTATCTTTTTTGCCAACGACCAGACCTGGCAGGGTATAGCGATGACGATCTATGGCTTTGGCGTTATCGGCACCGTCGACAATGTATTGCGTTTTTCCCTGCTGAAAAGAATGGGGAATGTGCATCCGCTAACTACTGTATTCGGTGTTATTATTGGTTTAAATCTCTTTGGGTTTATCGGTTTGATATTTGGCCCGCTGCTTATCTCCTTATTTATGCTGCTGCTCAAAATTTATTCCAGTGAATTCATCATCAAACAAAGGGACATAAATAAGATCATGGAAAACTGAGAAAGGGAAATGTTGTCCCGGAAATTACCGGGACATGAATAGTGAGCTAAGTGTTTCTATTTGTAAATGCATATCCGTCTCGTAGAATTCCCCGTAGTAGTATATGAGCTTCTTAGTAATTCTTCGCAAAAGATCAAAAAAAAGATTTAATGCTTGTATTATTAATAGGCGGATAATATTTTGCGTTGCCTTACGTTTCTAAATCCATTCCGAAAGAGTAATAACCTGGAAGGGATTACCCTGAAGAAAAACCGTACCCAAAGTGAGAAAATATTTTATTCCAGTATCCGTGGGATTATTGTGTACTTCGTTTACACTGATCCCGTCTATGCAAACAGTTAACAGCGATATGCCTGCTGTTACGGTTTCTCATCCGATCAATACGGACTCCTGTTTTGCTTCTGCTGACGTGGCGGCGGCATTATATAATACCATCACCCTGCAGCAGTATGGTTTATCCCCGGAAGCATTTGATTATGCCTGGAAGGGGTATCAGCATTTATTGGATAGAGGAATGATAAGCCGGAGTAATTATCTGACCATTTGTGATTTCAGCCAGTCGTCAAAACAAAAAAGGTTATATGTCATTGATGTGTTGAATAATAAACTTATCATGAATACATATGTGGCGCATGGTAAAAATTCCGGCGGTGAATATGCCACAAAGTTTTCCAATAAACCGGAATCATTGCAGAGCAGCCTGGGTTTTTATGTTACTTCCAATACTTATTCCGGGGAACATGGGTTGTCTTTACGTCTCAATGGCGTGGATCCCGGTTATAATGATAAAGCATTGGAGCGGAGTATTGTGATACACGGCGCTGCGTATGTAGATGCTGCAAGGGCTAAGGCCGGAATGTACATGGGTCGCAGCTGGGGTTGCCCGGCATTGCCGCAAAAAGAATCAAAAAATATTATTTCGACTATAAAAGGCGGAACCTGTCTTTTCATTTATCATCCGTCAAGGAATTACCTGCTTGGCTCAAAAATATTAAACGGCTGATTGGACACAACAAGGATGGATGATAACAAAAGCTCCCTGGTAATTCGGGGGGCTTTTTTGTTTTTTGCCACAGATCAACACAAATTAATACAGGCTTAAAATAATTTCCCGATATTTTGCTGAATAGTGATGATACTCATCCAGGTCATTAATGCAACAACGAGCCAGCCGGCAATATGCATCCACAGCGGATGCTGGTAAGCAGGGAATAGTCTTTTCTTTGTTACAGCTATTAACATGATGGCCAATGCTACAGGAAGGATCAATCCATTCAATATACCTGCCATTATCAAAATAGCCCCCGGAGTTTGTTTCAATAAAACAAAAATGAAAGTGGAGAATATAATGAAGCCGGATATGAGCAGCCGTTGATTTTTTTCCAATGCCGGGCTGAATGTTTTCCAGAAAGAAACAGAAGTAAAAGAAGCGCCAATGACAGAAGTGATAGCTGCTGACCATAATACCACTCCAAAAAATTTATAGCCGGGATTCCCCGCAGCTATTTGAAAAACGGAAGCAGCAGGATTCTTATCAGCAAGTGTAGCGCCTGCCCATACTACTCCCAACGCAGCTAAAAACAAAACATACCTCATCGTTGCTGTGATAATTATACCCGTAACAGAACTTTTATTGACCTGGGGAATGGCAGCAATCCCTTTTACATTGGCATCCAGTAAGCGGTGGGCGCCTGCAAAGCTGATATACCCGCCAACAGTTCCGCCCACCAGTGCGACGATCATCTGCACATCAATTTTTTCCGGCCAGAATGTATGCTGAATAGCTTTTCCGAATGGAGGATGTGAAGCAAACATTACATAGATCGTTAATCCTATCATGGCGATACCAAGAATTTTTACAAACAGATCAATAGCTTTGCCGGCTTCTTTTGTCCAGAATATCACTAATGCGATAACGCAACTGATCACAGCTCCCCATTTGGCATCTATTCCTGTCAGCACTTCAAGTCCCATTCCGCAACCTGCTATATTGCCAACATTAAAAGCTAATCCTCCGAATGCAACTAATATTGCCAGCAAATACCCGAGTCCGGGAAATAGTTTATTAGACAGGTCCTGTGCCCGGTTTTCACTGACTGTAATAATTCTCCAGATGTTCAGTTGTGCCCCGATATCAATGACAACAGAGATCAGGATAACAAATCCGAAACTGGTAAGCAACTGCTGTGTAAAGGCGCTGGTATTATTTAAAAAGCCAGGTCCGATGGCAGAAGTGGCCATTAAAAATGCAGCGCCAAGTATGGCAGAGTTTTTCTTCATGCCCCCAACCCCCTGAAGGGTGCTTTTAGTCGTTTATAATTTGTATAGTCATTACCTAATCGCATCATGAATTGCTTTGGCAAACTCTACGGCATGCTTTCCATCACCATGAATACAGATTGTTTCCGCCATGATCGGGATCACTTTCCCTGATACAGTTGTTACGGTCCCTTCTTTTATCATTTGCAAAACCTGTTGCAGCATTTTATCGGTATCATTTATCAATGCCTCCGGTAGTGTCCGGGGCGTCAGCCTTCCATCATCCTGGTAACTGCGGTCGGCAAATACTTCACTGAATATTTTTACGCCGATCTTTTGTGCTTCCTTAATAAGATGGCTGCCGCTGAGTCCGTACAGTATTAGTTTATCATCCGCATCTTTTACAGCCAACGCTATGACTGCCGACAGTTGTTTATCTCTTGCCGCCATATTATATAATGCTCCATGTGGTTTTACATGATGCAATGATGCCCCGGCGGTTTTGGTTATTTCGCTGAGCAGGTGAATTTGTTTTGTAACCAGGTCGTACACTTCACCCAGCGGCAAGCGGATATCTAGTCGCCCAAAATTTTCTCTGTCCAAAAATGAAGGATGGGCCCCGATGGAAACGTTGTATTGTATCGCCAGTTCAACAGTCCGTTTCATCGTGTCTTCATCCCCGGCATGATAACCGCAGGCAATGTTTGCTGAAGAAATGAACGGCATGATGAGCTCATCCCTGCCTGCCGGCAAGGCAGGATTGCCGATCCCTTCGCCCATATCACAGTTGATATCCAGCCCTCTCCAATCCCGATTCATCGGGACTTTCGAAGAGTCCTTTGATTTATAGTTGCCCTTATTTTCGGTCATCTTTTATCACTAAAATATTGTTCCAATTTGAATGTACAAGCATTTTGGAGTTGCAGCAAATGTTGTTGTTGTTTTATAAATAATTCTTCGGCGGTATGCTGGTCAGTAAACCTGAAATGAATTTTGTTCCCGGCTTTCATCTGTGCCAGTTTTGAATGATGGGCAGTAATGACATGTGCCACTCTCGGGTAACCGCCCGTTGTCTGGTGATCGGCCATCAACACGATCAGGCGGCCATCCGGGAGCAATTGAACGGTGCCAAAACTTACCGCCGAAGAGATCACTTCTTCATTGCTGAGGCTGTGTAAAGGAATATTATTTAACCGATACCCCATCCGGTCTGATTGCTGCGTGATGATAAAGGAGGTCATCGAAAAATTTTCTTTTGATTCAGTGGTCAGCCGTTCCCATTCATTGCCGGGCAATACGAAAATTTCTTTTTGATCATTGCCCCATCCCGCATCAGCCTGCCAGGGTAATATGATGAAATCATTTTGTTTGATGGAGAAAGAAGATGACTGACGTAAAAAAAGCTCATCGTCTTTCTGAAGGGCTCTCCCGTTATAGCCACCGGCTTTTGCTTTCAGGTGAGTACTGCAACTGTTCATCCATTCACGAATAACAAAACCGCCGGCAACAGCCATATAAGCCCTTGCCCCATTGACCGGTTTATGAAATTGCAGCACATCATTTTTGCCGGCTATAATGGGATGAAAACCCGGAACAGGTTCACCATTGATACTTGCGGAAAAATCAGCGCCGCCTAATGCAATGAGTGCAGGTTGCGTGAACATAAAGACAGAAGCAGGAAAATGCATTTCAATGGTTGCTTCCCCTGGTTTATTACCCACCAGGATATTTGTTACCTGCATGGCATATTTGTCCATCGCTCCTGCGGGATTGATGCCAAGATGCTGCTGACCATAACGACCCATGTCCTGGATGGTATCCAGTATGCCTGCTTTGATAACTTTCAAACTCATGGCTCACCCCCCCAACCCCCTCTCCATAAATGGAGAGGGGGGGTTTTGAATTTCATAAAAATCATTTGTTGGTATTGAATAAAACTGAACCCTGTCACCTGCTCTCAATAATGTTGGTTCTTCCCCGGCTGTATCAAATAATTTCAATGGCGTTCTTCCGATTATCTGCCAGCCCCCCGGTGATGCCAGGGGATAAATGCCGGTCTGTTTTCCGGCAATGCCCACACTTCCTGTTGTTATATTGACTGGCTGTGCCTTGCGGGGCATGCTGATTTTTTCATCCACTTCTCCCATATAAGCAAAGCCAGGCATAAAGCCGAGCATGTAAACTTTATACTGTTTGGCTGTATGCGTTTGTATCACTTCATCAACAGAAATATTTTTTGTTGTGGCCAGCTGCTGAATATCCAATGCAAATTCTTTGTCATAGCAAACCGGGATATGCAGCAGTCTCCCTGTTATTTGATCTTGCTGAACAGGTTGTTGTAATCTTTCTTCCAGCAGTTGCCGCATCCATTCATATACGGTTTGATGGCCGGGTATTTTTTTCTTCAGCGCCATTATATCATAATAAACAGTAAGAGAACTGTATGCGGGCGCTGCTTCGATCATCCCGGGTAATGGCTGCTGTCTTAACTGATTGAATCTTGCAATTACTTCTTTGTTAATTGTTTCATCAATGCAATTGCCGAAGTCAACTGTTATGGCGGCATCGCCCAATGGAAAAATACGGTATGGAAGAATCGGGTAGTTCATTGCAAAGTCGTTTCAAGATAGGAACTTACTTCGTACTACGAAGCAAAGCCATTTTGCGAAGTAGTACCTTTACTTCCTGATGCCCCGCTTTAACCGACGAGACAGTTTTAATTTATTATCCAAACTCACCCCGCGTCGTGCCTGGAATGGCATGAAGGTGCTGAGCAGCTATTATATCAGCAAGTGGACCAAAAAGGCGGTGCAGTGGGGGTTTCCGGTTTCTATTTCGTTTGAGCCTACCACTTCCTGCAATCTCCGCTGCCCGGAATGCCCGAGTGGCTTGAGGGCATTTACCCGGCCAACAGGTATGCTGCAAAAAGATTTTTTCAGTAAAACAATTGATGACCTGTATAAAGACCTGCTCTACCTCGTTTTCTATTTCCAGGGAGAGCCTTACCTGAATCCTGATTTCCTGGATATGGTGGAATATGCATCGAAGAAAAGAATTTACACCGCTACATCCACCAATGCACATTATTTAAATGATGATATTGCCAGGAGAACCATTGAAAGCGGCCTGGATCGTCTCATCATTTCCATTGACGGCACTACGCAGGATGTGTACCGGCAATACCGTGTTGGCGGGCAATTGGATAAAGTAATTGAAGGCACAAAGAATATCGTCAGGTGGAAAAAAGAATTAAAAAGCAAAACGCCTTTTATTGTTTTTCAGTTCCTGGTGGTAAAGCCCAATGAACACCAGATCGGAGATGTAAAAAAACTGGCCAAAGAAGTGGGGGTGGATGATGTGTGGTTTAAAACGGCCCAGGTATATGATTTTGAAAATGACCCCAACCAATTGATTCCCACTATTGATAAATACAGCCGCTATCGGAAAAACGGCAATGGTTATGAATTCAAAGGCAAGCTGGCCAATCATTGCTGGCGGCTCTGGCATGACCCGGTGATAACATGGGACGGGCTGGTGGCTCCCTGCTGTTTTGACAAAGATGCGCAGCACCAATTGGGCGATCTGAAAAAAAAATCCTTTAAAGAAATCTGGAAAAACGGGGAATACAGTACTTTCAGAAAACAGATTTTGAAAGGACGCAGGAATATTGACATCTGTTCCAACTGTAGTGAGGGTACGAAAGTGTGGGAAAAATCTTAAAAAAAGTAAGTCGGTTTGTCATCCTGCCCGTCCCGGTGTATATCGGGAAGTAAAGCGAAGGATGTTCCAACTGCAGTGAAGGAACAAAGGTTTGGGAACGATAGCTGAAAATTATTTTTATTGTCATCCTGCCTGTCGCGGTGTATATCGGGAAGTGAAACGAAGGATGCTCCAACTGCTCCAGGAATCAAAGAACGGAGTAACAATTAAAGAAACTTCCCATGCAAATGAAATCCTATTTATCAACCGGTTTGCAATACCAGCATAAATCGCTGATAGATATTATTGATGGTTTAACGGATGAACTGATCAGGCGGCAGGTGATCCCGGGCAAATGGTCCATTTTTGAAAACATTGTTCATCTGCAGACTTACCAGCATGTATTCTGCGACAGGGTAAAAAAAATGTTGGAAGAAGACAATCCATCATTTCCCCGCTACACGGCTGATGCAGACCCGGCGTTTCTTGAAAATTGCGGCAAAACAACCCGTGAGATAATGGGAGATATGATCACAACCCGTAAGGAAATGTCAACGGGCCGCCTTTCAATTAATGAGAAATATTTTGACAGAACCGGCACTCACCCGGTTTTTGGCACCATGAGTATTGAGCAATGGCTTGATTTTTTTCTGCTGCACGAAGCCCATCATCTCTTTACTATTTTTAAACTGGCAGCGGAGTTAAAGAAAGCTGCTGGCATTTAGCTGCTAGCTACAAGCAAATCACTTTAATTAGAAATTTACGATAGAATAAAATCACTTCTGGAGATAGTCTTGCAGCTCATAGCTAATAGCTCGCAGCTTTTCGCTACCAGGTTTTCATTTCATTAAAGATGGAGGTATAGAAGGATATAAATCCCTCAAAAAAATTGCGGATGGATTCGGATAATAGCTTCATGAGTCAAGGTTTTTAGTCCTGTCTGCCCGACGAAAGTCGTGGGAGCCTGTCGAAGGGCCAGGGGTTCGTACTGTAAAGCAACTCATTTTTTATAGATATTGCAATACCACAAAGAGGGGATTTTATGCACCAATGCTGCCACGGCAATGTTAATAATTGACAAATTTTCCCTGGTCAGGGGAATAAATTTGATAATTCAATGTTTAAACATTAATTTTGTTCTTTCAATTATATAACATTTAAAAATTAATACCATGAGTGACTTAAGAACAAATGTTGACCAGTTGAATCAGATGATCCTGGAAGGCAAAACCCTTGAAGCTTTTGAAAAATTTTATGCTGAAGACGTAGTGATGCAGGACAATGATTACCCTGCCCGGGTTGGAAAAGACGTAAACCGCCAGTACGAAGAAACCTTTGTAAATGGCCTTACCGAGTTTCGCGGCGCCAAAGTGCTGCACACGGTGATCAGCGATGATATTGCTGCTGTTGAATGGTGGATGGATTTTTCCCACAAAGATTTTGGTACCCGTACCTACCGCCAGCTGGCCGTGCAACGCTGGAAGAACGGAAAGATCGTGGAAGAAAAATTTTATTACAACAACTAAGCGTTATTATTGCTTTGTTTCATAAAAAGTTTCAGGGAGACCCTTGGTTTTTCCTGAAACTTTTTACTTTTACCATAATCCGTTAACTTGTCTTCATGGGTATTGACAAAGACATACAACAAACCAAATTCCGTAATGTGCACCAGAAGGCTGCCATTAATCTCATATATACCGTCGGCTGGATGAGAGACAGAACAAGGGTCATGTTCGAAGCGGAAGATATCACACCCCAGCAATTCAATATCCTTCGCATCCTGAGGGGGAGCTTTCCGCAACCGCTTTCAACTTTGCAGATAAGAGAAAGAATGCTGGAAAAAATGAGTGATACCAGCCGTATTGTTGACCGGCTTATTGCCAAAGGGCTGGCAAAAAAACTGACCTGTAAAAATGATCGCCGCCTGGTAGATGTTATTATCAGTGATAAAGGAAAAAAGTTATTGGAACGGCTTGATGCCCGCCAGGATGAAATAGACGGAGTGCTGGGCAAACTTTCAGAAAATGATGCTAATATTCTCAGCGACCTGCTGGATAAGATCCGTGATACGGGTGAATGATGTATTTTCGTACCCGGTATTTCCCACCACATGAAAATAAAAAAATTCCTTTTTTCGTACTTCATACTTCTTATTTCTTACTCCACCCAGGCACAGCCCAAGTATGAATTCCGTGGCGTATGGATAGCCACTGTTGATAATATTGACTGGCCCCAAAATGGCCAATGGGATTCTGAAGAACAAAAAGCTGATTTTATCCGCATATTGGATATGCACCGGCAGAATGGGATGAATGCAATCATCATGCAGGTCCGTCCTGCTGCAGATGCCTTTTATCCATCCCCGTTCGAACCGTGGAGCCAGTGGCTTACCGGTGTGCAGGGACAGCCCCCATCACCTTATTATGACCCGATGCAGTTCATGATTGAAGAAACACATAAAAGGGGCATGGAGTTTCATGCCTGGCTGAATCCTTACCGGGCTAACTTCAATATCAATACCGCTTCTATTGCGCCCAATCATATTACCCGTATCCACCCCGAATGGTTTTTAACTTACGGCGATAAAAAATATTTTGACCCGGGTAATAAGGAAGCACAAAAATTTGTGGTGAATGTTGTACAGGATATTGTAAAAAGGTATGATGTGGATGCCATTCATATGGATGATTATTTTTATCCTTATCGCATCCCCGGTAAAGAATTCCCGGACGAAGCAACTTACAGGAGTTCCGGCAGCACCCTGAATAAAGACGACTGGCGCAGAAGTAATACGGATTCTATAATCCTGGCGATCAGTAAGGTTATTAAACAGGAAAAAAAGCTTTGTCGTTTTGGCATCTCTCCTTTCAGTGTCTGGCGAAATAAAAAAGATGACCCGGAAGGCAGCGACAGCAAAGCAGGTCAGACTAACTATGATGATCTGTATGCTGATATTTTACTCTGGCTGAAAAATGGATGGATTGATTATGTAACACCCCAGTTATACCGGGCAATCGGAGATGATAAAATAGCTTACGAAAAACTGCTGGATTGGTGGAGCCGCCACAGCTATGGCCGTCATGTTTATATTGGCCATGGTATCTACCGGGCTGGGGGAAAAGAAGCTCCCTGGAATGATCCCAACCAACTTCCAGACCAGATACAATTATTGCGTCGCTATCCTAATGTGCAGGGGAGCATTTATTTCAGCAGTGCAACATTTGACCACAATCCCAATGGCTGGAATGACAGTTTACAAAACGATTATTATAAATACCCGGCCTTGCTGCCTCCCATGCGTTGGATCGATAATGAAAAGCCCTGGCCGCCAATTGTAGAAAGAACGATCACCGATGACTCTGTTATACAATTAACCGTCAGGCCCGACCCCAGGAACCTGGTGGAGATAAAATATTATGTAGTTTATCAATATGCTCCTGATTCGCATAGTGAAACCTTTGGCAATTCACCAAAGTACCTTTCAAGGTTTGTGCCGGTACCCGGCGGCTTCCAATTGAAAGAAACATTATCATCGCAGCATTTTTCTTATCGCTATGTCATTACGGCCGTTGGAAGAAATAATAATGAAAGCGACCTGAGTGAGATCGCCATACTTGTTCAGCCAGGAGGGAAGTGGGAGTTTTATAAACCGTAGCCCCCCTGCCCTAAGGGAGCATACCAACCTTTCCTACCTTTGCAGTGTTTCCCGAACAAGGAAACAACCTTAGACTTTGAACTTTTTAAACATTAAACTCATAAATAATGCCCGGCTACGAACTCTGGAGTGATAAAGAAAGAAAAGAAGTTAATGATGTGCTGCAAACCGGCATCCTGATGCGCTATGGTTTTGATGGTCCGAGAAAAGGCATCTGGAAAAGTAAAGAACTGGAAGAAGCTATTTGCAAAACCTTTGGCAGTAAATATGCCCAGTTGACTTCCAGTGGTACCTCTGCCCTGACAACAGCCATGAGTGCTTTGGGAATTGGTTATGCTGATGAGGTGATCACTCCAACTTTCACTTTTGTCGCAAGTTTTGAAGCCATCTTGAGTGTTGGCGCTGTGCCGGTGTATGTTGATGTGGACGATACACTGACGCTGAACCCCGATGCAGTAAGAAAAGCCATCAGTTCCAAAACAAAAGCGGTAATGCCTGTGCATATGTGCGGCAGCATGGCAGACCTGGATGCGTTGATCGCTATTTGTAAAGAACATAAACTGATCTTATTGGAAGATGCCTGTCAAAGCATTGGCGCTTCTTATAAAGGGAAAGCATTAGGGACTATTGGTGATGCGGGAACTTTTTCTTTTGATTTTGTAAAAATAATGACCTGTGCCGAAGGCGGCGCCGTATTGACAAACAGGGAAGATCTTTATATAAAAGCTGATGGTTATTCCGATCATGGACACGATCATAAAGGCACAGACCGTGGCGCCGACCTGCATCCGTTCGTTGGTTACAATTACCGTATCTCTGAACTGCATGCTGCCGTTGGCCTGGCACAGGTAAAAAGATTACCCGAATTTTTATCTATCCAGAAAAAAAATCATGTGCAGTTAAAAAATATTTTAGCAGAAATTCCTGAAGTTTCATTCAGAAGGATCCCCGATCCTGCCGGTGACAGTTGCACTTTTCTCAGCTGGTTTTTGCCCACGGAAGAAATAACAAAAGCTGTAGTGAATGAAATGAAAGCACAGGGATTTCTTGCTGGTAATTTTTACTGGTACGATAATAACTGGCATTATATCCGCAAATGGGACCACCTGAAAAATGCCGTCACATTAAATGCTTTGCATCCTGACCTGAAAGCACGGGTCATCCATCATGCCACAAAAGATTTTTCTGCCAGTGATGCAGTGATGAGCCGTTGCATTTCTACTTCGATTAGTTTATTGTGGACAGAAGAACAGATCAAAGAAAAGGGAGAGAAGATGGTGGCTTTGATTAAGAAAGTGATCAGTGTACAGAAAGTGATTGCATAAACTAAAAGAACCTTTTCAACACAGAGATACAGAGAAACAGAGTTACACGGAGTTTAAGTTTCCGTTGATCCGACGGCGTATTCCTTCTTTCAGAAGGGTTACGTTGAAATTAATCAACAACCCTAATTTTTTGCCAGATAACTTAAGGTAGGTTACCAGTTGGGCTTCATGAACAGGTAAAATAACCTCAACAGATTTCAGCTCAAGAATGATTTCATCTTCTACTAATAAATCAAGAACAAATTCTTTATCTAATTGTGTTCCTTTAAATACTACCGGCAGAATGACCTGGCTTATTACAAACAGTCCTTCATCAATCAGGATTTTTTTCAGGCAAACTTCGTAAACTGATTCCATTAAACCCGGCCCAAGTTCTTTATGTACTTCAATCGCACATTTAATAATTCTCTCCGTTATTGAATTATACCAACTTTCGTTTTTGATCATCATATGAGAGTTAATCTCTGTGAAGCTCTAAATCTCTGTATCTCTGTGTTGAAAAAAAATTCCTTTATCTCAGTTTTGAGGCATTCGGTTTTTGCTCCATCCAGTTCATATATTCTAATGACCCCAACCTGAACCTAAGTGGAACATTTGTAAGTTTCTCAAACTTTATTTCCTGTTGACAGAAATAGCCAAGGGATTCAGTATAAAATTTGGGAGGCAAATGAAAAAAATAACATCCCGGCAGATCGGGTAATCCCCAAAAACCAGAGCGCAATATTATAGGCGGGGAATAACTGGCTTTCCCAAATTTAAGAGTAATGTCTTTGACATAAGCAGGAGCTGACCGGTATACCCATCTATTCTGTTCATAATTGTTTCGCCCAATAACCTGCTGAATAGTTTTAGGTTGCCCGAAAATTTTCGTAGGGTTTTTTACCTGCCCAAAAATTCTCCCGGAGAACATTAACAGGAACACAACAATTAAACAACAAAGCCGTTGCGCCATCTTTTATTTATTTGTATCTAAATTTAGGCATTATTTTTGTGCAATGGCAGGATTTTTAAAGATCCCGCCTTTAAAACTAAACGAACCCATGGCCCTTAGCCAGAGCTTACAGCAGAAATTACTGCAGAAACTGTCGCCCCAGCAGATCCAACTGATGAAACTGCTGCAGGTACCTACGGCCAGCCTGGAAGTCCGAATCAAGGAAGAGATGGAAGAAAACCCCGCCCTGGAACTGGATGAGGATAAACATGAGGATGCTGATGAGATAAAGGATGAATTCAGCGAAAACGGCGAAGAAGAATTTACTGATAAAGACGGCAGTGAAGAAGAATATGGCAATATTGACGTAAGCGAATATGTGCGGGAAGGTGATGATGAAGTGGGTGATTATAAACTCCGGGACGACAATTACCCGGAAGCAGATGAAGGCAGGCAGTTACCCTTTAAATCTGAAACCAGCTTTTATGAAATGCTGATCAACCAGCTGGGCATGCTGAAACTGGAAAAAAAAGAACAGGCCATTGCCGAGCAGATAGTTGGCAGCATTGATGAAGACGGTTACTTGAGAAGAGAAACGGCAGCCATTACAGATGATCTTGCATTCCGGCAAAATATCATAGCCAGCAATGAAGAAGTGGAATTGCTCATAAAAAAGATCCAGCAGTTTGATCCGCCGGGGGTGGCGGCCAGGAATTTGCAGGAATGCCTGCTGATTCAATTGCGGAGGCAAAAAGAAGAAATCAGACAGCAGGACGGACATGGTAAGCTTCTTGATATTGCCATCAAGGCCATTACCAAATACTTTGACGAGTTTACCAAAAAACATTACGAAAAAATACAAAGGGGGCTGAATATTGATGACGACCAGTTACGGGAAGTGATGCAGCAGATCATCCGTCTAAACCCAAAGCCCGGCGGCAACCTGGGAGAAATGAGCAAAGCAGAGAATTATGTGGTCCCTGATTTCTTTATTTTTAATAATGCCGGCAAATTGGAGCTGACGCTGAACAGCCGCAATGCGCCTGAACTCCGTATCAGTGAGGGCTACCGGGATATGCTGAAGGAATATGACCGGGGCGCCAAGAAAGACAAACGGCAGAAAGAGGCTGTACTTTTTATCAAACAAAAAATTGATTCAGCCAAGTGGTTTATTGATGCCATCAGGCAGCGGCAGCATACGCTGCTGAGCACCATGAATGCCATTATGCAGCACCAATATGAATTCTTCCTGACCGGCGATGAAACGGAACTGCGGCCGATGATCCTGAAAGATATTGCAGAAAAGACCAATCTTGATATTTCAACGGTAAGCCGGGTGGCCAACAGTAAGTTTGTGCAGACAGAATTCGGTACCTACCGGCTGAAGTTCTTCTTCAGCGAATCACTGAGCACCGACAGCGGCGAAGAAGTATCAACCCGGGAAGTAAAGAAGATCCTTAGTAACCTGATAGAAGAGGAAGAAAAAAAACATCCCCTGAGCGATGAACGACTGACAGAATTGTTGCAGGAAAAAGGCTATAATATTGCCCGCCGCACCGTGGCCAAATACCGGGAACAATTGAATATACCCGTAGCAAGGCTGAGGAAGGAACTGTAGCTGCCATCGTGCTTTTATTTTATTTACAAATTTTTTATTCTTTCGTTTACAATTAATAAAAGCTAATTACTATTTTACACAGCTAAATATTCCCCAACCTTATGGTATTTGCCAGCCTGCTTTTTCTTTTCATTTTCCTTCCGCTAAACCTTATTTTTTATTATAGCAATAAGAACCCCATGTGGAGAAACTGGGTTCTGATTATTTTTTCCATGGTTTTTTACGGGTGGGGTGAGCCAATCTGGATCTCATTGCTGATTTTATCATCAACCTTTGACTGGGCCAATGCGCTTTTTATACAAAAACACCGGGGCACCAAATGGGCAAAGGCCGGTGTTGTCGTAACACTGGTCTTTAACCTGGGATTGCTGGCAACATTTAAATATGATGTATTTCTTGTTAACCAGGTCAATTCCCTCCTGGGTACATCATTCACAGCCCCGGGTTATGCCTTGCCCATTGGTATTTCCTTTTATACATTTCATACCATTTCTTATGTGGTAGATGTTTACAGGGGAACTATTAATGCGCAACGAAACTTTCCCAAGTTCTTAATGTATGTCTCTATTTATTCATCGTTAGTGGCAGGACCTATTATCCGTTATGCCCACGTGGAAAAGGAAATAAACGGGCGTAAGGAAACATTAAAAGATTTTAGTCTTGGTCTTTCCCGTTTTTGTATCGGCTTGTTTAAAAAAGTGATCATTGCCAATGTGGCGGCCGAACTGGTAAGAAAATATATGGGCGATCACGGGAGTCCTTTAACCATGAACGGACTTTTATCTCTCTCAAGCCTGGAGGCCTGGGTGGGATTGATCATGTTCGCCATACAGATCTACTTTGACTTTTCGGGCTATTCTGATATGGCCATAGGCCTGGGAAGAATGTTTGGTTTTCATTTCCGTGAAAACTTTGAATATCCCTACATCTCTAAATCCATCAGCGAGTTCTGGCGAAGATGGCATATATCCCTGGGAAGTATTTTCAGGGACTATGTTTATATCCCTTTGGGCGGAAATAAAAAAAGGGTGTATTTCAATCTTTTTATCGTGTGGTTCCTGACAGGTATGTGGCATGGTCCCAGTTGGAATTTTATTTTCTGGGGGCTATATTTTTTCATTTTCATTGCCCTGGAAAAAGCGTTTTTATTAAAAGCCCTGGAAAAAATACCCGTATTCTTTTCTCATTTTTATGCCTTATTGATTATTGTCCCGGGTTGGGTCATCTTCTATTTTACAGATACAACCATGCTGATCGCATACGTAAAGAAACTGTTTTCATTCAGTGCCGGGCCGAATGGTAACATGGAAGTAATGAATACAATTACTACTCATTTATTCTGGCTGATACTGGCCATTATTCTTTGTATGCCGGTGTATCATAAAGTGATGGCCTGGGTAGAGAAAAAGACCAGCCGGATTACTCTTGTTGACACCCTTACTATTGGATTTAATGTTATATTGCTTTCCCTGTGTGTAGCCCAATTGGTAGGCAAAAGTTATAACCCGTTTATTTATTTCCGGTTCTGACCGGGTAACAAAATTATTAAGTGACGAGTATGAGTGAAACAACAAATAAAAAGATCCATCTTGTTAACGTGATCGTTTTCTGTGGAATTTTATTGCTGGGGGGCATAGCTTCTGTAACAATGAAAAAAGATTCGGTATCCGCAATGGAAAATCGCAAACTGGCTACATTTCCTAAATATTACGACAGTGCTTTATGGAACGGTAAATATTTTAAAGATATTGATGTGTATTATGCTGATAATTTCCCCCTGCGTGATAAATGGATAAGTTTTTCAACTGTTTTACGTAATAAGTTTGGTTTTCAGTCCAGCGAAATAAAAATGTATGACGAGTCCAATGATGCTGATGCAAACGAAAAAAAGGATACTGTCAAAGATAAGGTCAGCGATGGCCCGCTGCCGGATGACGGAGCTACAGGACAGGTCAAGAAAAGAGTATTCGTTTTCAAGAATCGTGCTTTTGAAATGTTTGGGGGTGGACCCGGGATGGGAAAAGCGTATGCGGATGTTATTAATTCTTATAACAGGTTATTGAAGCCGGGCATACAGGTCTATAACCTGATCATCCCTGTGGCGCTGGAATTTGAATTAACGGAAAAGTATGCCAAGATGCAAAAGCCAAACAGGCCCGCCATTGAGAATATTTATAACAGCGAGGACCCTGAGATCAAAAAAGTATGGGCGATCGATGAAATAAGAAAACACCGCACTGAATATATTTATTTTAATACGGACCACCACTGGACAAGTCTCGGTGCTTATTATGCGTACCGTGCATTTTGCGAGACAGCAGGGTTAACGGCAGTTTCGTTGGATACGGTCGCTTATAAAACAAAAGACTCTTTCCTGGGTTCATTGTACCGGCTTACCCGGGATCCGGGATTGCAAAGCAACCCTGATTCTGTAAAGTATTATCTCTTTAAAGATTCAATGAATTTTTATATCGGCAGTTCTTCAATCGGTTATTGGTCCAAATCAAAGATGTATGGTGAAGGCGCCAGCGGTCCCAACAGTTATTCTGTTTTTTTACAGGGCGATCTGCCAATTGTAAAAATGGAAACACAGCATAAGAACGGAAGAAAGATCGCCGTTGTGAAAGAATCTTATGGTAATGCTTTCGCCTGCTTTCTCATAAATAATTATGAAAAAGTAATTGTAGTGGACCAGCGTTATTACACCGGTGATTTTTTGGCTATGTTAAAAGCCGAAGGCATCAATGAGCTGCTGTTCATCAACAATATTTTTGCTGCACACACCCCATTCCATATAGAGAAAATAAAAGGGTTGATGGTAAAAGGAGGGAATCAATCTGTAAAACCATAATTGGTTAATTGGTTGAATGGTTAATCAGGTATCCTGACCAAACATTCCCTTAACGCTACCCAATTAACTAATATCCCAATCACCTAATTAACTACAGTTGCAAATTTTTCTGAACCCATTTCACTTTGGGTTTTAATTCATTCGTGTATTTATCTCCCGTGGCATAGCCGGCATGTTTTAGAAAATCATAATAGGTGCCTTTGGGATGTTTGGCCAGCCATTTAGGGTAGCGTTTATCCTGCCAGCTTTTATAATAAGCAATACAAGCCTCATCGGAATCAAATTTCTTGCATTTATTCTTTTTAATATAAAAGCCAAACAGGTTATGATAGCGGAGACAGCATTTTTTACAGCTCAGGTTGCCGGTTTCCTGCATACACTGTGCCATTACAAAGTCGGGATGTTCAATGCCTGCCGCTTTGATGGCGTCATACATAGCCTGCATTTTATGCTTATTGATATTCTGGGAAAATGTCTGCTGGAAAAAGAGTAACAGAAAAAAAGCAGGCACTAGTTTCTTCATGCTTTGTTTTTTGGTAAATAATTGATAAACAAAAAATGAACCGATTTTGAAGATGCATATACTACTACGCTAGTCAGTTTTATTTCATGGATAATTCTTTGGTCGAGCTACGTAGTACGAAGTAAAGATACTAAAACCAATTCCTACGGGCAGATTCCTTTACTTTGCAGGAATCAGAACATATTTATGAGTGCAGGTTTTCTAGTTGATGAAAAAAATCAGTTGCGGGAAATCAGGAATGCTGATTTTCCCCGGCAAACTGCTGCTGTAAGGTTAGCTGCAAAAATTATTTCTTATATTTTTCATCCGGTGTTTGTTCCCTTGTACCTTGTATTGTTCATGGTATATGTTCATCCGTATCTTTTTGCGGGTTATGCGTCCTGGGATAAAACAAGAATAGTGTTGATGGCTGTTTTAATGTTTGCCTTCTTTCCGGTGGTCACCGTATTATTATTGAAGGCATTGGATTTTATCAAGTCCGTTTATCTTACTTCACAAAAAGACCGTATCATTCCTTTAATAGCCTGCATGACCTGGTATTTCTGGATCTGGTTTGTTTGGCAAAAAATGGGCAAATCAAAAGACGAAATTGCTATGCCTGTTGAAGCGGTACAACTAGCCTTAGGCATTTTTTTTACGACAATCCTTGGTCTCATGGCCAATATTATAATGAAAATAAGCCTGCATGCCATTTCAATGGGAGTGATGCTGACCTTCATACTCCTCCTCGCCTTTTCACAACCACTCAATTTTGGTATTTACATCTCGGCTGCCCTGCTTATTGCCGGTTTGGTCTGCAGCTCCCGTTTCATTGTGTCTGACCACTTTCCCAAAGAAGTGTATGGAGGGCTGGCAGTGGGTGCTGTTTCGATGTTGATAGCCGGTTGGCTGGGGTAAATTTAAAAAAAATCCAAAAAATATTAGTTTTTATTTGCTAAATCATTTAGTTTTGTCATCGGCTGAAATTTTTCAGCTTACAATACGAAAAACTTAACTTTAAATCATGGCAAAATCAGAAAAAACCACAGACATGTCAAACATTAATGGCGAAAAATTAAAGGCCCTCAAGCTTACAATGGATAAGATTGAGAAGGACTATGGCAAGGGAAGTGTGATGATGATGAATGAAAAATCCGAGATCATGCAGGAAGTGATCTCAACCGGTTCCATCGGCCTGGATGTGGCCCTTGGCATTGGTGGCCTGCCAAGAGGAAGGGTGGTAGAAATATACGGCCCTGAGTCTTCCGGTAAAACAACCATTGCCACCCATGTAATCGCAGAAGCACAGAAAAAAGGCGGCATGTGTGCCTTTATAGATGCTGAACATGCATTTGACAGTTCCTACGCCAAGAAACTTGGTGTTGATGTCGACAATCTTTTAATATCACAACCGGATTATGGCGAGCAGGCTCTTGAAATAGCCGACCGGTTAATTCTTTCCGGCGCATTGGATGTTGTAGTAATAGACTCTGTTGCTGCATTGGTTCCCAAAAGCGAACTGGAAGGCGAGATGGGTGACAGTAAAATGGGCCTGCATGCAAGATTGATGAGCCAGGCATTGCGTAAGCTGACTGCGACCATTTCCAAAACAAATACCATCTGCATTTTTATTAACCAGATGCGGGAAAAAATAGGTGTGATGTTTGGCAATCCTGAAACCACCACCGGAGGTAATGCATTGAAATTTTATGCTTCGGTTCGCCTGGATATCCGGCGTATGGCGCAGGTAAAAGATGGCGATGAGGCCATCGGCAACCATGTAAAAGTGAAAGTGGTAAAGAATAAAGTGGCGCCTCCTTTCCGGGCAGCGGAGTTTGATATCATTTTCGGAGAGGGTATTTCCAAAAACGGCGAGATCATTGATATGGGTACTGAACTGGGTATTGTTCAAAAAAGCGGAAGCTGGTACAGCTATAATAATGATAAACTGGGCCAGGGCAGGGATGCTGTAAAGCAACTGTTGGTTGACAATCCCGAACTGGCCAAAGAAATTGAAACCAAGATCCGGGAGAAGATCAAAGAGATGCAGGCTTCTTAAATTCTTCCTTTTCAATACATTGCTAGAATGGGTTAATAAACCAGGGCCCCGTTTGTAACGGGGCTTTTATATTATTTTACAAATATTTCTGATACGGTCTGATTAATCAATGTTTAAACATTGTATATTTGCCCCTTCCGCCAACCCTTAAGGTAAAAAGCTCGTTATTAACACAGTGAATGACAACAATAAGCAGTAATAATAAGTTCAGCAAATGGCTCCCCTTTGTTTTTGGGGCAGGCCTCCTCATCTCATTCTTTCTTCCCTGGGTTTCATGGAACGGAAATCCCATCAGCGGTTATGATCTGCCCGGGGGAAATTTTTTCAGTCTTGCAGAAACAAAGTTTGGTTTAGGCAATCCTCTGCCGCAAATTAATTTTTCATTCAATGTATTCTGGCTTATTCCTGCCGGCGCCATTGCATCAATGGTATTGATCATAGTACGTAAAAAATGGAGTTTAGCCGTTTTTATCACGACCGCCTTATCTCTTTCCCTGGTAACAGTTTTCTTTCTTTTCACGCAAAAACTCATCATGTTGGGTGTTGGAAAAAGTGTATTTGCCATGATGCGCCCGGCAGCATGGTTGCATGCCATGTCGGCTATTGGTTTGATACTAATTACCCCTGCTTCACATGCCGTGTTAAAAAAGATTGTATGGATAGCAGTAGGCCCGGTATTTGTCTTTATCAGTTTTTTGATCATGGAAAGATATTTAATGGGAGAAACTTTTTCTGATACAGCCAGGGTAAAAGCCGATTATACTGTTTCAGCTTCTGAACTCATTCATGAGTTTGCGGCAAATGACAGCGCTGCTAACAAAAAATACCGTGAAAAAATTGTCAGTGTCAGCGGTGCCGCTTCTGAAGTGGAGGCAAAGAGCGACTCAACTGTCAATATTAAATTCGCTGACTCCACCGGCTCTTATATTATTTTTTCGCTGGAGAAAGACCAGTATGAAAAAGTAAAAAATATCAAAGCAGGGGATGCTGTTTCACTGAAAGGCTCCTGCAGCGGGAGTATTTACAGCGACATTCTCGGTACAACTTCCATCAGTTTTAAACGATCAACATTAAATAAACAATAAACCTGCCTGCCGGTCAGGCAGGTAACAACTAATGAAAAAAACGATCCTCTTTCTTGCTTTTATTGCAGTGTCGGGCCTCCTTTTTGCCCAAAAAAAAACAACAACATCTGCCATAGTTTCATTTGATGCCACTACACCAAAAGATGCCGGACCCAAAGCCGATAACAAAACTGTTATCGGCTCCATTGACACAAAAACCGGTGAAGTCGCCTTTGAAGCAGCTGTTAAAAACTTCTCCTTTTCCAGCCCCAGGATGCAGGAACATTTTAATGGTGCCAACTGGATGAATTCTGACCAGTTCCCCAAGTTTACATTTACCGGCAAGATCGAAAAACCGAATAAAATAAAATGGACAAAGGAGGGTACTTACGTAGTTCAGGTTAGCGGAGACCTTACCATAAAAGGCGTCACCAAAAAGATCAATTTGGAAGGAACCTTTACTGCTACAGGTGGAAAAATAAAAGCAACGGCCGATTTCTCTGTTAAGTTAGCTGATTTTAATATTACAGGTCAGCAGCCAATTGAGGCAGGTAAAGTTTCCAAAGAACCAAAGATCAGCGTATCGGCTGAGTTTTAATAGATCCGGAATTCTTTTGTTTTAAAGATGAGGCTGTTTTAAAAATCAATTTGATTGTCATATTGAGCTTGTCGAAATATTGGCAATCAAATTGTCAGCCTTCGGCAAGATCAGGCTGACAACTCTTTTGAGACAGCCTGGTTTTTATGTTTAACCAGGTAATTAATTACCGATGATCTTTTCCAGGTGTATCAACTTTCCGGCTGCATCAAATCCCTCTACAACAATTTTTATTTTTTTTGAAAAATCATTATTGAAAAAATTCAATTTTACTGATTTTGTTTCTGTATCTGTATAAATATCCGGGTTCCAGTATAGCGTTGTCCTGTTATCAGGCAAAGTACGCTTTGCATCAGCTGCGCTATAATCGGGGCTGTAGAATTCTTTTGTTATTGAGTATCCGTTATATTCGAAATGCCTGAGTTTATCAATCGGTTCATCCTCTTTAAATTTTTCTTTGGTATAAACTGCTACGGCGCCTCCGGGTGATCCGCTGCCGACACCTATAAATCCAGCTTCATAAAATTTTATCAGGGCCACATCCTGCACCCTGATTGTTCTTAATAAAGAAATATCGGTCGGTGTTTCATTCAGGAAAATCCCTACGGCCCATTTTTGCCCGGTCATCAAACTGAAATTTTTCCTGTTAACAAACCGTCCTCCCTGTATTTCTATCTGCTGAACGCTGTTCTTGATATAATCCACCACATTCAGCGATTTATCATTTGCCGGTTCATTGATATTATCGAGATTGACCTTGCCGGGCGAACGAAAAACACCTGTTGTGTATTTTTCATTTACAATGTCGAAAGGTTTTTTGCCGGATTTGGCCTGTACAGTGACCTTTTCAAGTTCTTTTTCCTGTTCCAGCCTGGATTTGACATATTGATACCGTGTATCAATATCCCTTTTATTTTGTATGACAGCTGCACTTCTTTCAATATTATTTTTTGCCATATCCTGCGGAACAAAAGAAACGATTTTCTTCATGGGGTCTTCGTCAACAAATACAAGAACATCCTTTTGTTTGCCATTACTCCCTATATAGGCGTAAAAAAAATTCGCCTTACCCCGGAACACAAGTGAATCCATTTTAAATTTACTTTTAGCATCTACATCCACTTCATAGGTTTGAGAAGTCGAGTCTTCAGCCTCCAGTAAAATATTCAGTTTGCCGCCGGATAAAGGTTCATTGGTCCTCTCATCTTTTACAGATCCCGACAGGGATACCAAGCCCGGATCACTGTATTTTTTTTCAGGGAATTCGCTATTTAAAATTTTTGTCCAGTTAAACCGGCTCCAGCCATGGGTCAGCATCAGGTTGTCCAACGCCTGCTTTACGGTGTCGTTTTGATCTCCAAAATACCAGGAAGGATTATATATATATCCTTTCAGGTCGCTGGTCAGTAAAAACCGGGACCAGATATTATCATTATCATTTAACCCCGTCCCCGGCAGATCAATCACCGCTACAGAGCAGCTTCTTTGGATGCTATTGGGAAAATTAATTTCAAAAGTATTTTCTGCTCTCTTTTCCATGCCCGCTTTTGTTACCCCGATCCCGGCAGTCCCGCGATATTCGCCATTGTCAACAAAAGAAAGCCTCTCGGCCAATGGCATACCGTCTTTATTAAAAACCGTGAAATGCAGGATCCCGGATGGAAGGCTGTCGGTAACCAGGTGACCTATAACTGAAGGATACTCTTCAAATGCGATTTCATTTTCATACACGATGTGATTGTTTATCTCAGCAACCAGCAATAAATTGTCGAATTGTGCTTTATCTTTTTCACTCCGGCTCAGGTGAAATTTTTTACCCCCTTTTTCATCCTGGATTTTAAGATTAATTCCCGAGGGCAGAACCGGTGGCAGCGGGTATGTTCTTGGACCTGCAGCAGTTTCCACCTCTGCTATATATTTATTCCCGGCCTGTGGCTTGAATTGAACTTTACCGATACCATCATGATAACTCTTAAAAGAAGCAATGGTTATTTTGTCTTCAGTCTTAATAACACCATTTATATCCACCGCTGTTCCCCATTGATCCGTCGCTTTAAAGCCAACAACCGTTAAAATACCATCCACGAGGTTGCCGCTTTCAGGGAAAAAATGAAGGGAAACATTTTGTGACTCCGTAGAAGCAGAAGGAGTATTTGTTGCCGAAGGTTTAAGGACAAAAATGTTTTTTGTATAGATAAATGCATCATCATAGTTCAACATCCCGGCCGTAAATGCCCTGATATAATAATTGCCCTGTGAAAGAGAGTCAGGAATATCAATACTTCCTTTTGCAACAGCGCCTGATGCCAGGTACTTTTTATTAAAAATTACCCGGCCTTTGCTGTTGGTAAATTGCAGGTAAAGGGTGCTGCTCATTCCACTGGGTTTTCCATCGCTGTACAGATAAGCCTTGAACCAGATTGTTTCTCCGGCCAAATAGTATTCTTTGTCGTAATGAATGTAAATTTTTTCTGCCACATGTTGTGTGGCTATTACATTCAACGCCGCGCCTATTTTCTGAGCACCGGCATTCAAATTTGAAAAAACAATAAAAAAAATAGCCGCAATATTAGCTGTACGTTTCATGATGTTCCGTTATTTTATTCAAATTACATAATAGAAGATAAATACCGGAAATGTTTATATAAGCGGTATTTATTTCTCATTTTTTTATCAGAAATATCTTAATTGCCAATTATTTTTTCAACATGAATCAATCTTCCGCTGGCGTCAAACCCTTCAACAATTATTTTCAGTCTTTTACTGAAATCATTATTATAAAATCTCAGCCTGATAGTTTTTGATTGGGCATCAGTATAAACCTCCGGGTTCCAATATAATGTTGTCCTGGCGTCTTCCTGCGCCTGTTTTTGACCGGGCTGGCTATAATCGGGGCTGTAAAATTCTTTACTGAGGGAAAACCCGTAATAATCAACATGGTCTAGTTTTTCAATTCCGGCACTTACACTAACATCCTTTTTTGTATAGATGCTGAGAGCGCCGCCGGGGCCACCGCTTCCGGCGCCAACAAAGCCCGGGTCATAAAATTTAAGCAATGCGACTTCATCCATTCTTATAGTTTTGAGAAAACTGATATCAGTGGGCGATTCATTAAGAAAAGTTGCGACAATAAATTTTTTTCCGGGTGCGTTTTCGTTCATGATCTTATCTACTTCCTTCCCGCCATTAACAGCATACGGACTATTGGTTATTGCATCCACCCGTGCTTGTTTTTCTTTTTCCTGCGTGGGCGTCATGGTACCTGAGATGCTGAAATTTTTCCGGTTTACAAAATTGTTGTCTTCTACCTCCACCTGTTTTACAAAGTTTCTTATATAATCATACACACTGATAGATTTGTCATTATTGGGCTCATTGATATTATCTATGTTCCGCTTTCCCAGGCCCGTAAAGACCCCGCTGGTATATTTTTCATTCACAATATCAATGGGTCTTTTATTACTTTTTACATCAACAACTACCGGTTCCAGTTCCTTCGTTTTGGTAATGGAAGAAGCGGAAGTCCGGTATCTTTTATATATTAATTCTTCATCAAAAGCCAGGTTATTGTTTGCACCATTATTACCCGCCTCGCCGGCAGGATATGGCAATACCTCAACCGCAACATCGGTAGGTTGCTGATCAAGAGAAATATTTACCGGTCTTTCTTTTCCCTGTGCTGATTTATAAGCATAGTTTAACGTGGCTTTTCCAAAAAACAGTAATGAATCAATGACGAACTTGCCACTGGCATCAACCTCCACTTCGAAATGCTGATTAACGGAATCTTCAGCGTCCAGGTAAACGATAAGATTGCCCCCGGAAACAGGTGAATTTGTTTTGCCGTCTCTTATATTCCCGGTGACAGTGACCAGGTAATTGTCTTTATATCTTTTTCCGGGAATTTCTCCGGCAAATACTTTTTCCCGGGCAAAACGGCTCCAGCCATGTATCAGCATCAGGTTATCCAGGGCTATTTGCCTTGTTGAATCATTCTTGTCCTGGAAATACCAGGCCGGGTCATAAATATTTCCTTTCAGATCATCTGTCAGCAAAAACTTAGTGATAATATTTTCCCTTGTAATCACGGGGGAAGTTTCTGCATCAGTAACTGCAACAGAGCAGCTACGCTGGGCAGCATCCGGGAAATTGATCTCAAAAATGTTTTCTTCTTTTGGGGCTGTGCCACTTTTTATTGTTTCAATTCCGGCATTTGATTCATATTCGCCATTGTTCACAAATGTTAATCTTTCTGCTAACGGCTTTCTCTCTTTATCAAAAACTGTAAAATGCAAGATGCCGGAAGGAAGGCTATCGGTAAGCAGGTGTCCCTTTACGGAAAAATAATTCTCAAAATTGATCTCGTTCTCATATACGATCGTATTATCCATTTCTGCCACCAACAAAAGTTTATTGTAATTGTCTTTGTCTTTCTTGCTCCGACTCAGTAAAAACATTTTTCCCCCTTTTTCATTCTCTGTTCTGAGGTTGATCCCGGATGATGCAACTTCCGGCAAAGGCCAAAATGTTGTTTGTCCATTTATTTCAACAGTAGCAATATATTTCTTCCCTGCCTGTGGACGAAACTGCACTTTGCCCATTCCATTATGAGACGTTTTGAAAGAAGTAATCGTTGTGCCATCCTCTGTTTTTATAACTCCGCTTATCCCAACCGGTCTTCCTAAAGAATCTGTTGCTTTAAAAGCGATCACAGACAATATCTCCCCCACCAGGTTACCGCTTTCCGGGAAAAACCGGACAGCCAGTGACGGGGATTTCGGTGCTGAAAAGCTATTACCGGTCTTATCGGCCGGGTTAAAAACAAAAATATTTTTGGAATAGAATAAATCCTGGTTGGTATTCAACATTTCGGGTGTTAATGCCCTGATATGATAATCTCCCTGCGGGATAGAATCAGGGAGTTCAATATTCCCATTTACCGCAGCACCTTTAACAGGGTATTTTTTACTGCTGATTATTTTTCCTTCGGGACTTATTAACTGGAGATAAAAATTATTACTCCGGCTGCTGGGAAGTCCGGCGCTATACAGGTATGCCTTAAACCAGATGGTTTCACCAGCCACATAATATTCCTTATCATAATGAATGTAAACTTTTTCCAAAGGAGGTTCAGTAGACAGCGCCTCCAGGACCGAGTCTGCTTTTTGGGCTGTCACATATAAACAGGAAGTGATTGCAAAAAAAACGGCTATGATCTTGCCTCGGCTTTTCATATTCCCCTGTTATTTTTTCCCAAATTACATAATACAAGATTACAATACGGATAAGTTTTACAGGCGGCATAAGTAAAAAAACTGGGCCTAATTACCAATAATTTTTTCAATATGGATCAGTCGTCCCCCTGAATCAAATCCCTCTACCACAATTTTGAATTTTTTGCTGTGATCATTATTAAAGAATTTTAACTGCACATTCCTGGACTGGTTCTCCGTAAATATTTCAGGGTTCCAGTATAATGTAGTACGGTTATCTGCCTTATTGCTGTTTGTTCCGGGAACAGAATAATCGGGGCTATAAAACTCTTTACTGATCGAATACCCGTTATATTCTATATATTTTGATACCTTTTCTTCCTTTTTTGGAATATCAGTTTCATAATTTAAATACACAGCAATGGCCCCACCCGGGTATGACATCCCGGCCACGATGGCGCCTGCTTCAAAAAATTTTACCATGGCGATCTGGTCAGCTCTCAGGACTCTTAATTGTATTAAGTCTGCCGGCATTTCATTTATAAAAAGACCGACCTCCCAGAATCGTGCTGGTTCGATAAAGCGTTTCGGACCGGTTTTTATTGTTACGTTATCCTGAATGCTGAAATTCTTATTGTTTACAAAATGTCCAAATTGAACAAATACAGTACTGATCCTATTCAAAACAAAATCTACACCATTCATAGCTTTATCTACAGGAGGATAATTAATGTTGTCAATCTTTATGGCACCCCCGGTCCGGAATAACTCACTGGTATATTTTTCATTAATGATATCAACAGGGCGTTTTTGTTTCGCAGTCACTACGGCATTTTCAAGCAATTTCGCATCCGGGTTTTCTTTTTTGCCAAATTCATACCTGCTGACTATATCCGGTTTCTTCGAATTGATAAGTTGATCAGCAGGGTATTTTTCAAGCAACCCAGTCATGGCTTCCGTAATAGCCTGCTGCAAAACATTATCATCCGTTTTAATGATCACGGGTTTTTCTTTTCTCATTTTGTCTGTATAGGTATAATACAATTTTGTGTTTCCAAAAATAGCCAGGGAGTCAATCAGGAATCGGCCGTTCTCATCCACCGGGATATCATAGGTCAATAACGATGAGTCTTCTGTTGAGAATAAAACATTCAAATTCCCGGCTTCCACAGGCTTTTTGTCCGTTTCGCTGTACACTATTCCCGAAATATTGATCAGGTAGGTATCCGTATATTCTTTTTCCGGAAATTCTTTGGCTAAAATTTTATTCCAGTTAAACCGGCTCCAGCCATGGGTTAACATGAGATTGTCAAAAGCTTGTTTTATGCTGTCATTTTGATTTTCAAAATACCAGGCAGGATTGTATATATATCCTTTCAGGTCGCTGGTCAGTAAAAACCGGGACCAGATATTATCATTATCATTTAAGTTGGTCCCGGGCAAATCAATCACAGCCACAGAACAGCTTCGTTGTATTGTATCAGGGAAATTAAGTTCAACTATATTTTCTGCCCTCTTTTCAATCCCGGTTTTTGTCATGACAAGTGTCCCATCCCCCCGATACTCTCCATTATCAACAAAAGTTAGCCGCTCGGCCAACGGCATTCCGTCTTTATTAAAAACAGTGAAATGCAAAATGCCGGATGGAAGTCTGTCTGTAACAAGGTGACCTATAACAGATGGATACTCTTCAAAATAAATTTCGTTTTCATACACTATATGATTGTTTATCTCAACAACGAGCAATAAATTATCGAATTGTGTTTTATCTTTTTCACCCCGGCTTAGCTGAAATTTTTTTCCTCCTTTTTCATCCTGAATTTTAAGGTTGATGCCTGAAGGCTGAACGGCTGGCAACGGGTATGTTCTTGGACCAACCGCCGTTTCTACTTCCGCCAAATATTTTTTTCCGGTCTGCGGTTTGAATTGCACTTTACCGATACCATCATGATAGCTCTTAAAAGAGGCAATAGTAATTCCATCTTCTGTTTTGATGACCCCGTTTACTTCCACGGGGCTTCCCCATTGATCGGTCGCTTTAAATCCCAGAACCATTAAAATACCATCGACCAGGTTGCCGCTTTCGGGGAAAAACTGCAGCGAGACATTTTGAGCTTCTGTGGTTCCGGGAGTTGCCGTTGTTGAAGGATTAAAAACAAAAACATTCTTTTTATAAATAAAAGCTTTGTCGTCATTCAGCATACCCAACGTTAATGCCTGGATATAATAATTGCCTTGTGGAAGTGAATCGGGTATGTCAATGTTCCCTTTTGCTACGGCGCCTAAGGCCGGGTATCTTTTATTGAAAATTACACGGCCTTTGCTATCAGCAAATTGCAGGTAAAGATTGGAGCTTATTCCACTCGGTTTTCCATCGCTGTACAAATAAGCTTTGAACCAGATCGTTTCGCCGGCCACATAGTATTCATTGTCATAGTGAATATAAATTTTCTCCGTTGGGTATTGAGCAGACAGAATGTTGAGAGCAGAATCAATTTTTTGCGCTGCCCCACTTAAACAGAGTGTGACTCCCCAAAAAACAACTAAGATTTTTCCTGAATATTTCATAACCTTCTGAAATTTTAGTCAAATTACCTGAGAAAATTAGGATCCGGATAAGTTACAAAGGCCGCTTAAACAAGAAAAACCTTGTTTAATTACCGACAATTTTTTCAATATGAATCAACCTCCCGGTGATATCAAACCCCTCTATCACAATTTTGAATTTTTTACTAAAATCATTATTAAAGAATTTCAATTGTACACTCCCGGAATGGTTCTCGGTAAATATTTCCGGATTCCAGTATAATGTGGTACGGTTATCGACTTTATTGTTATTTGCTCCGGGAACAGAATAATCGGGATTATAAAACTCTTTACTGATCGAATACCCGTTATATTCGATATATTTTGATACTTTTTTTTCTTCTTTTGGAATACCCGTTTCATAATTTAAATAAACAGCAATAGCCCCACCCGGATATACACTCCCGGCCACAATGCTGCCTGATTCAAAAAATTTAACCATGGCGATCTGGTCAGCCCTGAGAACCTGTAATTGTATTAAATCCACCGGCATTTCATTGATAAAAAGACCGACCTCCCAGAACCGCATTGGGCCCGATACAGTTGTTTTGATGCCCGGTCTTGAAAGCTTTTTTTCTTTGTTATCCTGAATACTGAAATTCTTCCTGTTCACAAAAGTTCCATATTGAACACCTACAGTAGTGATCCTGTTTAGAACAAAATCCAATCCATTCATAGCTTTATCTACAGGAGGCGAATGAATATTGTCAATCTTTATTTTACCACCTGTCCGGAATAACTCGCTGGTATATTTTTCATTTATGATATCAACCGGGCGCTTTTGTTTCGCAGTTACTATAGCATTTTCAAGCAATTTTGCATCCGGGTTTCCATTATTGACAAACTCATATCTACGGGCAATCTCCGGCTTTTTTGAATCCTGAAACTGAATCCAGGTGTGTTTTTCAAGAGGGTCGTGGATGGTCTCCTTGAAACTTCCCGGCAAAATATTATTATCCGTTTTAATGGTCGCCTGTTTTTCTTTTCCCCCTTTGTCTGTGTAGATATAATATATTTTTGTTTTTCCAACTAGTACAAGAGAATCAACCAGGAACCGGCCGTTTTCATTGACCGGGATATCATATGTAGATAAGGATGAGTCCTGGTCTGAGAAGAAAACATTCAGCTTGCCCCCTTCAACAGGTTTATTATCTGACTCCTGGTAAACAATTCCCGAAATATTGATCAGGTAGGTATCTGTATATTTTTTTTCCGGGAATTCACCAGATAAAATTTTGGTCCAGTTAAACCGGCTCCAGCCATGGGTCAACATTAAATTGTCCAAAGCCTGCTTTACAGAATCATTTTGATTTTCAAAATACCAGGAAGGGTTATGGATATATCCTTTCAGATCGCTGGTTAATAAAAACCGGGACCAGATATTATCATTATCATTTATACCAGTTCCCGGCAAATCAATCACAGCCACGGAACAGCTTCGTTGTATTGAATCGGGAAAATTAAGTTCAATTATATTCTCTGCTCTTTTTTCAGTCCCTGCCTTTGTTATTGTAACTGCAGCAGAGCCCCGGTACTCGCCATTATCTACAAAAGAAAGCCGCTCGGCTAATGGTATTCCCTCTTTATTAAAAACAGTGAAATGCAAAATGCCCGATGGAAGACTATCGGTAACCAGGTGGCCTATAACAGATGAATAATCCTCAAAGACAATTTCATTTTCATATACAATATGATTGTTAATCTCGACAACCAGCAATAAATTGTCCAGTTGCGCCTGATCCTTTTCACTACGGCTCAACTGAAATTTTTTACTCCCTTCTTCATCCTGAATTTTAAGATTGATACCTGAAGGCTGAACAGCAGGCAGAGGAAATGTTCTTGTGCCGGTCCTTGTTTCCACTTCTGCCATATATTTTTTCCCCGCCTGTGACTTAAATTGAACCTTGCCGATACCATCATGATAGCTCTTAAAAGAGGCAATGGTTGTTTTATCTTCTGTTTTAATGACCCCGTTTACATCCACGGGGGTTCCCCATTGATCAGTCGCTTTAAAACCCACAACTGTTAAAATACCATCAACGAGGTTACCGCTCTCAGGGAAAAATTGAACAGACAATAACCGGGAATCAGGTTCAGAAAAGCTATTGCCCGTTTTATCAGCAGGATTAAAAACAAAAACATTTTTTTTATAAATAAAGTCCTCATCGTAATTCAGCATGCCGGCAGTGAATCCCCTGATATAATAATTGCCCTGTGGAAGTGAATCCGGGATATCAATATTTCCTCTTGCGACTGCTCCTGATACCGGGTATTTCTTATTAAAAATTGTCTGTCCTTTGCTGTCGGTAAATTGCAGGTAAAAATTAGTGCTCATTCCACTGGGTTTGCCATCGCTGTATAAATAGGCTTTGAACCAGATGGTTTCCCCGGCTACATAATCTTCCTTATCGTATTGGATATATATTTTCTCTGCAGGGTATTGAGACGCTAATAAGTTTAATGCAGAGTCAATATTTTGAGCAGATGAATTGCTGGCTAAATACAACAGAACGGCAGGAACAAGAATTGCTTTGTTCATAAGTTTGAGTTTTGAATTATCAAAACATCCAACATGCCGGTTGTGATCACAAATCTATAGTAATTAGCCCGGTTTATATAGAGTGTTTTTAACACATTATTGCTGCTTTGAGGGAGGTTAGCGAGGTTGGGTTATCAAAATTTTTACTTCGTGGTGGATTTGCCAAAAGATGTTAGGCCGCCTTTTGTAAATTGCACGGCTAAAGAAAAGTGCAAATGGTAACAAAGAGGTCAAAATACCGCCTGGGGTTTTTATTTCTTCCTATATTGGTTATACAACAACTCTTTAAACATTAATAAATGAAAAAGATAATTATCATATTCCTTATTTTTTTCCCCTTTTTTCTATGTGCGCAAAATGAAGACATCGGTAAGAGAACTTCAATAATTTTTTTAAGCAATGAAAATATCGCTGAAGATAATTTTGGTAAAGAATCTCTGTTAAACTGGTTAGATTCAGTACAGCAAGCTATGGGATTGGTTATGAAAACCGACAAGACCAACAGCACGGTTAAAGTGATTGCCAGCTGGATAAAGGGGAATTCCTGTAACTATGAAATAAGCACCTGCCCTGACAACAAATCATTGATAAATACAATTCATGAGCGCCTGCAAAATGTAATTAGTCCTGTTGCAAAATTCTCTCCTTTTGGGTTAATGTTTGTTTACAGATTTAACGATGGTTGCTCCAAACAGGAATCTTTTTCTCCGGAATTGCTTCCCTGGGATGAAAGGACAGCAAAAGATTTTAGTGCCTTATCGCTGGCAGAACAAAAAGAAAATATCCGCAATTGGGTAAAAAATAATGTCTCGCCTGTTTTTGCTTACTATACTTCTGCGGTTGACGATAAATTTGTCGGGGTAAGATACACCGGTAAAGTATTATCAAAAGCCGGCTACCTGGACAAAAAAACCGATGATGTGACCAATAATTCTTCCTTGTATTGGCGGGGTGTTATGGAAATGAGCCCGGGTAATTTTCTTGTCCAGGCATCCCAGGTATTCATGCATGTGGAAAACGATGAGTTTGATATTGCCCGGAGATACCTTAGCCTGCTTCTGTTTTTTGCCGACAAAAAGTCTATCGCTGCCAGTTACCTGAAGGACCTGGCAAATAAATTCGATCTTTTTTATCATACCCATGATAGCCTGGTACAAAAAGGAATTGCCCTGCATGATAAAGGTAAATTTGATGACGCCATACATGCGTATCAAGATATTCTTGCTCAATTTCCTGGTTCTGCCTGGGCAAGCTATGAATTATACTTTTCAACAAATGCAAAATCCGGTTTATTGAAGAAGGCTGACAAAACAGTTAGCCTGTGGAATGATTATAAAACCGGTGTTTACAATGCTGATCCTCTGTATCCGATGGGAGGTGGGGCAAATAATTCGAAAGATGCCTATATATTATTCAGGCATATGGAGGTAGGGGAATTGTTTAAAGACAATAAAAAACTTAAAGAAGATCTGATAAGATATGCTGACATTGCCCTCGATCTTGAAGCCTATGCATTTGCTGCGCATATCTATTGGAACCTGTATACAGTTTCCGGCACGGAAAAATGGAGAGGCCGGGATTTCTTAACCTATTTTCTTTACAGCCTGGAAAAACAAGGCGTTTCCGGGGTCCAATCCTTTTTTAAAACAGATTATAGTCCCGAGTTTGTAAAAATTGACCAGGAAAGAATGAATTTCATGAAAGATAATACGATGTATAAACCCTTCAAGGAATAATGAACCATTAAACTTGTTTATCTGTTGAGTTTTTGATATTCTTATGCCATTTAAATTACACACCCCCTTTCCTCCCGCCGGCGATCAGCCGGATGCTATCCTCCAACTGACGGAAGGAATCCAGAATGGAGAAAAGTACCAGACTCTTTTAGGAGTAACCGGAAGCGGCAAAACATTTACCATCGCCAATGTGATACAGAATGTGCAGCGACCTGTATTGGTATTGACCCATAATAAAACCCTGGTGGCGCAGTTATACGGTGAGTTCCGCCAGTTCTTCCCGGAAAATGCAGTTGAGTATTTTGTTTCCTATTATGATTACTATCAGCCGGAGGCTTATATGCCCGTCAGTGATGTATATATCGAAAAAGATCTGAGTATTAATGATGAGCTGGATAAACTCCGCCTGAGAGCTACATCAAGTTTACTCAGTGGCCGCAGGGATATTATTGTCGTGGCATCTGTTAGTTGTATTTATGGCATGGGCAATCCTACCGATTATGAGAATGGGATCGTTCGTATTGACAAAGGTCAAATTATTTCACGGCAGGCCTTTCTTCATTCTCTCGTCAATTCTTTGTACAACAGAACAACACTGGAATTCAACCGTGGCACATTCCGGGTGAAAGGTGACACGGTTGATATCAATCTTCCCTATGTTGATTATGGTTACCGCATTACCTTCTTTGGTGATGAGATAGAAGAAATAGAAAGCATTGATGTGGTTAGCAGTAAACGACTCGGCCTGATGGAAAACGCGGCTATCTTCCCGGCCAACCTGTATGTGGCGCCAAAAGATATCCTGCAACAGGTGATCTATGAAATTCAGGATGAAGTAGCGGCACAGGCAGAATATTTTAAAAAAGAAAAAAAATATATTGAAGCACAACGGTTGAGTGAAAGAGTGAATTACGACCTGGAAATGATAAGAGAGTTGGGTTATTGTAATGGCATTGAAAACTATTCAAGATTCTTTGACAGGAGGAAGCCCGGGACAAGACCATTCTGTTTATTGGATTACTTTCCGAAAGATTACATAACCATCATTGATGAAAGTCACCAGACCATACCACAGGTAAGCGGTATGTATGGGGGTGACCGGAGCAGGAAACTCATCCTTGTTGATTATGGTTTTCGCCTGCCTTCAGCATTAGATAACCGGCCGTTGAATTTTCATGAATTTGAATCATTGACCAATCAAAGCATTTTTGTTTCGGCCACTCCGGATCATTATGAGCTGGAAAAATGTGGTGGTGTGGTAGTAGAACAGGTAGTAAGACCAACGGGTTTGCTGGAACCTCCCATTGAAATCCGTCCGAGTGTGAACCAGATAGATGACCTGCTGGATGAAATTGATAAACGGGTGATAAAAGGTGACCGGGTGCTGGTAACAACATTGACCAAACGGATGGCTGAAGAAATGGATAAATACCTGCATCGTATCAATATCAAATCAAAATATATACACAGCGAAGTGCATACGCTGGATAGAATAGAAATACTCAGAGAGCTGCGTTTGGGAAAAATTGATGTCCTGGTTGGTGTAAATCTATTGCGTGAAGGATTGGATCTGCCTGAAGTTTCATTGGTTGCCATTCTGGATGCAGACAAAGAAGGTTTCCTGCGCAATGAAAAGAGCTTAACCCAGACAGCAGGCCGTGCTGCACGGAATGTGGACGGCCTCGTTATTTTCTATGCAGATAAAATGACAGAGAGTATGCAAAAGACCATTGATGAAACCAACCGCCGCCGGGAAAAACAGGTTGCTTTCAATATTGAACATGGTATTACGCCAACAACCATCATCAAATCAACCAAAGAAGTTTTTGCACAAACATCTGTATTGGATATTAAAGGATATGACCCCGCCAATCCTTATGCCATTGCACCGGATGAAGACATGATAACTGTTGCCGCTGAAGAACAGGCTGAATACAAAACCATTCCTCAAACAGAGAAAGCCCTTTCAAAAATTAAAAAAGAAATGGAAAAAGCGGCGAGGGATCTTGACTTTATGGAGGCTGCGAGGCTGAGGGATGAGATGTACCTGCTTCAAAAACAACTGGAAGCAATGAAAAAATGAGCAGTTCGTAGTTTTACGAGTTTTCCCTTAGTAATTCTGCCTGATTTATTCAAATAAAAGCCCTGTTTATTTGATGTTTGTAATAGGCTTTCTACTTTAGATGCAGAAACCACGAAGTCCAATATTGATTAAACCGATAAATCCTGTATCATGAAAAGACGTGTCCGTAAAATCGCCAACTTCTTCGCGTTCAACCTGCTTTTCTTTGCTTTGTACCTGAATTTTATTCACAAAGACAAGATGGCTGTTGCAGGGACCCCGCAGAATATCCAGCAAAGCGCTGCCTTCAGCGGAACTGTTTTGGTGGATAATCCCGGGCAGGTTATTGAAAAGAAAAACGAAGCTACTGTTGCCACACAGCAATCGGCCCCTGTAAAAGCTACTGAAAACAATTCAGCAGCATTAAAGCTTTCAATTAATTAATTGCTAAGCAGCGTTAACATAATCAACACCCCTCCTGCCTTGGCCGGAGGGGTGGTTGTGTTTTGGGACGGCAGCCAGCTACAAACTGAATTCTTTACCTTAGTGGCATGGCAAAAAAAGTATTCCTGCTTGATGCGCTGGCCCTGGTGTTCCGGGCTTATTACGCACTGATCCGCAATCCACGACTTACTTCTAAAGGAAAAAATACCAATGCACAGTTTGGTTTTACTAATGCGTTGGTTGAACTGATCAATAAACAAAAGCCATCTCATATGGCTGTTTGTTTTGACACGGCTGCTCCCACAGAACGGCATACTGACTTTGCAGATTACAAAGCCAACAGGCAGGAAGCCCCCGAAGACATCCTTGATTCTCTCCCGGATATCAAAAAGATCATCCAGGGATTTAATATCCCGGTCATGGAGCTGGACGGGTATGAGGCGGATGATGTGATCGGCACCCTGAGCAAACAGGCAGCAAAAGCCGGGTACGAAGTCTATATGGTTACTCCCGATAAAGACTATGGCCAGCTGGTTTCAGAAAAAGTAAAAATTTATAAACCCGGCTACCAGGGCGGTGATGTGGAAATAATGGGCCCCGAGGAAGTATGTGCCAAATGGAATATAAAAAATGTATCACAGGTAATAGATATCCTCGGATTGATGGGTGATTCTGTGGATAATATTCCCGGAATCCCGGGTGTGGGAGAAAAAACGGCCTCCAAATTGCTGGCGGAATACGGTACGCTGGAAAATGTATTGGCCAATGCAGATAATATCAAGGGGGCCATGGGAGAAAAAGTGAAAAAAGGAAAAGAGTCAGCCATCCTTTCCAAGAAATTAGCCACCATTATCACCGATGTCCCGGTGAAATTTCATGAAGAAGATTTTAAACTCAAAGACTGGGATAAAGAAAAACTGAAAGAAGTATTCGCTGAGCTTGAATTCAGAACATTGGGCAAGCGATTGCTGGGAGAAGATTTTTCCGTGACCTCTTCTTCCAAAGGAGTGATAGAAAAAGAAATGCCGCAGGGTGTGCAGACTGATCTTTTTGGAAATATTGTTGAGCCGGTTGAAGAAAAAAAGATAGAAGAACAAAGCGATGAACCCAGGGAAGGATTGCAAGCAGATAAAAATATCAATAATACTCCTCATAAATATGAGGCGATTGAAGGCGATACTGCCATCAAAAAACTGGTTATAGAATTAAAGAAGCATGACGAAATATGTTTTGATACGGAAACTACCGGCATTGATGCCAATGATACAGAACTGGTGGGTTTAAGTTTTTCTGTAAAACCCGGCGAAGCATGGTACGTTCCCTGCCCGCCCGATCAAAAAAGGACAAAGGAGATCCTGGCGCATTTTGAATCCCTTTTTGCAGATAAAAAGAAAATATGGATAGGTCAAAACACCAAGTATGACTTGTTGGTTTTGAAATGGTATGGCGTTGAGCTCAAAGGAAATTTATTTGATACCATGCTGGCTCATTACGTTATTGAACCCGATGGTAAAAGAAGCATGGACCTGCTCAGTGCAAAATACCTTGGTTACGAACCGGTGCATATTGAAGAACTGATCGGGAAAAAAGGGCAGACGCAGGGCACTATGCGGGATGTGGAAATTGAAAAGATAAAAGAATATGCCAGCGAGGATGCTGATATTACCCTGCAATTAAAAAAAGTTTTTACCCCGTTGTTAAAAAAGAAGGAAGTAGAAAAGGTTTTTAATGAAGTGGAAAGTCCATTGGTGAAGGTGCTGGTGGATATGGAATACGAAGGAATAAAAGTTGATGTTGATTTCTTGAACGATTATTCCAAACAACTGGAAAAAGATGCAAAGAAAGCGGAAGAAAGCGTTTATAAACAAGCCGGAGTTCGTTTCAATCTTGCATCACCCAAACAACTGGGTGAAGTATTGTTTGATAAACTAAAGCTGGATCCCTCCGCCAAAAAAACCAAAACAGGCCAGTACCAGACCGGTGAGGATGTTTTGCTGAAATTAGCTGTCAAAGGCCACCAGATCGTAGACGATATCCTGGCCTTCCGGGAATTAAGCAAATTGAAATCAACTTATGTTGATGCATTACCCCAGCTGATCAACCGGAAAACAGGAAGGGTTCATACTTCGTATGGGCAGGCCGTGGCTGTAACCGGCCGTTTGCAAAGCAATAACCCCAACCTGCAAAATATTCCGGTAAGAACTGACCGGGGAAAAGAAATAAGAAAAGCTTTCATTCCGAGAGACAATAAACATGTTTTGCTTTCCGCTGATTATTCCCAGATAGAATTAAGAATCGTTGCTGCTATCAGCGGTGATAAAAATATGTGTAAAGCATTCAAGGATGGAACAGATATTCATACTGCTACAGCGTCCCGTGTTTACAATGTGGCCGAAAAAGACGTAACAAAGGAAATGCGCTATAAAGCCAAGAGTGTGAATTTTGGTATCATATACGGGCAGGGGGCTTTTGGTCTTGCCGATAATTTGGGTATTTCCCGGACAGAAGCCAAAGAGATCATTGATAATTATAAGAAACAATTTCCCGGTATTCAGAAGTACATGGATGATACGATCAACTTTGCCAGGGAACATGGTTATGTGCAAACCCTGATGGGAAGAAAACGCTGGCTGCGGGATATTAACTCAGCTAATTTTACTGTCAGGGGATTTGCTGAACGCAATGCCATTAACTCACCGATACAAGGCACTGCTGCCGATATGATAAAACTGGCGATGCAGAAAGTGCATACGGCCCTATTAAAAGAAAAAATGCAAAGCAAGATGCTGTTGCAGGTGCATGATGAATTGGTCTTTGACGCACTGAAATCAGAAGCGAAAGAACTAAAGCCATTGATCATTGAATGCATGCAATCTGCCATGAAGCTGCCGCATGGCGTTCCGGTAACGGCAGATTGTGGTGAAGGCAAAAACTGGCTGGAGGCGCATTGATGAAAAAGGATATCTCTTCAAGAGAGGATCTGTTAAAGCTGGTTAGTGAATTTTACAAAAAATTGCTGGCAGATAATTCTATTAATTATCTTTTTACAGATGTAGCAAAAATCGATCTTGATCACCACCTGCTGGTTTTAGTTGATTTCTGGGATTCTGTTTTATTTCAATCCGATACCTATCATAAAAATGCGATGCAGCCGCATATAGATCTTCACCGGAGATCCCCGTTGCAGGCACAGCATTTCGAAACCTGGCTCAGGTATTTTAATGATACAGTGGATGATCTGTTTGAAGGAGAAATTGCATTTCTCGCCAAAGAAAGAGCTTTAAGCATTGCTACTGTTATGAAAATCAAGTTGAAGCAGTTATGAAAATACCGTTCGTCAGGAAAAAAATATTTTTTGTCTGCCTGCCTGAAATTATTCTGAACTATTTTGTAGCTTTTCCGTTCAAAAATATTTATATGAAAAAAACAACCTTAACAATCTGCGTTGCTGCTCTTTTGTTGTTTGCCTGCAATAATGACAAAAAAAAGGATGATGGCAAAACAGATAAAGACTCAACTAAAACCACGACTACTGATGGTAAAATGGATGAAACGGCTACTATGCCGGACTCAGCTACGATGATGAAAAACTGGCAAGCTTACATGACACCCGGCGATATGCACGCCATGCTCGCCAGATCCAACGGAACATGGACAAGCGAGGTCACTATGTGGGAAGCTCCGGGGGCTCCTACTACTACAAGCACCGGCACTTCGGTTAATAAAATGATAATGGGAGGCCGCTACCAGGAGGGTACCAATACAGGTAATATGATGGGGATGCCATTCGAAGGAAGAAGCATCACGGGTTATGATAATGCCAAAAAGGCCTTTGTCAGTTCCTGGGTCGATAATATGGGTACAGGCTTCATGAATATGGAAGGGACCTGGGATGATGCCAGCAAGTCTATTAATTTTACCGGGAAATGTATGAATCCTATGACCATGAAAGAATGTAGTTACAGGGAAACATTCAAAATAATTGATGATAATACGCAATGGATGGAAATGTATGGTCCTTCGCCGGTGGATGGTAAAGAATTCAAATCGATGGAAATCAAATTCACCAGGAAAAAATAGAATTACATTTTATATAAGAAAACCCGGAAGAATTCTTCCGGGTTTTTAATTAATTTAATTGTGGTTTCTTATCGTTTAGTTACTTTCTCATACCATTCAATCCATTGCTCCGTGGTAACTTTTGAGGCCAGCTCACCTATCAGTTTATAGGGGATATTTTCCGGCTTATTAAACCGTATACAGCTTTTCCCCATGTCTAATTTTTGGGGTACTTGTTTTTTGTACTCATCAGTGAACCACTTTAGTAGTTTTGGATTGGCATACACACCCATGTGATAAACGGCAATAAAATTTTTTTGTGAGGCCAGGTTTATAAATGGCAGGGGCTGCTCCGGGTTACAATGATACCCCCGGGGATATTTGCTGTGCGGAACCACATAACCAATCATTCCATAACACATTGTTTCCTGAAATCCTTTTGGCAGGTTTTTCCTGATCTCTTTACGGAGTTTTGTTATGGCTTCCTGTCTTTCTTTGGGAAGCTCTTTGATGTAATCTTCAACGGTTGATGCTTTGGATTGCATGATTATAAATTTTTATTTTTTCTTTTTAACCGGGCGGGCGGGTTTTTTTGATGCTTTTGCAATTTTATTAAATTCCAGGGCAAGTTTTACCCAGTATTCCAGTTTTTTGTTTGTGTTTAGTACCCCGGCATCAACAAATACAAGCCCCTTCATTACTTTTCCGGTAAAATCCATTGGCATGCATCCTTCTTTTTCTATTAAATCATCATATTGGCCCGGATCAATCCGGACCATCAGCCTGTCTTTATGCACTCCCAGGCACATCTTATCATTCACCATAAAACACAAACCGCCAAACATGGTTTTCTCTTCCACATTTTGATGAGTGAGAGAAATGATTTCTCTTGTCATGTCGGCAAGTTTTTCATTATAGGCCATAAGAGAATAAGAATTAATTCTGTTTTTCAATCCTCATAACAGGCCGGGTTTCACTTCTCCGGGCGACTTCCTTAAATCCTGCTTTTACAAAAAATGAATAAAATCCGGTCCAGGCAAAGACATCAGGCAGCCCCCTCCAAACCTCCCCCTTCAGGGGAGGCTTAGGTTCCACAGGATAGCCTTCTACGATAGCGGCACCTTTTGAAAAAGCAAAATTTACAGCCACCTTCAACAGTTTTGCAGATAATCCTTTCTTGCGAAACTCTTTTGCAATAAAAAAACAGCTTATACTCCAAACCGGTTTATCATCAACCGGCTTTAATACTCTTGAAGTTTCCAGGCGGAGATATTCTTTCCTGGGCGCTACTGCACACCAGCCGGCAGGTTTGTTGTCTGCATAAGCAATAATTCCGGGAGATGATTTTTTAACCAGCTCTTTCATTGCCTTTTTATTTCCATCTCCTTTCCTCTTTTCATAATCAGCAGCTTTCAACCTCCATGTCATGCACCAGCAACCGCCACAGGCGCCTTTGGGGCCAAATAACAATTCAAAGTCTTTCCAGTTTTTTGGAGTCAAAGGAAGAAAAGAAAATTTCATATTACTGTTTCGGTACTGAATGCAAACCAATCCGGTTTCCTTCCGTATCAATAATGACAGCCATGAACCCGTATTCAGGGCTGATCTCTGTTTTGGGAACCATGATCTTTCCCCCGGCCGCTTCTACTTTGTCCAAAATATTCTGTACATCGGGATTTCCATTCAGATAAATCAATGGGCCGTCGGTAGCGGAAGGTTTATGAAAACCGCCGCTGTCAACCAAAGCGCCGCCTACCTGTGTCATCATATCATTCAGCGGAAACATCCGCATTTTGATATTTGGTAAATCAAGGGGATTTAACTTAACTCCAAAGATGGTTTCGTAAAATTTTGTTGCCCTGTCCAGGTTGGTGGTTCCTATTTCGAACCAACTGATTGCATTGTTCATATCGTTGTCGTTTTATACTTATTGTTGATTAATATCTTTCCCTTCTTTCAGTTTGGCAATTTGTCCATTCAATGTTTTTTTAGCATCCTCACTCGTGGCCTGTGCCAGGGCCTTGTCTGCACACAATAATGCATTTTTAAAGTCGGCTTTAGCTGAATATGCAAACATCAGCCCGTTATTAATGGCAAATACATCTCCGAATTTTGTTTTGCCGGCCAGCATAATTTCTACTGCCCGGTCATTTCTTTTTTGTGTAATCAACGCCCGGCCATACCCCGTATACTGGTTAACTGTTGCCATCGTTAATGCTTCCGCCATTACAGAATCCGCTTCTTTCAGCCGGTTAAGTTTTTCATAAGCGGTAGCCAGTGTTCTTAATGTTGAATAACTTTTAAACCCGGCGGCCCTTTGGCTCCAGCTTAATGCTTCTTCCAGGTTGATATTTTTGTTCAGGCAATAATTAGCGGCTGCTACAAGGTTTAACTGGTTAAAACCTTTCTGACCGGTAACCTGCTCTCTCAGCCGGTTGATGACAATATTATCAACATCCACGTCCACCCGGAAAGGAACTGAAAGTTTTTCCCATTGCATGGCAATGACACAGTATTTTTCTCTTTGTTCAATAAATTCATATTTTAACCATTCTACATTTTTGTCTAACGTAACCGGTTTTACAGTAACACGAAGTGCATCATTTTTTTCTTCATAATAAAAACTTCCCCATGCATTGCTTTGGTTGGAAAAAATAATGATAACGCTGTCCGGCCAAATTGCCATTAATAAACCATAGGTACCCGCTTTCAGGTTTTTCCCTTCCACTTTTACATCATGTTCAAAACTGATGGTGGTGTTTTCATTGGCCCCGGCCCGCCAGGGTTGTGTATTTTTATTGCTGTTTAAATTCAGCGTGCTAAAGCCGTAGGTAACAACATTACCGTCGCCCCAGATCTTGCCCTCCCGTTTATTTACATCCGGTCTTGAGTAGCTGATGCTGATATCAGTAATTCCGACTTCCTCGGTAATTTTTGCACGGGGGTTTCCACCGCTGGGTGGAAGGTCCATTTGAGCTTTAAGGTTACTTAAAAAAAAGATTGCCGAAATGGCAAGTGTGATGTGTTTCATATAACAATTAGTTTTTCTAAAGATCAATAAAATAATGGAATTAAGTCTGCCGCCCATCAGCTTATTTGTGCTTCAAAAAAAATCCCCTGCCGAGGGCAAGGGAATAATTATTTTGGAACACAGATAATCAATTGTTTCCGCCGCCACCGCCACCTGGTGGTCTTTGCGGGCGCATAGATGGCTGGATTTTCTCTTTCCATATATCAAACTGTTCTTTGGTCAGAACAGCTTTTAGTATTTCATCCTGGGCATCTGAGAATTTTTTCATCTCTGCCATAAAAGCATCCCTGTCAGTTATTCCTCCGGCCATTAATTCCTGTCTTTTGGCATCTTGTGCTTTGTATAAAGCGGTAATGGCTGTATCAAGCTTGGCGAGGTCAGCGGGCTCCAGTTTGAAGGCGCTGTCAAGTTTTTGATGAATCCTTGCCGCTCTTTCTTCCGGTGTAGAACGGGTAAATCCGCCGCCGGGTTGGGCATTAACTACAACAGCCAGGGCAAAAGAAGCCATCAGCATTAGAGAAACTTTTTTCATTGATGAGTTTTTTTAAAGTTAAAATAGAAAGAACCGGTAAATATGACGTCGTTCAGGCAAAAAACGTTCGCTGGTTGGAAACTTATTTTGAAATCCACCCATTTGCCGGAACTCAAGTATCTTGCACATCCTTAATTTGTAAAAAACCGTATGGAATACACTAAACTTGTTGCCGTAAGCGGCCTGCCGGGATTATTTGAACTGATAAACAGCAAAACAGATGGCGCCATTGTTCGTTCCCTGGAGGATAAAAGCACCCGGTTTGTGTCCAGCCGGATCCATAATTTCTCCCACCTGGAAAGTATCGAGATATATACCGTCGGGGATAATGCAAACCTGGTTGATCTGTTTCATGCCATGGAAAAAGCTGGCGGCAAATTACCCGACGAGAAAGATGCTGATGCAGTAAAAAAATATTTTAAAAAAGTGTATCCTGAAATGGATTTCGACAGGGTGTATACCAGCGATATGAAAAAAATGGTGAAATGGTTTGATATTTTGAAAAAAAATAATGTGGAGATCAAAATTCCTGAACAGCCCCGGGAAGAAACCCCCGGTGAAGAAATCCCTCAAGCAGCGCCGGTAGTGGAAGAAGCCTCGAAGCCTGCCCGTTCCGAAAGCGGGAAAAAAACAGCCCGGAAGAAAAAAGCAGAATAACATCAGCTATGATCCACCAGCTGGCGGATATGTGCAACGCACTGATCCAACTATTCAGGAGCAGCTTTTTTCAATTAAAGAATAATTATGATGTACAGCGCCGATATACAAAAATTGCCAAGGCATTTTTTACCGAAAGAGTTTACCATTACTGATTGGAATGCCCTTGAACCTTATTTTAAAAATTTGGATGAAACGGTCATTACCTCTGTTACAGAACTTGAACAATGGCTGAAAGACGCCAGTGAGCTGGAAGCTGTCATCAGTGAAGATGCCTGCTGGCGCCAGATAAAAATGACCTGTGATACAGAAAATAAAGTATTGGAAGAAGCTTTTACTTTTTTTATGATGAAGATTCAGCCGGAGATCCAGTCCTGGTCTGATAAGTTAAATAAAAAATTACTGGCCTGCCCGTTCACAAAAGATCTTGATCCAAAAAAATATTTCACTTACCTGAGAAATGTAAAAAAGAATATTGAACTTTTTCGTGAAGTGAATATCCCGATCCAGGCAGAGTTGAATGTAATGCAACAGCAATTTGGGGTTATTTCCGGCAAGATGACCGTGGAAGTAAAAGGGCAGGAATATACCCTGCAACCGGCAGCAAGGTTCCTGGAAGACCCCGACCGGGGCCTGCGTGAGGAGGTTTATCGGAAAATAAACGACCGGAGGTTGCAGGATAAAAAAGAACTGAACGAATTGTTTGATTTACTACTCAAAAAAAGACAACAGGTAGCCGTAAATGCAGGGTTTGAAACTTACACGGATTTTCGGTTTATCGAATTAGGCCGTTTTGATTATACCAAAGAAGATTGCTACCAGTTTCATGAGGCAGTGAAACTCCATGTAATGCCCCTGGTAAACCAGTTGCTTGAAAATAAAAAGAAAAAATTAGGTTTAGATACACTTCGCCCATGGGATATAGAAGCAGAGCCGGAAGGCATAAAGCCCCTGCGTCCATTTAAAACCGGGGATGAACTAACGGAAAAAACAATTGCCTGTTTTGATGAAATGTCCACAGGACCCGGCGGGAAATCTTTTTTCGGCGATTGCCTGCGAAAAATGAAAAGGATGGGGCATCTTGACCTGGAAAGCCGGAAAGGCAAAGCACCGGGCGGCTACAACTGCCCGTTAGCTGAAAGTGGAGCCCCGTTCATATTTATGAATGCCGCCGGTCAATTAGATGATGTAACCACGATGGTGCATGAGGGCGGTCATGCTGTTCATTCTTTCCTGGCACATGAGCTGGAGCTGAATGGTTTTAAAGAATACCCGACTGAAATTGCCGAAGTGGCCAGTATGGCGATGGAGCTTTTCAGTATGGACAAATGGCATGTGTTTTTTAATACCCGGGAAGAACTGACAAGGGCCAAAGAACAACAATTAGAGCGAGTGATCACACTTTTCCCCTGGATCGTAACTATTGATAAATTCCAGCACTGGATTTACAGCAACCCCGGGCACTCAGAAGTGGAAAGAAACAACGAATGGTTTGCCATCCTGGAGGAATTCTCTTCTCCTGTTATTGATTGTACAGGATTGGACGAATACCGCCGTTATGCCTGGCAGCGTCAACTCCATCTTTATGAAGTTCCTTTTTATTATATAGAATACGGAATAGCCCAGCTGGGCGCCATCGGTTTGTGGCAGCAATACAAACAAAACCCGGAAAGGGCCATTAATAATTATATCAATGCACTTGCTCTTGGTGGAACACAGACCTTGCCGGAATTATTCATGGCCGCCGGGTTGCAGTTTGATCTCTCCCCCGCCCATATAAGCAAGCTGATGCTTTTTGTAAAAAATGAGCTGGATAAGCTTTAAAAAAAATACCACGAAAGTGGTATGGATGAAATGCGGAAATATCAGGAACAGCCCCTATTTTTGATTCCCGAACAACAGGTGCATTCAATCGCACTTCAACATAGCTACTAATCAGAGCCTTAACCAATAAGTCCCGGTGTTTCTACACCGGGGCTTTGTTTTTGAAAGAGATGTGATTTATTTGCAATTCTTACAAACTCCTTCCACTACTACTTCCACATGCCCGGCAAGATAACCTTTGGGTAGTTTTATTTCCGGTGTTACCACCCCATCAAGGCAATAGGTATTATGACAATTGTTACAAACAAAATGTATGTGATGGTCATGATGCTGGCCTTCAGAACATTCATCTTTACAGAGCGCATAGCGGATGGAATTATCAGCAGTGGGAATGATATGAATGATGCCTTTATCAACAAAAGTCTGAAGGGTGCGGTAAACAGTAACCCGGTCAAATTTTTCTCCGGCCTTTTTTTCAATATCTCCATGAGCAAGTGCCCCGGGTTGCTCCAGGAATAGTTGCAGGATTTTACTCCTGCTCCCGGTCACACTCAGGTTGTTTTGTTTTAATACTGAAGCCACCCGGGTTCCCACCTGTATATGCTCCTGCTTTGCCATATTTATTTACAAATTTATTTTTCTTTCAGCAACCTTTCTGCATCTTTTATCAGCTGTCTTACTTCAGTTCCTTTCAGCCCGTCATAAATCTTTCTTACATCCCCGTTCCTGTCCACCAATGCCCAGAATTGTGTATGCAGAAAGTCATCATCGATACTTTTCAGGTTATTGGCGGGATCATCAATAGTGTAACTTATTCTTGCCATCGTATACAGACTGTCTTTTCTTCCTGTTAAAAAAATCCATTGATGGGTGTTCACGGCCATTGAATCAGCATATTTTTTCAGTTGAGCAGCAGAGTCCGTTTCCGGGTTGCAAGTATGAGAAAGAATAAGGAAATTGCTATCATTTTTAAACCGGTCATATACCAGCCTCATGTTATTGTTCATTTTCGGGCAAATGCCTTTACAGGTGGTGAAAAAATATTCGGCCACATAAACTTTACCTGCCACATCTTTTTCAGTGATCTTTTTCCCATCCTGGTTGAAAAAAGAAAATGGCCGCACAAAACTGACTGCTGGTATACTTTTTTTACCGATCCCGGGATTTATAGTAATCAGCGCCAGGTAGAATCCGGCAGCCAGCACAATAAAGAAACTGGTATAAAAGAATGTCTTTTTTGAAATAACAAGTGTATTTCCGAAAGCGTTCAGTTTAAAATCGCCCTTAAGAAAAGACCCTTTCTTTGAAATTGTGGCCATATTGACTGCAAAGTTAGGTGTCAGGGCTGATAATTATTTTGCAACCATGTTGCTTTTTTGTATTTTTGATGTTCGTTTATGAAATACAAGGTCAATTGGGATGCTTTAGGAATCGGGGCCTCGCTGGCCTGTGCCATTCATTGTGCTTTGCTGCCTTTGTTTCTCAGCAGCCTCCCGTTGTTTGGCATCAACATCATTCACAATACTGTTTTTGAAGCAAGCATGATCGGGCTGGCCTTATGCGTTGGTTCATATTCCCTGTACCATGGTTATAAAAAACATCATCATAACTGGTTGCCATTGACTGTATTTTTTTCCGGTTTTATTTTCCTGGTTTTGAAACAATTTTTTGTAGAATATGAAGCCTGGCTGCTGATCCCGGCAGTATCATTGATTATTTCCGCCCATCTTTTGAACTTCCGGTTTTGCCGGGTGCATAATCACGCACATACAGAGGATTGTAACCATTAATGTTCCTGTTGCTTTGCGGTTTTTGAATTAACTTGGATAAAAGTTTGGCAATGAGAAAATTATTTTTCGCATTTTTTCTCCTGGTAACATCCCTGACATTTGCCCAATCAAAACCTGCCCGTCCGGCAGGCGGGAATGAATTGAGCATCCGGGAAGTATTAGAAAATCAAACTGCAGCATGGAACCGCGGAGATATTGAAGGTTTTATGAATGGTTACTGGGAAAACGACTCCCTGATGTTTATCGGAAAGAGCGGAGTTACCTATGGCTGGTCCAATACATTAAAGAATTACAAAAAGAATTACCCTGACACTACAGCGATGGGAAAGCTTGCTTTCACCCTGATAGATGTAAAAAGATTATCAAAGGAATATTATCATGTAACGGGCAAATGGTTCCTGAAACGTTCAATCGGGGATATTGGCGGCCACTATACATTATTGTTCCGGAAAATAAATGGCCGCTGGGTAATTATTTCAGATCATAGTAGTTAATAATTAAATAAAATTTTATGGTACTTATTATTATTGGCATCCTGGTATTAGTTGCCGGCTTTGCCCTGCAGAGAAGTCCTGAGTACGGTCGTTTTGCAAGAGTTGTTAGAAGCATTGCTATCGTAATTATGCTGGCGGGTGTTCTGTCAAAATGCATCGTGCAGATCAATGCAGGTGAAATAGGCGTAAAATCATTGTTTGGCAAAGTTCAGGATGATGTTTTGAGAAGTGGCTTGCATTTTATCAATCCCTTTGTGGATGTGCAACGGCTGGATATTAAAACGCAGAACTATACCATGAGCGGTATACACGACGAAGGTGCAAAAACCGGCGATGATGCTATCCGGGTATTGACATCAGATGGATTGGAAGTAACCATTGATCTGACCGTATTATATAAGCTTCTTCCCTCTGAAGCTCCCCGCCTTGTCAGGGAAACAGGCGTAGACTATACGGATAAAATTGTTCGCCCGTTAACAAGAACAAAGATCCGTGATAACTCTGTTTATTATGAAGCCATCTCATTATACTCCAATAAAAGAGATGAATTCCAGCAACGCATCTTTAAAAGTATTGAAGATGATTTCAAGAAAAGGGGATTGGTATTAGAACAATTGCTGGTCAGGAATATCACCCTGCCCCAATCAGTAAAAGAAACGATCGAACAAAAGATCAATGCTGAGCAGGATGCGCAGAAGATGCAGTTTGTGTTATTGAAAGAAAAACAGGAAGCCGAGCGGAAAAGAGTGGAAGCCCAGGGTATTGCCGATTACCAGCGCATCATCAATACCGGGTTGACCGATCAGCAATTACAATACGAACAGATCAAGGCCTACCTGGAACTTGCAAAATCCGACAACGCAAAAGTGATCATTATGGGCAAAGGGAATGCGCCAATAATTCTGGACACTAAAAACTAATTGGCATATTATAAGTTATAAATCTTTAAACCACTTTTTTGTTCTGATCCTTTGTGGCTATTGGAGTTTTTCTTAATCTTCATGCTCTTTTTCCCAGGTTTTATATAAATAACTCACCAGGAACAGGAGAGATATAACCATGACGGAATAAAAAAGAATTGTATAAATAAGTGGTTTGCCATTGGTATATCCCAGCTCAAAATAAATACCCGCAGTGGCAGAAGCCATCATCCATAGCAAAACCAGGCTAACCGAGTTAAGCACTTTAAGAAGAAATTTTTTTACATCCGGATCCCAATTGGGCGGCATGGGCTTATTTTGATGAAAACAAGTTACGGCATTTCAGAAGTTCGACTGGAAACTGTTTAACGGAGAAGGAGATTTTTAAATTCCAGCGAATCACCGTTGAATACATTGAAATCTACTTTGGGAACAATGCCATTTACCCGGCCTTCCTGGCTATGCTGCCAAAACACCCAGCCCCGGGTAATGCGGGGTTGTTCCGGCTGGTAATAATGTGCAACCCATAATGGATATGCATCAAATTCGCTTCCCAGGTTACGATTATAAAAATCTACGTTGGTGTAAATAATCGGTTTGATTTTATAATAATTCTCCACCGTCTCCAGCCATTTCTTTGCTTCTTTTTTTAGTTCGGCTGCTGTGGACCCGTTTAATTGTTCAACATCCAGCACCGGCGGCAGATCCCCGGGTTCCAGCTCCACTTTATCAATAAAATTTTCTGCCTGCATTCTTCCATCTTTTGATGCGATAAAAAAATGGTAGGCCCCGCAGGTCATCCCGTTTGCTCTTGCTTTTTTCCAGTTCCTCCCAAATTGCGGATCGGTGTTGCCGATACCTTCCGTGGCTTTTATAAAAGCGAATCCAAGCTGGATCGTTTTTACTTTCATCGCTTTCACTTCTTCCCAGGCAACCATATCCTGGTATTTGGATACATCGATCCCATGTATAGAATAACTCTCAGGAATAGTAATGCCAAATTCAGGGTAACGGGTAAATTTTACTTTGCGGTAATGCCAGTATTTCCACAGCATATACCCGCCAATAAGCAGTATTGCTGCTGCTAAAGCAGAAAAAAAAATATGGCGGAGGCGTTTCTTTAGTTTCCGGGAAACCATGGTGAGTTGAATGGATGGTGAATCCTGATAACAAATATAAACTGCTGCTTTATAGAAATTTGTTAATTCATTTGTCCTTCTTTTCCGCATATTCGCCAGGTTCTGCATGATTTTCTTTTATCCGGTAAATTCTACCGGGATTGACTGATTGAAGAAGCGCTTCCGGATTCATTCTGTTGATTTCTCAATAAGGGTTATCTTGTCTGACTATAGAAACAAGCTGACTGACTGCATGAATGCATTCTCTATTTCCTGGTCTGTTTACCAAAATATTATGTTCGCCTGGATTGGCCTGGCTGTAATTATCTTTTTTCTTTTATTGAATATTACAGCTCCTTATGGCCGCTACAGTTCTGCAAGCTGGGGAGTATTGGTATCAAACAGGTATGGATGGCTGTTGATGGAATTGCCGGTGCTGGTTGTTTTATGCTTTTTTCTTATACCGGAGTATGACAGGGTTTCTTCCGTTTCATGGTTCATGATCGCTTTGTTTTGTCTTCATTATTTCAACCGGGTTTTTATTTCCCCTTTCCGGCTCCATACAAAAGGGAAGAAGATACCGCTGGTTATTGTTGCTTCCGGCATCTTCTTTAACCTCGTCAATGGGTTTTCTTTTGGCTGTTATTTTGTTTGCTTTGCAACTTATACAAATGAATGGTTCACTGATATTCGTTTTATTACCGGGCTGGTTATTTTTATTACAGGAATGCTGATCAACTGGAAAGCAGACAATATGCTTATTGGTTTACGCAAACCCGGTGAAACACATTATGTACTCCCTGAAGGTTGGCTATTCAATAAGATCAGCTGTCCCAATTTGCTGGGTGAATTAATAGAATGGATGGGATTTGCCCTTCTCTGCTGGAACCTTCCGGCCTTAACTTTTTTCATCTGGACAGCCGCCAACTTGATTCCCCGGGCATTATCACATCACAAATGGTATAAAGAAAAATTTAAAGAATATCCTGCTGATAGAAAAGCTGTCATCCCTTTTTGCATATAACCCTGATTTATTCCACGATTCCCGGTTTTGCATTGTCAACATTATTTTTTTTTCTATTCAATTCTATCCGAAATGAGCTCCACGAAATATTTGCCCCTCCTTCCCTGTTTACGGGACTGTATGTTATCCCGCATTTGTTAATTAACTGCAAGATCACAATGATGACGAAAATCATATACCCGAACGATTGTATGTCGTACTTTGAAATTCTTTGACCAGTTTTTTAAAATATTTTTCAAAAATGAAACCAGGAATAATTATTTCTTTGGCCATCCTTTCATTTCTGTTATTACAGGATATGAATGCCCAGGATTGTACTCCGGAAATCCTTGCACAAAAGCCCGGGCAATGGAAAAAATCAGAAGATTTCAGTCCTAACATTCCCAAAGAAATTTTAAGTAAGGCCAAAACGGTTGTTGCTCCATTAAGTAAACTGATGTTTGAAGTGTACCCGCAACCCCGGGGTTGTGAGGCAAAATGGTACGAATCATATGGATCGGCCGCCTATGATATTGGCCTGGCACAATCCTATGAATTTGTTTCAGGCTATTTTATGTATTACTGCAAGAGTAACAGGAAAGATTTTTTCCCTGGCACCGAAACAGATGACTGGATATGCATCAGGGCAAATTATTGCGGAGTGTTAAATGATTTTCTTACGGTCAATGGTAAAAAATACTGGACCATGAAGCGGCCAACTGAAGTAAAAGATGGCATGCTTTATTTTGAATATCCTTCTTCATCAAGCAGTCCTGATGTCAATGGACTTTGGTTATATGCCTGGATGATCACTTACCCCGGTAAGCTTCCTTATATACCTGTAACCAGAAAAGAATATTTATTGGAGGCAAGGCAGGAAGTGGCCAAAACACAAACAGAAGTGATTGAAAATGTAAAAAAGTATACTACGATCCGCCCTGCTGCTGTACAGGAAGCTGCCAAACAAAAAGAGGTGGAATATTTAAAAAAGAGTTATCCTGATAACCCCCGTCGCTGGCAACGATACCTTGAGGACTACCAGACTGATGAACAAAAATTGCAGGCGGCGATTAATAAAATGACGCAACAATACCAGGCTACCCTTGCTATTATGAATAATTTGCTGGAGAGTCTTTCAGAAGCGGAGTTGCAGAAGCCTGCAATAGTATCAGTGATCGCTACTACTTTCAAAGGGTTTGAAGACGATTTTAAAGAACGAAACGCAAATATGCTTATCCGGTGGAACCTGGATTATTTCAATAAAAAATTATCAAAGGCAGTTCCGCAGTTCTTTACAGTCTTGGTAAGGGAAAACAGGAGAGATATTCCTGCCGTGGAAATTACCCGCCTGTTCAAACAGAAATTCAGGTTTGAAGTTTTGTCGTCAATGCTGGGAAAATGATCCGGCGTTGCCTTTAAGAATTCATTATTCGATTATCCGCAATTTTGCATAATTCAGCATGATCTTTTTTTCGCCGTTATGCTCAAATTTTACGGTAGCTATGGGATTGTGTGCCGCGCCTTCTATTTTCATTACTTCGCCAAAACCAAATTTCTGATGTTCTACTTTTTGCCCGGCTTGTAAGCCAGAAGTATCGCTGGCCGCAAAATCAGGTGAAGGCACATGTTCTTTTACTTTTTGTGGTTGTCCCCTGGTTGGTAAATAAGACGGTGTTGATTTGGCCACAGCCGGACCGGAGTTATAGTATGTTCCGGATTGCTGGGTTACTTTTCCTGATTCCCCATCATCCACATATTTTCCTTTCATCCGGTCAAAAGCGGAACCCTTGCCCCACTTGCTGCCACCCACCTGGTTTTTTGCGCCGCCGCCTGCAAAACTTCTGTCCATATGCTGTTCAGGGATCTCTTCTATAAAACGGCTTGGCTCATTCTGCACCAGGCTGCCAAAGCGGTACCTTGTATTGGCATAAGTGATCCAGAGCCGTTGCTTTGCTCTTGTAATGGCCACATAAAACAATCTTCTTTCTTCTTCCAGTTCTTCTCTTGTATTGATCGCCATGGCATTGGGAAAAAGCATTTCTTCTAGTCCCGCAGCAAAGACACAACTAAATTCAAGGCCTTTTGCGGCATGAATGGTCATCAGCTTCACAGTATCAGCATCGGGGTCTTTTTCATCGGCATCGGTCAGTAAAGTAATTTGTTGTAAATAAGAAGCGAGACTTTTATCTACCAGTTCTCCATCTTCATTATCTGGGCTTTCTGTCCATTCTTTGATGGAGTTTAATAATTCCTGGATATTTTCATAACGAGCCACTCCTTCGGTACTTTTATCATTAAATAGTTCTTTAATCAGGTTTGTTTGCTTACCAACATGAAAGGCCACTTCATAAGCATTTTGTTTTGTCAGCATACTGGCAAAACTTTTTATCATGGTTACAAATTCTTCTATGGCAGTAAAGATCCCGGCCTTGAAACCAAATTCGTTTGCTTTCTCCAGCACTTCCCACATGCTGATATTGTTTTGGTTGGCAGATAAAACTAATTTATCAATGGTCGTTTTACCTATTCCCCTCGCCGGGTAATTGATGATACGTTTTAAAGCTTCTTCATCTTTCGGGTTTACAATAATGCGGAGATACGCAACAATATCCCTGATCTCTTTTCGCTGGTAAAAGCTGATGCCCCCGTAAATGGTATAGGCAATCCCCATTCTTCTCAACGATTCTTCAAAAGCCCTGCTTTGGGCATTGGTGCGGTAAAGGATAGCAAAGTCTTTATTGCTGTAATGGTTACGGAGCTTTTGCTCCTGGATGCTGTCAGCCACAAATTTACCCTCATCATTATCCGTCATTGTCCTCACCAGTTTTATCTTTTCCCCTTCTGCATTTTCAGTGAAGAGAACTTTTTCGATCTGGCTTTTATTGTTCTTGATCACTTCATTGGCCACATGGAGAATACTCTGGGTGCTGCGGTAGTTCTGCTCCAGTTTTACCACCTTTACCTCATCATAATCTTTTTGAAATTGTAATATGTTTTCAATCGTAGCTCCCCGGAAACTATAAATGCTTTGCGCATCATCACCCACCACGCAAACATTTTCATGCATAGCGCCGAGCAATTTAATGATCTCATACTGTGCCGGGTTAGTATCCTGGTACTCATCAATTAAAATATATTTGAACTTCCGCTGGTACTTTGCCAGGCTCTCCGGGACATTTTTCAGCAATTCATAAAATTTCATCAACAAGTCATCAAAATCCATGGCCCCGTTTTTAAAACAACGCTTTGCATACGCATCATATATCTGTGCAATAGCCGGGCGGTTGCTGCGCATATCTTCCTGCTGGATGGCATAGTCATTCCGGTATTCCTTCGGGCCCACCAATGCATTTTTAGCAGCTGAGATCCTGTTGTAAACAATATTGGGTTTGTAGTGTTTGTCATCAAGATTCAGTTCATTGACAACTGTCTTCACTACGCTTTTTGCATCATCTGTATCGTAAATGGTAAAATTTCTGGGGTAGCCGATCTTTTCGGCTTCAAAGCGGAGTATCCTGGCAAACACAGAGTGAAAAGTGCCGATGTAAAGATTCCGGGCTTCGTTATTCCCCAGGATCTTCTCCACCCGTTCTTTCATTTCTTTAGCGGCCTTATTGGTAAATGTAAGTGCAAGGATATTGAACGCATCAACACCATTTGCCATCAGGTGTGCTACCCTTGTGGTCAAAACTTTAGTTTTACCGCTGCCAGCCCCTGCCACAATCATCAACGGGCCGTCAATATGTAGTGTAGCTTCTTTCTGACGGTCATTCAGCCCCTGCAAATAATCAATCATGGGCACAAGGTACGAAGCCTGCCGGGATGGGGTTTCAACCATCCTGTTAAAGCTGTGCAGGCACAGATCGGGTGCAATAAGCATTAAATACTGAAACTTTCTCTTACCGGATATGCGTACATTTATCCACAAAATGTTTCAATATGAAGTATAATTCAAACCTCCTTGCTTCGCTTGTATTGTTATCAGTCATTGTATGGTCCTGTAATAATAAAACCAAAACAGCCGAACCGGGCAAAGCAGACAGTACTGGTACAAATGTGGCCGATTCCGGGGATGGGGATAGCTACGATACCAGTTTTGTAGTAGAGGCCGAATCCTTTGCCGATCTGCAGGTGCTCCGTTACCAGGTGCCGGGATTTGCCGGTCTAAGTCTTCAGCAAAAACAACTGGCTTATTATTTATATGAAGCTGCTTTATGTGGCCGTGATATTATTTATGACCAGAAAAGTAAGTATGGTATCCTGCTTCGCAAAACACTCGAAGTAGCTTATAGTTCCTATAAAGGTGATACAACCACAGCGGACTGGAAAAAATTTGCTGAGTATTGTGGCAGAGTATGGTTCAGTAACGGCAATCATCATCATTATGGTAATGAAAAATTTATACCGGCCTGCTCCTTTGATTATTTTTCTTCCCTGGTAAAAGGCAGCGATACTGTTTATCTGCCTAAAGAAGCCAACGAAACCGTACAGGCTTTTTTAACCCGCATCAAACCCATCTTGTATGATACGAAAATGGAACCAAAAGTGGTGGATCAACGGCCGGATATTGATAATGTAGTTGCTTCTTCAGTTAATTTTTACGAGGGAGTCACTCAAAAAGAAGTGGATAGTTTTTATGCGAAGTTTCCCACTGAGGATAAACAACGTTCATGGGGTATCAACAGCAAGACGATGAAAGAGAATGGTAAAGTTGTAGAGAAGGTCTGGAAAGTGGGCGGGATGTATTCCGCCGCTATCGAAAAAATTGTCGGCTGGCTGGAAAAGGCAGCCGGGGTGGCAGAAAATGCGGAGCAGAAAAAAGCATTGGAATTGCTGGTACAGTATTATAAAACCGGGGACCTGGCCACCTTTGATGATTACAGCATTGCATGGGTAAATGATATCAACAGCCGGATAGATGTGGTGAACGGTTTTATTGAAGTTTACCTGGATGCTATTGGTAAAAAAGGAAGTTTTGAAAGCGTGCTGTCTTTGAAAGATATGGAAGCCACCAAACGAATAAAGGCTATTGCCGACCAGGCACAATGGTTTGAAGATAATTCTCCGCTTATGCCCGAACATAAAAAGAAAAATGTAAAAGGGATCACTGCAAAAGCTATCACGGTTATTACCCAAAGTGGTGACGCGGCTCCTTACTCATCGATTGGCATCAACCTGCCGAATGCCGAATGGATAAGAAAAGAACATGGTTCAAAATCAGTTTCCCTCAGCAATATTATTTATTCATACAATGTGGCAGGCGCTAAAAGCGGTTTGCTCGATGAGTTTGCATTGAATGATACAGTAAAAATGAGAATGAAAAAATGGGGAGCTCTTGCTGCCGATCTTCATACGGATATGCATGAATGTATCGGGCATGCTTCAGGCCAATTAAACCCCGGGGTGGAAACAACTGACAAAACACTTAAAAATTATGCCTCTTGCCTGGAAGAAGCAAGGGCTGACCTGGTAGCACTTTATTATATCCTTGATCAAAAATTAATTGATATTGGCGTTGCTCCTTCGATGGAAGTGGGTATGGCTGAATATGACAGCTATATGATGAATGGCCTGATGACACAGCTTACCCGGTTGAAACCCGGAGACCAGGTGGAAGAAGCACATATGCGCAACCGGCAATTAAATGCAAAATGGGTATTTGAAAAAGGAAAGGCTGACAAGGTTGTTGAGTTTGTAAAGAAAGAGGGCAAAACCTATGTACGCATCAACGACTACAAAAAATTGCGGGAACTGTTTGGCCAGTTATTAAGGGAGATCCAGCGCATCAAATCAGAGGGCGATTTTAATGGTGGAAAGAACCTGGTAGAAACTTATGGCGTAAAAGTAGATGCTGCCCTGCATAATGAAGTGTTGCAGCGTTATAAAAAATTAAATGTAAAACCCTACCGTGGTTTTATCCAGCCTAAGTTGATACCTGTAATGGATGGAGAAAAAATAACTGATGTAAAAGTGGAATACCCGCAAAGTTTTTTCCGGCAGATGATCGAGTATGGCAAAAAGTATTCTTATCTCCCGGTTAAAAATTAAAGCTAGCTCTCCAAGAGTTGACCTAAAAGAATTTAGAAATATTGTGGTTCAACTCTTGGAGAGTTCATTTTATTGCCCGGGATGGTAAATTCTTTCCGCCGTTCTCAGTACTTCCTGTTTGTCCAGCGTCATATGTTTTGTTTGCTGGTTTTGAAACATGGCCATCTGGTCTTTGAAGTGAGGCGAATCCGGATGCATGGATGCCCCGAAAGTATTGACCGATTCTATCTGTGGCAATCCGCCATTCTTAGGATAACGGACAAAACAGATATAGGCATCCCCGCCGGTCACTTTTCGCATACCATTTTTCCATGGTTCAGAGAAAGTCGGCGTAAGCACATCAGGAAAACCCCAGGCCGGGCGGGCATCATCGCCTCTCACTAATTTTTCAACATCACCTAACACAAGCCCGGTTTTGCCAAAGTTCTTAATCATATAGTCGTTCACATATTGAAAAGTTTCAATGGCTTCCGCTTTGGTAATTTTCCTTGAAGAAGTCCCCTTTAATTTGTCAGCAAGGTAATAGTATGTTATTATAAAAATAGCAGCTCCTTTACTGCTGGCTGTTGCTTTTTTATCCCAGCTTTGAAAATTAGTAATAACTTCTTTCAGCGCAGGAAATTCAGCGTCATTAAGATTAAACATACTGTCCACGCTATAAGTATATTGTAATTGTTGCGGCAATTGCTGATCAAATTTGATCCGCTTGAATGTATTGTAATCGATCCTGCCTGTGTTGTATAACAATTCTGTTACCCGTTTGCTGCGATTATTATGATAAGTTTCAAAACCATCATTTTTATCAAATTTATTTCTGTCCAGATTATAGGCGGGGTCAGTAGCTAAAAAAGGAGAGTGGTTATTATTAAACAGATAACCAGAAGGGGGATTAATGTATTGCGGCAATTCTGTTATCGGTTTAAACGCTGTCCATAAAGTTGCGGAGGTATTACCGGGCACGGTGCTTTTCCAGTGATAGGCTGTATCCGGATTGCGCCTCGGCAATTTTCCATTGCTGATGTAAAAAATAGTATCATACCTGTCGGCATACATAATATTGAACATCGGCAGGCTCATCATGCTGACTGCTTTGTAGAACTCGGTAAAATTTTTTGCCTTATTCATCCTGTACCACTCTTCCAGTGCCTTTATATCCATCGTAGCAGGGAGGCGGATGGCAAATACTCCCCTGTCGGTTTTTAGCGTGGCCCCGTACTTACTCCAGTATATTTTTTTGCCGATGATTATGGGAATTCCTTTTACATGCAGCTTTGCTTTGTTTTCTTCAAGATCGACCCATTGTCCGTCAAACTTGTATTGGTTTTTATTGGCAGGATTTATTTCCAGCTGGTATATATCGAGTTTATCCTGGTAGTTGTTGGTATGCGCCCAGCCCAGGTTTTCATTCGTGCCATGAAATATTAAACAGCCGCCGGGGAACAAACCGCCCAGCATGTTCCATCCCTGTTCACTTTGCACATGTGCTTCATAAAAAGCTACCGGGCCGGTATTGGGTTGATGTGCATTGATGGCAAGAAATGATTCCCCGGTTGTTGTTTTTGCTGAGTTCATAGAAAAAGAATTCGAGCCCTGGGGATTAAAGCCCGGAAGGGTTGCCACTTTGCCGCCAAGTATCTGGGGCAATGCCTCATCAACCCCGCAAAAAAGGCTGATGGAAAAAACTACCGCCGTTATATATTCTTTTTCATTTAAAGGGAAGGCCTTTTTATATTTCACTTCACCGGGATGGGCCACTGCATAGGCATTCAGACCGGCTAAATATCCATTGATCAAAGCCACAAAATCCGGGTCGAGTGTATTCCATTGCTCTTCCACTGTTTTCCGGATACGCAGCAGCTTGATTACATAATCAGCTTCGGCGCCTTTTTTACCGAGGCCGGTCCCAACCAATGCCTTACCCGAAAGAGCCACTAACTGTAATGTTTCAAAATCATCTTCGGCATGTGCCCATGCCAGGCCATACGCTACTTCCGGATCGGTGGGCGCAAAAATATGAGGCACCCCAAAGCTATCGCGGGCAATAGTGATATTGGCGGGATTGATTTGAGCAGATGCATGGAACCCTGTTAACAGGAGAATGAATGCAATTTTTTTCATACTGAAAATTAAAATAAAAACATGAATGAACCCATTCTTGGTTTTTGCCATTATTTCTTTCTCCTGCTCTGCAAATATTTTTCATGAATAATCGTACTCATAGGCTTGTCATACACTTTGCTCTCCACCCAGGAGATGATGTCGAGATAGGCAAAGGCTCTTGTTTCAAAGCGGTTTTTTTCCAGGTGCTTTATTGTATGCAGAAATTTTTCCAGTTCAGGTCTCAGTTGCCGTGGCGATACCGGAATGGATTGCCGCAGGAATTTAAACATAGCTTCTTCCACGGCGGTCAGGTTTTGCATGCGGGCCATAAAACGGTAAACAGACTTGCTCAGCGATTCCATCAGCATATCATTACCCAGTTCATAATGTGCAAGCAGGTGCAGCACCCTTGCATAGCATTGCAAATCGTAGCGGAGGTCAGTCTTCCCGTTAATGATTTTCAGCAGGTAATCTATACAGGTATTGAAATCACCACTGCCAAAATATAGCATCGCAATTTTATAATCCAGTACCAGGATGCGGTGGCGGTCAACAAAGAGATGGTACTGCTCCATTTTTTCTTCGATAGCAGGAACCAGCAGCAATCCTTCTTTGAAACTACCTTGCATGAAATGCCGGTTGATCCGGGCAATGCTGGTATAGATAAAGGCCTGCATGCGGAAATTGTCATTGTCTTTCACTCTGTCCGTTCTGGCAAATTGTTCAAAGCGTTTCAGTGTTTTTTCAAATGCCTGGTGGTTGCGCAGGTCAAAATGGGCATTCAGCAGGTTATGCAGGCCCTTGATGTAATGACCTGTTTCCACCCGTATCATCAGCGGCTGTTCATCAAAGAGGTCAACCCATTTTTTTGTGTGACGGTAATACTGCAAAAAATCCTGCCTGATAAAAGCATACCAGCTGATGCTTTGGTACAGGTATAGCCGTTCATAAAAACCGGTCTGCTGCCATGCATCGGCGGGCAGGTTTTCTTTCATAAATGCCCGGATATCTTTTTCATCTTCTTCATTGCGCGCATGACCATGCTGTATATACCAGCTGTAGAGCTGCAGTGCCAGGTTGGAAAGTCTTGCCACTTTATCAATATGGCGGCTAATTTCGTTGGCTTCACCGGATAATTCTTCGGCCCGGTTTTGCTTGCTGCGGGTAATGTGGAGGTTCTCAATTCTTTTTTCCAGCGCAATGGCCTGCGGTAAAAAATTAAATTTCTGGTTGGTCTTTGCGGTTTCTTTTACTTTCTCCAATATGCGCAGGCTTTGATGAAACAATCCTTTCTTGTAAAGAATATGAGCATAGTCAAACTGTTCATTCAGCTGCAGGTCAAGGCTGTCAGAGCTTTTCAGCAGGCGCAGGCTGGCCAACAGCTGTTTGTATAAATGTGTTTTCAGGTTAGCCAATTGCGGCTTGCTGATATCCTGTATTTTTTTCAGCAGGTTTTTTTCATCATATTCCTTTTGCTTATCCAGCGCATCAAACAGGCGGATGATCTTGAGGTCTTCTTTGCCGGAACTTCTTTTTATGTAGAGTTTAAAATGTCTCTTTTCCGCTTTTTTAAGCGACTTAATGAGCTGAAATAATATGTCGGCGGGCCGGTTGGGCATCATGATTTTTTTAGGCTGAAACCTGCTGCCAGAAAGGATTTTGCAAACAGCTTATCCCTTTAGGCATAATGAAATGATGCCGGATCTGGTTTCGGGGACAAGGCGCTGCTGCTTACTTTCGTACAGAAGCTCAATTCATACAGCAGCAATCGTCAGAGAGGCAAATCGTCAGGGTCGGCTCAAAATTACAACTTAATGTCTGAAAAGCTGCTTAGATGTAATCAGGTACTACACGAAAAATTTTCATATGGCAAGCAATCGTTAGAGGTCAGTCCGTTTCTACGGAAGGACCTTTTTGTTTTAAATCAGAAATAAAAAATAAGGAATAAGAAATCAGGAAGGATGTGGGAATGCTTCGATCTCTGATGCCTAATCCCCAATTAACCAATTCCTAATTAACTAATCCTCCAATTATTTATCTTCATAGCTCAATAGATTACTATGGCTATTCGCATTTTCATCACCGGCGGCACTTTTGATAAAGAATACAACGAATTAACGGGCCAGCTTTTTTTTAAAGACACCCACATGAATGAATTGCTGGAAAAAGGGCGATGCAAACTGCCTGTTGAAATCAGAACACTGATGATGATTGACAGCCTGGATATGACGGAACATGACCGGGAATTGATCGCCCACCAGTGCAACCAGTGCGAGGAAGACAAGATCGTCATTACACATGGCACAGACACGATGAGTGAAACAGCAAAAGTGCTGGCTGAAAAAGTAAACGGTAAAACTGTTATCCTCACCGGGGCGATGATACCTATAAAGTTCGGCAGCTCTGATGGTTTGTTTAATCTTGGCAGCGCATTGGCCTTTGCTCAAACATTACCGTCCGGCGTTTATGTGGCAATGAATGGCCGTTATTTTAACTGGAATAATGTTCAAAAAAATAAACAAACCGGGATGTTTGAGGAAGTCAAATAATTATCTGCCTTCTCCTTTAATTATTAAAAAAGCCGGCTAAAATTGCCGGCTCTTTTTTTTGACCCATTTGTGTGTGTACTATCATTCTTTTTTAAGACTCAGGCTCCTGTTAAGTCTGAAGCCTAAAGCAAGGTTACCATCTTTCAGGCTACTGGTATTTCTGGCAAGCTGATCTATATTAGAGGCGTCGGTGGTACTTCCGATAAAAAACTGGAATAAGTGACCCCCGCTATTGATCTCGATACCGGCAGCAATAAGATCCGGATGATAATTTAAAATAGATCCGGTTTTGCTGACCAGGTTGTTATACATGTTGAGCTGGCGGGCATATTCAAACGTGATATTCATTTTGGGTTTCACTTTGTATTTTCCGCCAATGCCTATTGAAAACACTTCGTTGCTGGTATTGATGCCATAAGGGACAATATTAAAATGTATCCATGCAGGCATGATCTGAAGGGAGAACTTATCTGTGAATTTCCTGGCTATTAACAATTGGTTCATGAAAGAAAATTTATTCCATGTCAGGTTGATGCTGGGATCCTTCGCGGTATTCACATTGCACATAGTATAAAAACTAACTGAAACCGGAATATTTTTCAGCCCCGTTTGCTGACGTAGTATTCTGAATTTAGCCCAGCCTTCATATTTTGAACTACCGGCTGCTGCCAGTCCAAGATTCAGCCAGTTTTTCGGGGAATAATCAAACGATAAATAGGTATGGGCAACCCCTGAATTAAGGCCAAACAACTCTGCCAGGTTTTGCGAGCCGGCATCCTTGGTCCAGATATTACTAAAATGGTGGGATATCATAAATTGCAAACTTCCCTTGCTGACGATCTCAGTACTTTGCATATTTATAATTTGGGATGAGTTGAAGGTTGCTCTTGCATATTTCGCCTTGGGAGCTTCTTTGGTTTCTGTTCCGGTGCTGTCTTGCGCCAGGGTAACAGACCAAAAACCGATTCCGAAAACGAAGAGCATTACTATCTTTTTCATAAACCTGATTTAGTTGTAAATATTTTTCTTTTTCATGTTTGTACGAATACATTAATTAGGCTGCCCTGCGGCTATCCATGCCAGGAATTTGTTCACGGTACAGGAGGTTAGCCCGATAACCCCACCGGGGTGACCAATCGCTCCGCCACTATTCATCATCGTCGTTAAAATGTTTTTATCTGCCACCATTTTAGCATAATCCAGCACAGGTCCCCTTCCTCCATGACATCCCGTGGATTTACAGGTAGTGTTATAAATAGGAAGTATATTGGTTGTATACCTGATGGTTCCGCTTACATCGCAAACTTCACCACCGCCATCATAAGGTGGTCCCTGGGCAATCCATGCTTTAATAATTTCTTTTTGCCTTGGTGTAAAATCCACTGCCCCGCCCCCGGGGTGACCGATAGTTCCATTTACCCATTGTCTCAGGGTATCAATCCGGCCAATAATAGCACCATAGTCTATCCTGCGATTGATACTTACGATCGTACCGCCGGGACCATACGTGGTGTCAAACCGGGTGAAGGGAAAAGCATTGTAGTTGCTGGTTTGTGCATTGTTATTGTTATGGCATCCGCAACCGCTGGAAGTCATTATCGGAACCACTTCTCCAAGAAAAGATACTTTCGGAAGTGATGCAATATCTTCTTTGTTGGTATAGCAGGATGATAACAGGTATACCAGTATGGAGAAGGCCATTGCTGTTATTGTTATTCTTTTTTTCATATTCTGAAATTTTAGAATGAGTTGTTGTGATTAATGTCTGATGATTGTTCCTGTTTTCCTGTATTTTAAAATACCTGCGTTAGCATTTCCATATTTCCAAACGTCCGGTATATTAGGATCTGAAAAATACCAGGCTTTGACCAGCGCAATATCTGATGCGGTCATTCCGCCATCTGAATAGGCCATATCACCCTGGTGACTGCTGGCATATACCCCGGTAAACGGATTGGCAAGCAATAAGGTGGAATCAATCCTGGAGACGAGTGAACTGGTAACATTCAGGTAATTTCCTTTTACATAAAACTTCTTACCTGAGCCATCAGTATATTGTATAGAACTATTACTCCTTGCACTTTTGGGGTACCAGATGTCCAGCATTATATCATCATATGTGCTCAAAGAACCCCTTACGCTGGATAATGTTACCGGTGTGCCGAAGGTTTTATATGGTCTGAAACTGGCATTAGCAACAGTATCTGTATAAAATCTCCTGACACTGTCTTTATAAGCACTCCAGACCGTATTACGAAGTGTTTCATTGCTTAGCTGGCAATAATAAGTAGTGCCGCTTGCCCTGATCAATGCAAATGTGGAAGTATCGGCCGGTACATAGGTTATCAGGTTTGACCTTGCCCATACCCCTGTTGAGGTAGCCTGGTTATGACAGTTGCCGGATGTGCAGCCAGTTAAAATTATTTTAACAGCAGCCGGTCTGTAATCTATGATGTCCGGAAATTCTTTTGCCCCGTTCTTTATCCACATATATATTGTGGTCTTATCAGTTAATGATAATTCATGTGTGGCATTTACCGGCGGCATTGCTTTATTAAGCTCATTCGTGGTAAGTAAGGTCCATAATTTACTTGCATCAGGATTACCTGGTGTTACCAAACTCCTGATATCACTATAGGTGGCCAGTTTGGGACTGATCGGGCCGCCATGGCAGGTGGAAATACCACAATACTCTTTAATAGTACCCTGAACTCCTTTTACAATAATCTTGTCATTTACATCCGGTGAAGGATCACTGGGAGTAATAATTGTTTCATCGTAAAATGGAGAAAAATGTGCTGTATCAGGAATACCTTTAAATGTGCGGTCTAATACATTCGCATTGACCCCCACTTTGGTACACTGCATTGCCAGAAGAGAAAGTAATAATCCTCCTGTTATCAAAACTGTTGTTTTTAAAATTGAACTATTTTTCATAAAAAAGCAGTTTACTTATTGAAATTTTATTCCGGGGAAAAATACATTTGAAAATTAATTCTCAAAAGTATCCTTGTCTTTTTTACAGTTTCATGACTATACGCAGCACCGGATATGATATCAATCAATCTCCCGATTAACAAAAACAATAAGTTATATTATTTTTTGTATAACACCCTGAAAATGATTTGAAAACTTATACAGATTCTATTCTTTTAAACCGGTGGCATTTGCGTCAATAGTATCGATTTCCTTGCT
>JBGPKR010000001.1:0-84231 GCA_041486045.1 Chitinophagaceae bacterium | reverse complement strand
GCAAAAACAGATTGTAAGGTCATTGATGCCTTCAGCCCGCCAAGGGAAGATTACAAATAAAACCAACCTGCCTTTTGCCAGATTTAGGCTCTTTCCTTTATCTTTGAAACAATTTTTAGACAAGGCTAAAAATTATTTTCTATATGGCTAAAAAAAATTGGTTAGGGGTGATTTTGCTTCTGTGTGGTAATCATCTGAATGCCCAGGTGGAAAAAATTGATACGGACCGGCCCGACCAGACGGAAAGTGCCGCTACAGTTCCCTTTCATTATTTCCAGGCGGAGTTTGGGTTCAACAGAGAAAACCTGTTTGAAAAAAATTATGATCTTATTCACCCGACGGCTTTATTAAAATATGGTTTGAAGAAATTTGAATTCCGGTTGGAAGCCACCTGTAAGAGTTCTTATGAGCATTTCATTCCCAATCCCAAATGGACAACAGGCTTTGACCCGGTTGAAATCGGATTCAAAGCTGCTTTATGGGAAGAAAAAAAGCTTTTACCCAAAACATCACTGATCGTTCATCTTGGCTTGCCGGCAATTGCATCCAAAAACTTTAAAACAGATCACCTTATTCCATCATTTCGTTTTACGCTGCAGAATTCCATCAGCAATAATATTGGTATCGGTTACAATATAGGTGCCGAATGGGATGGTTACACTTCCACTCCCACCTGGCTTTATACATTTTCGCCGGGATTTAACCTTGGAGAAAAATGGTATGCCTATATTGAAGCCTTTGGTTTTATGCGGAAAAACGAAACAGCACAGCACAGTCTTGATGGCGGCATCGCTTATTATCTCAGTAAAGATGTTAAGGTTGATATTTCAGGTGGCTTTGGTATATCGGAGGCGGCTCCGAAAAACTATATTGCTTTGGGGTTTTCATTCAGGTCTAAAACAAAAAAATAAGCAGGTATTATTTTACTTTCAACAGGCTTGCATTAATAGCCACCACAACAGTACTCACACTCATCAGCACAGCACCCGCAGCAGGACTTAGCAGTATTCCCATTTTATACAATACACCTGCTGCCAACGGCAAAGCCACTACGTTGTATCCTGTCGCCCATATCAAATTCTGGATCATCTTACGATAAGTGGCTTTACCAAACTGAATAAGAGAAACAATATCTTTAGGGTTACTGTTCACCAGCACGATCCCAGCTGTTTCAGCAGCAATATCAGAACCTGAACCTACTGCTATGCCCACATTGGCCTGTGCCAGGGCAGGTGCATCATTTACACCATCGCCTGTCATGGCAACAAATTCACCTTTATCCTGCAGTTCTTTGATCTTTTCTAATTTCTGATGAGGCAATACTTCTGCAAAAAAACTTGTCATCCCTAATTTTTAAGCTACAGATGCAGCTACCTGCTTATTGTCGCCGGTAAGCAAAACAGATTTGATATTATTTTTGTGAAGTGTTTGAATGGCTTCTGCGGATTCAGGACGAATGGTATCCGATAAAGCAATATACCCGGTTAGCTTATTATTGACTAAAACAAAAACGACAGTCTCTGTCGCATCTGTACTATAGTTATCAGGAAATAAAATACCATTTTCTTTCAGGTATCCCGGGCTTACCACTTTGATATTATTGCCTTCCACGGATGCTTCTACGCCTTTGCCTGTAATAGCATTAAAGTTTTGTGCAGACGGAATGGTCACATCCAAATCCTTTGCCTTTTGTAAAACTCCTGTTGCAATCGGATGCTCAGAATTTTGTTCCAGCGCAGCTGCAAAACGAAGTATATCTTTTTCTCCCGACCCGGCAGTTACAGGAAATATTTTTGACACTTCAAATTTTCCAACAGTCAGTGTTCCGGTTTTGTCAAATACAAGTGTAGTTATTTTCCTTGCATTCTCAAATGCTGTTCTGTTCCTGATCAGCAAACCATGTTGTGCAGACATAGCCGTAGATTTTGCTACCACTAACGGAACTGCGAGCCCCAATGCATGGGGACAACAAATAACTATAACTGTCACCATTCTTTCTATAGAAAATGCCAAATCCTTCCCCGATAAATACCAGGTTAAAAATGTAGCGATACCAGTTATGATTGCAATGATGGTAAGCCATCTTGCCGCTGTATCCGCCAACAGTTGTGTTTTTGACTTTGATTTCTGAGCATCCTGTACCAGCTTTATTACCTGTGATAAATAAGAATCTTTCGCCCCATGCAATACAGATACTCTGATAGCCCCATTCCCATTGATTGAACCTGCAATTACTTTATCAGCTTTCCTCTTCTCTATGGGTTTTGATTCACCCGTCAACATACTTTCATCCAGGTAGCTTTCACCCTCTACTATTACTCCATCGGCGGCAATTTTTTCTCCTGGTCTGATTAAGATTATATCATTTGTCTTGAGCGAATCCGTCTTTACATCCATGATATGATCTCCATGAACAAGGTGAGCATCATCGGGCATAAGTTGTACCAGCAGCTCCAGCTCCCTTGATGCTCCGGCAACGGACTTCATTTCAATCCAGTGACCCAACAACATGATTAGGATAAGAGTCGCCAGTTCCCAGAAGAAATCCATACCCTGCAACCCAAACACAGTTGCCACACTATAAATGTATGCCACAGTAATGGCAAACCCAATCAGGGTCATCATACCGGGATTTCTTGCTTTCATTTCCTGCCACAAACCTTTCAGGAATGGCCAGCCCCCATAAAAGAAAACAACTGAAGACAATGCAAGTAAAATATATTTTGAACCGGTGAAACTGATATGAAGGTTTAACCAGTGCTGAATCATTTCTGACAGCAGCATGATAGGAATGGTTAATACCAGCACTACATAAAATCTTTTTTTGAAATCTTCAATCATCATGGCATGATGGTCGTGGCCGGTATGGCCCATGGGAAGATTACTACCGCCATGCTGATGAGGTGAAGATGCTTTACCAGCTTCGCCTTTTACAGGAACTAAGTTCATTCCGCATTTTGGACAGTTACCCGGTCCGTCCTGTACAATTTCAGGATGCATAGGGCAGGTATATTTTTGGTGTTGATGTTGCATAAAGTTTAAATTAGTAGTTGATAGTAACCCCTGCCCCTAATCCCATATCACTATCATAGTGGGTAGAGAGTGAAAAATATTTTGAAACTATATACCTGAACCCTGCCATATATTCCTTATCAGTATTTAGCATGATATTAAAACGTAAACGTTTGGTAATGGGTACATCTTCCCTGCTTAACTGGAAACGAAATTTACCATTGCCATCTACTCTTGCATCTGCAACAAATAACATGGGCAATGTATAAGCAAGGCCTGCCACCACTGTTTTTCTGTTGTTTTTATTGCTTGCCTGGCCAAACCAGTTTTTTTCTTCACTTCCAAATATGTTTTTGGGTCCGTCCTCTTTTTTAAAGTGATAATCAAACCCGATATAAGGATACCACCATTGCATTTTACCCAAATAACGGCCAATCATTGTTTCACTTTCATAACCGTGCATATCATGATAGCCTAAATGCCACAGGGTACTCAATTTGTAACGGGTACCTGCAAACATGGCTTCACCATCACTTCCATTACTTTCTATTCCAACCCTTGACATAAAATGTAGCTGCTTGTCATCAGCAAATAATTTGCGTTGTGCTAATTTGGGGTTAGGAATTTCCGGATTTGCCGGTGAGTTTTCATAACTAAAAATTCTTCCCATTCCACTCATCATGTGGTATAGAATGTGGCAATGAAAAAACCAATCTCCGCTTTCTGTTGCGGCAAATTCTATAGTGTCTTTTTCCATTGGCATAATGTCTATGATATTTTTCATGGGGGCATATTCACCCTGGCCATTCAATAATCTGAAATCATGCCCGTGCAGGTGCATCGGGTGGCGCATCATACTATTGTTGTAAAGGATGATCCGCACATTTTCACCTTTCTTAATTAAAATCTTATCCGATTCAGAAACTACTTTATTATCTAAGCTCCATACATAGCGATTCATGTTTCCTGTCAAATCAAATTTTAATTCTTTTACCGGACCTTGCGGTAATGTTGTCTTTCCGGCGGCACGGAGCATACCGTAGTTTAATGTAATAATATCAGATGATTCACCTCCCATATTCATGCCCTGCACACTATCTTTCCTGTTTCCCTTCTTCGATTTCTCTTCACCTGTTACTTCCGGATACATTACGGTGTTCATATCCATCGTTTGATTGCTCATTTCCATACCCATTGGCATTAAATCACCGTTCATCGCCATCATATCGTTCATCATTTTCATACCAGCAAAATATTTCAGCCTGGGCAGCTTTGTTGCCGGCACTTTTTCGCCGCTGCCTAACCATAATGAGGCAGATTTAGTGCGGTCTTCCGGTGTAACCAAAAATTCATAGCTCTTATTTTCAGGGATAGTTATAATAATATCGTAGGTTTCAGATACGGCTATTATTAATCTGTCTACTTCTACAGGTTCAACATCATTACCGTCAGTAGCAACTACAGTAATTTTGCCTCCTGAATAAGTAAGCCAGAAATAGGAAGATGCGCCCGCATTTGCCATACGCAACCTTACCTTATCCCCGGCTTTAAACTGGGGTTGCTCATTTACATTTTTTCCATTTATTAAAAACTTATCATAATACACATCACTTACGTCCATTGCATTCATCCGTTTCCATTCATTGGTGAGTTTTGTTTTCAAATGCCCTGCTTTTATAGCTTCTGCATAGCTCTGTGTAGTGCCCTTTTTTATGGCAAACCAATCGGTGGCATTGTGCAGGCTTCGATGAACTTCTTCTGGTTTCATATCTGTCCATTCACTTAATACAACCGGCAAGGTAGGAATGTCCCATTCTTTTCTTTTATTCATTATGAAAGCACCATACATGCCGATTTGCTCCTGTAATTCAGTATGGCTATGATACCAATGTGTGCCATGCTGAATGATGGGGAATTTGTATAAATGAGTTGTGTGAGGTCTAATTGGCATCTGAGTAAGATTGGGAACACCATCATACTGATTAGGCAGAAAGAGGCCATGCCAATGCAGGGAAGTTTCTTCGTTTAATTCGTTATGTACATAAATCTCTGCTGTATCCCCTTCGGTAAAAATAAGTGTAGGCATTGGTATTTGCCCGTTTACAGCAATGGCTCTTTTTGATTTGCCCGAAAAATTTACGGTGCTGTCGGCAATGTATAAATCATAGCGTACAGTACGTGGTGCTGTATTGTTAACAATGATTTTTATGGGGACTATACTTGCTTTTGGCATATCCATATTACCCATATCATATGTTGAACTGTCATCACCCATTTTTATATCACCCATATCCATTGGTTTCTTCTTAGCTGTGTCTTTAGGCATTTGCATTTCATCATGCTTATTAATTGTCGGGTTTACAACAGCCTTCGGCTTTTCTTTTATCAACTTCATACCGCATTTAGGGCAATTACCCGGTTTGGTGGCATGAATTTCCGGGTGCATTGGGCAGGTATAGGTTATAGGTTGCATGTGCATACTGTTCTTCTTACTCAGATCCAATGACTTTGGCTTGGTCGTATCTTCAGGCATCCGCATTTCATCCTGCTTCTGAACTACGGGCTGCTTAACAGCTTTAGGCTTTTCTTTCACCAATTTCATACCGCATATTGGGCAGTTGCCGGGTTTAGTGGCGTGAATTTGCGGGTGCATTGGACAAGTATATGTTACAGGCTGTGGTTGCTTTGTGTTTTCTTTTTTTGACATATCTATGCCTTTCATCTCCTCCCGCTGTTGCGGGACAAGTTGTGCAGATACAGAGGAATACAATGCTAAGCCAAAGGATATTAAGAATATTTTATTCATTAGTGTAATTTTTTTGCTGAAAGACTGTCTTTTGATTGCTGAACCCAATTAATGATTAATGTTTTTTCATCTTTTGTAAGCCTTGCCTTTTTGTGCATCCATTTATAAGATGATAAAGGCATATTATCGTCCTTAATGCTATTGGCAATTCCGGTCAGTTTGCTTAATTGCTTTCTTGATGAATAGTTGCCAAACTTACTAAAATTCAGCACTGCTTTACCTTCTTTAATGTGATTCGCCAATAACCAGCCCATCGGTTGAATATTTGAATACCAGGGATAGTTAGTGTTATTACTATGACAATCGTAACAGGCATTTTTTAAAACAACCTGAACACTATCAGGAATGCTGACCAATTTTGAAATATCAGTTGTCAATACTTGCCCGCTTTTATTGTGAACAGGTTGTATAAATTGTATACCAGCAAACGCAATCAAGAAAGCCAATGCAATTTTCTTTTTAAGATTCATACGGGTTATTTCATTGTTTCTTTTACTACTCCGCATGTTGGCATGTCCTTACCCAAATAAGGATTTTTGATTTCTTTTGTTTCACTTATCCAAAAAGCGCCTTTGCCTTTATTGTACATAGGGCAAAAGTCTTTATACAAAACCTGCCCGCCTCCAAATGCTTTTACCAGATCGTACATGTCTTTGCTCAACATTTCAAAATGCTCCCGCTGATGTGCAATATTTCCACCGTTTTTACCAATGTGCTCGGCATGTTCCCTTGCATCGTCTGCTATATCTTCAAATGTTTTCTTTTGATCTGCAGCTAAAGAGGTGTTATCAAAGTTTGTAAATGCGGCTTCTAATGTTGTCCCGGCGGTTGCCGCATCGGTGCTGTTGTCTTTGGTAAAGACATTTTTTAATTGCAAATAGTTGTTTACAATTTCTTTTATTGAAACGGTTGCTTTTGCCTCTTTGATTACAGCTGTTGTGTCGTTTGTTTGCGATCTTGCTGTTGATGTGTCTTTAGTCATATTATTTTGATTTATATCTGATTTACTCTTGTCGCTGTTGCAGGCTGTAAATGCAATGGCAGATATGGTTATGCCAAAAATTATCTTTTTCATTTTCTTGTTTTTAATGAATTTGTTTAATTAATTGTGTCTGTTACTTTGCCGCAGGTAAGCATGGCGTTGCCATAGTAAGGATTTTTTATTGTCTTATTATTGCTTAGCCATGATGCTTTTTTCATGGGGCAATATTGCTGATAAACGGGTTCGGTGGAGAGTTTTACTGTTTTCACTAATGCAAACATAATGTTTGATAAAGTTGCAAACTTTTCCCGTTGTACTTTAATATCTTTAGCCTGGGAAATAGCGCCGGCATTACTCAATAAAGCAGTGCGGAGTTCATCTTTTACTATTGCAGTGTCAGCGTCATTTACTGCTTTTACAAATTCTGTTGCACTGGCTGCTGCTGTAGTAGAATTACTGCCAACCAGCGCATCCTTTAGGCTATAGTATGAAGAGAGTAATGGTAAAGACTGTATTTTTGCGCTATCCTGGGCAAAACTGTGTTGTACAAATACTGTTGCTAATAATGCAACTGTAAAAAATATTTTTTTCATCTTAATTTGATTTAATGTTATAGGGATAATTACAGGCGCGAGGATGCCTCATGCAACAAACATTAAGTCAAATCATATTTGAAAACTCTGAATTGCAATGCGAATGTCCGGAATAGGGGGATGGTAACTTCGGGCAAAGTATTTGATGCTTGGAGTTGCCTGGGAAGGATATAAGACATCAATACTATAAAATGAAGAAATGAGCGTTGCAAAGAATAAGGGACTTACGGTGGCGTTTGACGAGGGAGGAACTGCTTTATCAAACTGCTCTAGTTTTATCACCTTATCATTGCAACAACTGTCTTTATCATCCTTTGATTTATGGTCGCCTGCTTCATGATGAGGCGATTTGCCATGATGGTGAGAAGATTCTTGTATTTCTGTTACTTCTTCTTCATGGTGATGAGAATTAAACCCCATGTTTAAGCCAACAGCACAGGCAAATCCCACAGCAGTATTCAAAGCAAATACTGCCACGAGAAATGCTGCTTTTAGCTTTATGGTCATGTTCCTTTTCACCGTTCCAAATATACGACAAAGATTTATGAACTGATTGTTAAGGGTTTGTTTGCTTTTAAAGGGGTAACTAAGCTATACAAGACTTGCAGCTCTGCATTCGCATATTTTCAGCCATCCGGAATAAAACAAGAAGAGAATACCGGAGCCAGACCCGTACCTGATACAGGATTAAGCCCGACTGAGAGCACCCCACTATCAACCACTTCCAGCAGTTCATCATTTGTAACAATTCAGAGGTTAATTGTTAATTTTATTCATCATTATGCGTCCCTTTCTGATCATTTTTCTTTTTTTAACCTGTTGGCTTAGTTCAAACGGGCAGAGAAAACCAGCTCATAACCCTGTTACTATTAATTATTACGCTCCCATACTTTCATTTAATGCCTGTGAAAATAAAATACTTGTTGAAGATATTACCAATTTTAGTACCGGTGATACTGTACTTATAATTCAAATGAAGGGTGCTTTGATCGACAGCAGTAATACCCCGGCTTTTGGAACCATTACGGATTACAGGAATTGCGGCAACTTTGAATTCAATTATATAAAAAGTATTTCAGGAAATACAGTTATACTAAGAAATGTTTTAACCCGGTCATACGATTTCGCTGAAGGGAAAGTACAACTGATAAAAGTTCCCACTTATTCTAATTTAATTACAGCCGACCCTTTGACATGCGTGCCATGGAACGGTAGCACAGGAGGCGTACTTGTATTTATTGTCAATGATACGCTTACATTAAATGCAGGTATTGATGTAAGTGTGAAAGGTTTCAGAGGCGGGAAAAATGCTATTATTGCTAATTCACTCACATGCTCCCAAAATGGTTATTACTACGATTCTGCTTCCCCGCAAAATGCAAGAAAGGGCGAAGGAATTGCCTCATTGAATTTTGATAAATGGAATGGAAGAGGAAAACTTGCAAACGGTGGTGGTGGTGGTAATGGCCAGAACAGCGGCGGTGGCGGTGGAAGCAACAGTTCGGCAGGGGGTTTTGGCGGATATCAATTAGATAGCTGCAACAACCCGTTTTTAGATAACAGGGGTATCGGGGGTGTTGCTTTAAATTATAGTAATACCACGAATAGAATTTTTTTAGGAGGTGGGGGTGGCGCAGGCCAGGTAGATAGTGATGATTCTTATTTTACTGCCGAAGGTGGTATAGGTGGCGGAATCATAATCATTAAGGCAAGATGCTTACAAACATATAATTATTCAATTGACGCTTATGGATCAGTAGGCGAGTACCAGGCTTGTCCACCTGCCTGCCATACTGATGGAATGGGGGGAGGCGGAGCAGGAGGAACTATTCTATTAGACATTAATAACTACCTTGATTCATTGACTATACACCTGGAAGGAGGTGATGGTATTAAAGTTCTGAATTATCCCGGGCCTTCTGAAAGAGTCGGTCCGGGAGGCGGAGGGTCAGCCGGTGTGGTTTGGTTTGCAGGAAGTATTCCCCCGTTTACCGGGATTTACAAAACGGGGGGAACTAATGGAGTGATTTTTCCTGATGCACAAAATCCATATGGCGCTACGGCCGGAGGCGATGGTATTGTCCTGGATAACCTCGCTTTAATTTTCGATACTATAGAATTCGTACCTAATATTGATTCAGTAAGAATAAAAGATAGTGCTACAGGCTGCAGCAGTTTTGATTTTAAAGGATTCGGATATACAAACACCAATCCTATCAGTAGCTGGCAGTGGTTTTTTGGTGATGGTGGCACTGCCAATTCGCAGAATACCAGTCATACCTATTTGACATACGGAATAATTACGGTAAAACTGGTTATCACTGATATAAATGGATGTAAGGATAGTATTTCAAAAAATGTCAATAGTTCGTTTATCCAATTGGATGCAGGCCCGGCTGATACGATCTGTACATCTGCTTCAACTGTGCTGCAGGCTGTAACTAACGGAGGCATCCAGTTTGCATGGACACCGGCTATATATCTTAATGATCCTACCCTTCTCAATCCCACAGCAACTCCGCCTGTAACGACTACATTTTATCTTACAGCGGCCAATGTGCAAGGCTGTAAGTCAACTGACTCCGTGGTTATCACAATCCGTTCAGTAAATAACTTTTCAATTAATCCCCCGGTCAGTATATGCAAAAATGATTCTGCCAGGCTGCAGGCAAACGGTGGTGATCTGTATTCCTGGACACCGGGTAATTCAAATCTGCCTGCCCCCGTTGTTTTCCCCGCAACAACAACCAATTATTCTGTGTTGATAACTGATACCGTTTGTGGAAATACAACTACATTATCCACTATGGTAACAGTGCGGCCATTGCCCGTGATAATAGCATCCAAATCAAATGATATTGACTGTAGCAAACTGCAAAGCCAGTTATCCGCCTTGGGGGCGGCGCAATATAGCTGGTCACCGGCAGGCAGCCTGACAAATCCTAATTCAGCAAATCCAATTGCAACACCGGGTATAACCACCATGTATATTGTCAATGGAATTGATCTTAACAGTTGTGTTAATCGTGATTCTATCAATGTAAAGGTTCTTACAACGGGAACTGCCAATTACTATATGCCTTCTGCATTCACTCCCAATAATGACGGGCTGAATGATTGCTATGGTATAAAATACTGGGGAAACATCCTCGAACTTGATTTCAGTATCTACGACCGTTGGGGTGAAAGGATATTTCATACAACAAATCCTTCTGATTGCTGGAACGGAATATATAAAGGTGTTCAGTTGGATCCGGCGGTTTTTCTTTATATGATAAAAGCAAAAACTGGCTGCCAGGAATCTGTTTTCAGGAAAGGGACTTTTACACTGATCAGGTGAGGAAGATTTTGAAAAATTTATTATTTCTCCTTAATAATTCTTGTTGATAAAAAAGACACCTCACTACTTTTTCCAGCTTATATCTGGCTGCAAAATGTATTGCGATGAAAATTCCCTGTTAGATGTTACAGGATGTTGATAGCCAATTCCAATCATAAAATTTTTATTCAGTTTTATCTTTACACCACCCAGCAGGTTGAAAATTGGCCCCTCACCTTTCTGTGTAATTCCCAAAATTTCAGCAACGAGGAATATCCGGTTTGATACTTTAGCAACTAATGAAAGACTTCCCTCCGCCAGATCTTCAAGCGGGCTATAATGCAGCACCTGGTGAAAGGCAATTTTGGAATTTGAAATGGTTGTAGCAAAGCCAACCAAAGTATAAACTTTCCGTTCTGCGTCTTTCGCGAGTGGAAATTCAAATTATATGATGGGAGAAAAAGCATTCATTCCATTTTTACTTTTCCAGACTAAGAACTGAACCATTGCTTCCAAAGTAGGGCTATCAAATGCCCCCGAACCGCCAAGAAACAACCCTACCGTTTTAGAAAGACCGGTTGTAAACTGAACATTAAACTCTGTATTGGTTTTTCTATCAATCTGAGTTGGTAAAAGGGCTGCTCTCAGGTTGAAGCTTCCTACTTTCAAAGGCATCGCCATATGCGTAAAAAAAGGCATAGGCAACATCATCTGATTTTGCATATCCTTCATATCATTCTTTTTTACAACTGTCGTATCCATATTCATCCCCTGCATTTGCTGACTGTATGCGGAAAATATACTAATACCGAAAATAATAAATGAAGACAAAGAAAATTTTCTGAATCTGCGACTTGTATATATATTTTTTATCATAGTATATTTTGAAACACTTCTTTATTACCCATTAATTTAACTCTATAACTGCCCTATTACTTTTTGTAATCTGGCTCTTATTTCATTAGCAATATCAGAAAGTTCTTTATTTTCAATTGCCTGCATGGAGGCTACCGGGTCAACAGCAGAAACCTCCACCTTACCTGGTACTTTTTCCTGAACAATCACATTACAAGGCAACATAGTCCCAATTTTATCTTCTGCCAGCAAGGCCTGGTAGGCAAATGGCGGATTACAGGCACCCAGTATTTTATAGTTATAAAAGTCCACATCAAGCTTTTTCTTTAATGTAGCTTTTATATCAATTTCTGTCAATATGCCAAAACCTTCCGCTTTGAGAGCCTCTGTAACTTTTTGAATTGCATTGTCGAAACTTTCGGTAATTGTTTTGCTGAAATAGTATTCCATAATTCTGCTATTTTTTTAGTTGAAAATTATTATTCATCGAACCTCTCTTATTGAAGTACTCGTAATTATAATATACTTTACGTTATTTTAAAAAAAAATATTTTAACTAGTAAGGTTCACTTTCTTTTCGGGACCGGCTTACCCATCCTATTAATGCTATAACAACGACAAGCATAAGAACCCACCAACCCATATGCATTCCCCAGAAAGAGTAATTTCCATTGTTGTGAAACATTGCTCTAATTTTATAATTATTAGTTAATGATGGGATTGGGGGTTCATTCTCTTCGTTGTATCCATATCATTCATATTACCCATACCCATATTTTTTCCCTTCATCTTTTGCATAATATCCATCATTTGAGGGTTTTCCATCATTTTTTTACACATCCCTGACATCATAGTAGTATCATTCTTACATGCTTCCATAATATTCATCATCATATTGTGCATCATACCGGGATTCTCTTTCATCATTTTCATCATCGCATCATGATTTTCCATCATCACCATTGGCAACTTTCCATCTCTCATCATCTCACCATTTTTGCTATCCATCATGGTCGTCATCATTTCATTCGACATAGTACTATCGTCAGCAATCTTGTCCATAATCTCTTTTCTGGTATCCGCTTTTGAAAGAATACTATTTACATCTACCTTGGATTGGCAGGATACTATTGACGTAATTAAAGCAATCGCTAATGCGATTTTTGACATTGCTTTCATGATTTTTTTTGGTTTTAACTGCGAATGAAATTTCACAGTACAAAGATGCGTAATGAATGGCCTTTAGGAATTACATAACATTTGTAATAAGTTATATAATTCACACATTTGAATGTATAAATAGTCCTGTTTTCAATCCGTGCTGTGATGCCGATGTTCCATTATTGTCTTGTTTATTTCTTCTTTTTTTACGGTATTCATAAACAGTGAGGCAAAGAGCTCCCGCTGTTAACGGGAATAACCAATCTACCAGCATTAAGGAAGAAGTGTGAAAATAAAGATTAAAAACTGGTACATAAATAAGCAGCAGCATTAATGAAATGGATAAAGCAAAAGCGGACAATAAATTTTTGTTTGAAAACAAATATTTACCCAATGCAGGCCCATAAGTTCGTCTTGACAGAAGATTGGCGTATTGACCAAAGACAATAGAAACAAAAGTGACGGTCATTGCTTTTTCATAATGATGAGACAAATGGTGATTGTGAAAATATTCTGCAAGGAAAGCCCCGTATGCAGCAAGTCCCATTAAGGTCCCGTTAAACAGAATTCCCATCATCGTTTCCCTGGTAAGTATTTTATCTTTGGGATTCCGTGGTGGATTTTCCATCATTCGTTTTTCCGGTGGGTCGTAAGTCAACATGATAAGCGGAAACATCTCACCGATCATATCTATCAATAAAATCTGGACAGCAAATATCGGGGTTGCAATTCCGGCAAAAGCCCCTGCAAAACCAGCGAGGACACAGGTTAGCTCTGCAATGTTTGAGGAGAGGTTTGTCTTGATCGTTTTTTCAAGATTCCTGAAAATAGTTCTCCCTTCTTTTACAGCCAGCACAATGGTTGAAAAATTATCATCAAGTAAAATAATATTGGCGGCTTCCTGCGCCACTTTTGAACCGCTTGATCCCATAGCCACACCAATATCAGCCCTCTTTAAACTTAATGTATCATTCACCCCGTCACCTGTTACTGCAACAATCTCTCCTTGTTTTTTTAGCAAATCTACAATACGAAATTTATCATCGGGAGATACTCTTGAATAAATCACCGCTCTTTTGCTGAACGTAGCACAAACCTGTTTATCACTCATTTTTTGTAATGAATCACCATTGATCACATCAGGAAATTCATTGTTCTCATTCATCAGACCGATATTCTTTGCAATGGCTTTTGCTGTTACCTCATTATCACCTGTTATCATAAACACCTTTATATGTGCTTTGAAAACAGATTCAATTGCTTCTTTCACTTCTTCATGCGGGGGGTCGAGCATGGTAACAAAGCCGGCAAAAGTCAGATCCTGTTCAGCGTCATCAATTGTGTAATCTGCTTTGCTGTCGAGATCTTTATAGGCTATGGCGATAATGCGTAATGCATTTTCTGCAAATGCTGACGACATGGAAATAATTTCCTTTTTTTCTGTGTCAGCCAGTTCTTTTACATTTCCGTTTACAATAATTTTTGCTGAAGACTCCAATACAGATTCCGGGGAACCTTTTATGAAAGAAATAATCTTGTTATTATGCTTCCGGATGATAGCTGCTCTTTTACGAAATGAGTCAAACGAAAATGATTTTACGGCCGGGTAATCTTTGACTACTTCTTCCAAACTGTATCCGGCTTTCATGGCTAATGCAGCAAAAGATGCTTCGGTGGGATCGCCAATACAATACCAGCCCGGGTGATATTTATCCGGTGGATTTATTTTCCCTGTTGAAGAAAGAAAACCCGAAAGGAAAAAAACTTTCAGATCACCCAACGATCCTTTTTTCAATACCTGTCCGTGTTCATCAAGGATTTCGCCTTTGGGCATATACCCCAGACCTGAAACAGAAAACGTCATTCCATTCAAATGACAACCGGTGATGGTCATTTCATTTTTGGTGATAGTTCCTGTTTTATCAGACGCAATGACTGTAGCTGACCCCAATGTTTGTGCAGAGGCAATCTTTTTTACAATCGCATTTCTTTTTGCTAATCTTCCCACTGCTAATGCCAATGCCATCGAAATTTGTGCCGGCAAGCCTTCGGGAACCATTGCCGCAGCAACGCTGATAGAAAATACCAGTGCCACCGCCATGGTATCATTCAGCAGCAAACGAGTACCGAAAAGAAGAATACCGATTACTAAAGTTGCATACATAAGTTTTTTTGCAACATCTTTTATCTCTGTTTGAATAGGCGCATCGGTTGATTTAATTTTTTGAGAAGTTGAGCTAATTTTTCCAATCTCTGTCTGCATGCCTGTTGCATAAACAATTCCTTTTGCTTCACCTCTTGCAACGGTGGTGCCCATGAATACAGAATTTTTTAATTCTGAAATAGAAATGTTTTTCCCGGTAGCAAATAAATGGTCTTTAGATGAGGGCAGTGACTCGCCTGTAAGAATAAATTCATTGGCGGAAAATCCGTTGGATCCAATCAGGCGGATATCAGCAGGCACACCAACACCTTCGGATAATAATACAATATCACCGGGCACAAGATCTTCTGAAAATATTTCAATGGCTTTTCCTTCTCTTATAACGGTAGATTTTTCAACTACTAATTTCTTAATGGAGTCAAGTATGTTTTCGGATTTCCACTCCTGGTAAAAACCAATCAGGGCATTCAGCACAACTATAATAAGAAGAATCAGGCCATCCCGGGGTTGTTGCAGGTAAAAGGATGCCAGTGACGCAACTATTAAAATGAGAACAAGGGGGCTGGTAAACTGACCTAAAAGGATCCGGTAGATACTCCTGGTATTGACAGCCTTCAGCGCATTTTTACCAAACTTTTTCCTTGCTGACTGAATGCCGTTTTCGTCAAGACCATTTTGAATATTACTGTTGAATTGTTTAATGACAACATCAATATGTTGTTTGTAGAATTCCATTTAAAACCTTATTATCTATTTGAATACTGTCAGTCGCTATTGATTTTTTCATTAGTTTGCCAGCTTAAATATTTTTCAAAATAAAATCCACCCGTTCTTCCGGCGGGATCACGGGAACATGTATTACAGGAAAGGGAAGGGATTCATACACTTTCGTTATTAAATCCGCAATTTTCTTTTGATCAGCCTCGTCCTCCCGTCTTGCATAATCATTGACTACGGGAAGTGATTCAAGAATAAATATTTTTTTATAGGATACCTTTTTCAATGATGCTTCCAATTTTTTATCAACTGGAAGATTCAGGAACCGATAATAAGCCAGTGCATCTGGCAGTGCTCTATCCAGAAACACTAATTCATCTGGTGAAAGAGACGATTCCTGTAAAATTTGCATATCCAAAATTCCAATCTGAAACTCTTTCCGGTTTTTCCTTATTTCTTCTACTGTCCTTCCCGTTATCATTTGCGTATCAATGAAATGCCTTGCATGCTCAATAGTGGTATGATAGCCTAACATATTTAGTTGGTTTACCACCGTAGTTTTACCTAAACCTGGTCCACCTGTGATGACATACCAGTTTGTCGGAGTTATACCAGTTTTCCTGACTTTTGTCAAACCCCTGATTTTTTATAAAAAATATTCTTCCCCATTTTAACATTCAAGGTCGCTCAAACATAATTTTAAACAAGCTTTTCAATTAGCTCGCTTTTTTCCAAGATTATAAATAAAGGCAGTTACCCAGCCAATGAAAGCGCCGGCAAGAAAAAGAATTCCCATACCGCACAAAAGCTTTCCAAAACTGAATCCTTCGTTTGTCATTAAAGGTTTGAAATCTGTTTCATGAAAGATCTGGTTCATAACACTAAGTGAAAAACCATGACCTCCAATTAGAAAAATGATATTACAAACGAGGAAACCGATACTGAAGGCAATACCCAGGGCAATGCCAAGTTTAAAAGGAAGTAGTTTCATATATTTAATTTTTGTTTTACAATTGTTTTCATGCCAGACATTTTATACTGTTTTGGCGATTCGCTCCATTATCATATAGCTATCCCCAAATTTGCATAAAGCATCGCATTGTTGTCTTAATTCTGAAAAAAGGATGTATCTGATGATAATGTCATTCTGTTTAATCGAAGGCCTGGACAATTGCAGAACAACATCTTTTTCTCTTTTATCCGGTACTATCAGGTAAAACACTTCATCTCCATCTGCGATTGTATAGCCTAAATCAGTTAACCTCAAAATACCAGAATAAATACTTGTGCTTTTTTCTACTTCAAAGGCCGCAATTACATTATTCGTTTTCTTCTGAAACCAAAGCACATCAATCAGCTTTACAGTATTTAAAGTTTCCTTATCCAAATTAATTTCAGGAAACTGTTGCATGCTCATAAAAGAAAAATTATTACCGCAAAACGATTTAGAACGATCATTAGATGCAGCAATAACATCATATCCCAACGCTTTACCGATCTTCAGTAAATGGTATTGCATTTCAGTGTGAAGGTCCTCTTCCTCTTTTTCTGATCTCACTTCTTCATGTCGCTTTTCAATCAGTTTTTCAATTTTCTTTCTTTCAGATTCGGATAAATATTCATCCCCTCCCAAAACTAATTTCTGCATACCAATTTCAAACAATAGACCTGCAATTGCTCCCAGGTCTGATGATAGTTCATTACGATGACGGTTGTTTGTTTCAATTACCACTTCTCTTATTTTCAAATACTCCTTTCAACTCCCAAGTTTCTTTTTGTCTTTATACAGATAATTAAACCCATTGATAATAGCAGTATTAAAAGGGGGAATAATAGTTGGATGCAGAAAATATAAAATACTGGCGACGGCAGGTCCAAGACCTTTAATTTTTAAAGTATCAAGTTTGATAATCTCTTTAATTATTTGTTCTTCATTTCTTCCATGTAAGCAATTTTCTAAAAATTGACCGAATGCCAGCTTGTTAGTTTCATTCTCATAAATATCTGGAATACGAAGCTTGGGCTTCCAGTAAAAAGGATGGGCCGCACCTTCAAACACTTGCTTTTGTTCCGTAATGCTGTTTAAAACAAATTCAAGAGATGAACCTTTGAAATCATTGGGGAATCTTTTGTTTTTGATGTCATCAATTACTTGCATTATCCCTCTGCGGATAGAACGAAATCCTTTTAATCGTTCTTCATTATTGATAAACCAGGTATTATACACCGATTCATTATCGGATTTGTATTGCCGGATAAGTGATTCAAAATTGGTATTCATTATTTTGCCGGTTCATTTACAACAATCTTTTTTTCTTACAAAAATGGCTTTGAAAATTTTCCATATAATATTTCGTATTGATTTCCCTATTGTCATTAAAGTAACATTAATACGTCTTTCGGAGATTTACATTGTACTCATATCATGTCCCGACATCGGGTTAGCTCCTTTCTTGAAAATATATTCACTTTGCAACAAATAAGCACCTGAGATTACCACTACATCACCCGCATTCAAACCTGATTTAATTTCTATCCTGTCATCGCTTTCCAAACCTGTTTGCACCATCAAACTTTTAAATGTTTTGTTTGATGTTTTTATCCAAACGGTTGCTCCTTTTCCATCCCGGATGACAGCATCAATCGGCAGCGTCAGGGTTTTCCGCTGAGGACTTTTCAGCAATACATAAGCAGGCATACCGGGCTTTAACTGGTTGCCGGGGTTGGGAATTGATACACGGATCAAATTGATTCTTGTGTCAGGATTGATCTCAGGATTTACAAATTCGATCCTTCCTTTTATTTCCCGGCCATCAAAATCCGGAAGCTGTACCGTGGCTATGCTGTTCCTGTTTATTGCCGCCAATTGAGATGTATAAACCTGCGCCTCTGCCCAAAGGCTTGACAGATCAGCCAGCTTAACAATTGTACCGCCTTCCATTACATAATCGCCTTCCCGGATATCTAATGCTGTGATATAACCAGCTGCTGTACTGTAAAAGGTGGTAGTGGGTGTTGCTTTTTTGTTTTTTGCCAGTTCCTGAATCTGACCATCAGTCATGCCCCATAATAACAATTTGTTTTGCGCACTTTGCAAAAGCTGGTCAAAGTCGATAATGGTTTCATTGGTAAATACTTCCTTCTTGTCCAGGACCAGCAGGTATTCCTGTTTGGCATTGTTCAGTTCTTCGCTGTATAAATCGTATAAAGGAGAGCCTTTTTTTACATAGTCACCCAAATTCTTGAAATATAATCTTTCCACCCTGCCCATCACCCTTGAACTGACCGAGGATGCTTTCATCTGGTCGAAATTCAATGTGGCAGTCAATACCAACTGGTCACCAATTGTTCCGCTGCGGATGGTATCAGTTTGGATATTACCCAACTGGATTTGCTGCTCACTCAATAATATTTCATCTTTATTTTCAATGCTGCTTTTTTTCACTTGTGTCAGTTCCATGTGACAAATCGGGCATTTGCCCGGTTTATACTCAATTACCTGGGGGTCCATCGAGCAGGTGTAATAGATGTCAGGGTCTTTGGGCGTTTCTTTTTTGTTCTTGCAGGAAGCAATGAATAAAAAAATTGTTGCCGGCAATATGATATTTCGCATAATCAGTTTTTTACTTTGATAAAACTTTCACTGTCCATTAAATACTGTGCATTCAATGCAACCGAATCTGTTTCATTGATACCACTCAGTATTTGAATATGATTTTTATGAGTAATGCCTGTCTTTATAGTAAGGGCCTTAAAGCCATCTCCGGTTTTTTGAAAAACCACTTTATCCAAACCCAAAGACATTACTGCCTCTTTGGGTAACCAATAAGCATCTTTAGCATTGCCAAATATTGTTGCTCTGACCTGGCTGCCGATGGGGATTTTCAAAACGCTGTTGTTGAAATAAACCCTTGCTGTCAGTGTTTTACTGTCTTTGCGATAGAAGGGTTCAATAAAATCAATGGAAGCCCTGAAATCTTTATCTGCTGAGGTTTCAGGAATTATCCTGACTGCATTACCTGTTTTCACCAAACCCTGATTCTCGGCATAAATATTCAGTATGGCCCATGCACGGTCTGGATTGTACACGGTGAAAATGGACTGACCTTTCTGCAAATACATCCCTTCTTTTAATGACAGTTCTTCCGTAATGAGTGATATATCTTTCATAGCGCCGGGTACAGTATTCATTCCCAACCCCTTTGCTGCTTCATGAATATGGCCACTGTAATTGCTGTACACTGCAATGGTTAACGATGGCTTTCCTGAAAGTATAACCTGTTGCAACTGTTGATTACTCATACCCAACAGCAATAATTTTTCTTTAGCCGCCTGTATGAATGATGTATTGGCCGGGTCGTTCTTTAAAAGAAATAACAGGTTTTGCTGAGCTGTCATCAATTCGGGGCTATATATATCAAGTATATGCTGCCCCTTATTTATTTTCTGATAGCGGTAACGTACATATAGCTTCTCCACTCTTCCCGCAACTCTTGATGAAATGCTTCCTGCCTGTCTTGTATCATAAGCAATATTCCCCAATGCATCTATCTCTATCTGTTCTTCCCTTTTCTGCATAGTTGTAACAGGAATAGAAGAAATAACAAATTCATTGGTTGGTTTCAGCAATGCTTCCAGTTCTATATCATCGGCTTTTTTTCCACCCGTTTCTTTTTTCACTAAAGCCATTCCGCAGATCGGACATTTGCCCGGTTTGTCACGGATGATTTGAGGATGCATAGGGCAGGTGTAAAAGGGGTTGCTGTCCTTCGCTTCGCTCAGGATGACGGCTGGTTGCTGATTTTGCGAATGGTCTTCCTTCTTTTTTTCATTACATGCTGCCAAACCAATAAGCAACAGGCAAACGGTAATAAGCAATAATGAAATCTTATTTCGCCTGGGTCTTTGCCTGTTTATTTGTATTCTTTTCATTTCTTTTCCATTATTCGTTCCAACGATACCTGTGCTTTGAGTACCTGGTTCAACAACTCTAAATATTCAAGCTGTGTCATGTTCAACGTTTCCCAGGCATCATAAAGCATAAAAAGCTCTTCTGTATTTTGTTCATACCCCAATTGCATGGTTTTATAATTATTTCTTAAAGCCGGGATAATGTTATCACGGTATAGTCTCAATTGTTTTTTCTTTAATTCAATTTCATTACGCATGGCATAAGCCATACCACTGTATTCATTCAGCATCATTTCTTTTTGTGATTGCAACGCTTCCGCTTTCCACTTCAGGCTTTCAATATTGGCTTTATTCATCCTGGAAGACCATCTGGCCATTGGTATTTTAACCATTCCCATGATAGTGTACTGCATGGGAAGGCCGCCAAAGCCAAACATGTGATCGTACCGGATGCCAAACTGTGGTTTCAGGCTCAGCCTTTCTGTTTCCTGTTTCAGCCAGGTAAGGTTGATATTCTTATCAATGACTTTAAAGTCGCTGCGATTATTGTAAAATAGCGTACTGTCAAATACAAGTGTTGAATAATCATTTAACAGGTAAGTGGTATCAATCTCAAAAATTATCATGCTGTTTCTTCCCATCAGCGAGTTAAGGCGGATACGTTTTTCCGTGATATCGTTTTCAAGCATCAATTGCATGTTCTTTATATTGCCCAGGGCTGCTTTTGCCTTGTAATAGGCGCTGATCTTTTCCAAACCATTTTTATAACGTATTTCCGCATTCTTGATCATAAAATCAAGCAGCTTTTCATTTTCCTCCAGTACCACTGATTTCTTTTTCAGAATTATCCATTCATAGTAATACAGTTTGGCCTCGCTTACCAGTTCATTAAGCGTGGCGTTCTTTTTTTCTTTTTCTACAGAAGACATGGCCTCCATATAAGCAGCATCTGCGTTCTGTTTCTTTTTGCTGGGGAACATCTGCTGACCGCCCAGCATATATTGCCCCATACCGGTTGCTCCCATGTCACTCTTCTTCCATAAATTAGGATTATATGGAACCATCCATAGCCCCGTATTAAGTTCCGGCGGCATCCAGCTTTTGGCGCCTTTTGCTGCAGCATCCATTGATCTTATTTCAGCATCGTACATTTTTACAGAAGGATGCGAGGCTATGATACTATCCATGATAGCATCCAACTTCAGGGTTTGTGCTGTTAGAAATTTTCCCGGGAGAAAAATTGCCAATATGAAAAACATTCTCTTCATAGTATAAATTTTAAGTGCAACAGTTTTTACCTTTTTGAACGGGCGGACATCGCACTGAACCATAAGAACAAAACACACAACAATCACCCTGCTTTGGTTTTAAAACTGTGTTACATTTTTCACAGGTATAAAAAAATTGACAGGCATCGGTAGGCATTTCTTCCTGCTTCCGGTGTCCGCAATAAGGGCATGCTATGGTTGATGTAAGTATAATCTCCATATCCGTTTATTCTTTAACATCAATTAATTCGACCTTCCCTTTTCTTTTTAATTCCCGTTCTTTTATCATTTCAAAAATTACGGGGGTGATCAGCAATACATAAATGGTGGAAGTAATGGTTCCGCCAATCAGTGGTATGGTAATAGGCCGCATAATGTCACTCCCCACACCGGTGGCCCATAAAATGGGAATCAATCCAAATAAACCTACTGATACCGTCATCAGTTTCGGGCGAAGTCTTTTGGCTGCCCCCTGTATTACAAACTCCCTGATAATGGCTGGTGTAAGTGTTGCTTTGGAATTACCATGTTTGGCTACCATATTCTCCATAGCTTCATTCAGGTATATTGTCATGAGCATAGCTGTTTCTATGGCCATACCAAATAAGGCAATGAAGCCAACTGCTACTGCCACTGATAAATTCACACCATAGAAATACACCATAAATACACCACCGATCAATGCAAAGGGAACAGTTATCATGGTAACAATTGCTTCTTTGATGGAGTGATAAGTAACATAAAGCACCATAAATATGATGAGTATCACTACCGGCAATATCATCTTAAGTGTTCTGTTCGCCCTGATCTGGTTTTCCCATTGACCGCTCCATTCCAGGAAATATCCTTTGGGTAATTTTGTTATCATCTGGTTCAACTTTTTTTGTGCCTCTTTCACCGTGCTTCCCAAATCCCTTTCCCTTACATTAAACAATACTGTTCCTCTCAACATTGCGTTTTCTGAATTAATCATGGGAGGACCATCACTTAATTTTATATCCGCCACTGCTTCTAATGGAATGGGGCCGTAGTCCATGGTTTGCACCTGCAGCCTTTTCAGGGATTGAAGATTATTCCGGAAGTCCTGTCCATACCGGGCATTCACAGAAAAACGCTGGCGGCCTTCGATGGTTGTTGTCAGCTTCATTCCACCCAATGCACTTTCAATAACAGCATTTACATCATCCACACTCAAACCATATCGACCAATTTCATCCCGCTTGATAATAATATCAATGTACTTGCCGCCGGTGATGGGTTCTACATACAGATCTTTTACACCATCAATTCCTTCCAGTTGCTTTTTTATGGTTTGGGCAAAAGCATAAATAGTATCAAGATTCTGCCCATATACTTTCAATCCCACATCTGTACGGATACCCGTCGACAGCATATTGATGCGGTTAATGATGGGTTGTGTCCATCCGTTTGTCACCCCGGGGATCTGTAACTTTCCATTCAATTCATTGATGATACCGTCTTTTGTCATCCCCTTCCTCCACTCTGATTTTGGTTTCAGCAGAATAATAGTTTCAATCATACTGATCGGGGAATTATCTGTTGCCGTATTGGCCCTGCCTGCCTTACCCAAAACATGCAAAACCTCGGGAACGGTACGGATTATTTTATCCTGTACCTGTAGTAACCGCTTTGCCTCCGAGTTGGAAACATCGGGTAAGGTTACCGGCATGAACAACAAAGAACCTTCATCTAAAGGGGGCATAAATTCAGAACCAAGACGGGTCATCATAAATATCCCGGCAGCTAATGCGATGAGATTTATTCCAATCGTTGTTTTTTTCCAACGCAAACAGCATTTTAATATAGGTGTATAAATTCTCTCTAATGTTCTTGTAATGGGGTTGGCGCTTTCGGGTTTCATCCTTCCTCTAAGAAAAAATGAAATTAAAACCGGTGCTAAGGTGATGGCCAGGAAAGCATCCACCAGGAGGATAAATGTTTTTGTCCATGCCAACGGGTGAAATAATTTTCCTTCCATGCCTGTAAGCAGAAATACCGGCAGAAAAGAAGCCACTACAATAATGGTAGAATAAAATACCCCGGGACCTACCTGTTTGGAGGCTTTCATTATAATAGTCATCCTTTCTTCTGCTGTCAACGTGTCTTTATTTCGTTTGAACCATTTAGCCATGATTAGTTTTTATTGGATGACTTCAATTTTTCTGTTTGAGCTTCACTCAGATGCCGGTAGCTGTTTTCAACCATTACAATACCATCATCCACCACTACTCCGATGGCAAGAGCAATACCTGTCAATGACATGATGTTTGAAGAAATGCCAAAGATTTCCAGTAAAATAAAACCAATGGCCACTGAAATAGGTAACTGTATAAGTATGACCAATGCACTGCGCCAATGGAAAAGAAAGAGGATAACGATGATTGATACAGCAATCAATTCTTCAATCAATGTTCCTTTTACTGATTGAACCGCCTCTTCAATCAACGTGCTGCGATCGTAAGATGTTTTAAAAGTTACTCCTTCAGGCAACCCTTTTTCCACTTCTTTCATTTTCTCTTTTACTGCCTTAATCACTTTATCGGCATTTTCCCCATAGCGCATTACAACAATACCACCTACTACTTCACCTTTTCCATCCGCATCAAAAATGCCGAGGCGTAAATCGCCTCCCATTTGAACACTTCCAATATCTTTTACCCTAACCGGTATGCCGTTGTAATTACTCAATGCAATATTCTCTACATCTTCTTTGCTTTTAATATATCCCAGGCCACGAATAATGTAGGCCATATCCGCCATTTCAAATTTTCTGCCGCCTACATCATTGTTATTGGCTTTTACTTTGCTCATCACATCCATCAGGGAGATATTGTAGTATTGAAGCTTCACCGGGTCAACAACCAACTGATACTGCTTTTCAAAACCGCCAAAGGATGCCACTTCAGCCACTCCTGATACTGTTTGCAGCGCAAACTTGATATACCAATCCTGTAAGGCCCTTTGTTCTCCCAGATCCATTTTAGGTGCATCCAGGTGATACCAGAAGATATGACCTACCCCTGTACCATCAGGACCAAGTGATGGTGTTACCCCCTGCGGTAATAAACGCTGTGCAAAATTCAGCCGTTCCAGCACTCTTGTTCTTGCCCAATAGATGTCAACATTATCTTCAAAAATCACATATACAAAACTCATCCCGAACATGGATGAGCCACGAATGTTCTTAATCTTTGGAATGCCCTGCAGGTTACTCACTAACGGGTAAGTCACCTGATCCTCTATCACCTGCGGACTGCGTCCCATCCACTCTGTGAATACGATCACCTGGTTCTCACTCAAATCCGGAATGGCATCTATCGGGTTTTGGCGGATGGAATAAATACCCCACGCAAACAGGCAGGCTGAAAGAATCAGCACAACAAACCTGTTGCGCAAAGCCAGTTCAATTAATTTCCGAACCATGTTTTTCTTTTAATATTACTTAATCACTTCTTCAACTGTACCGCAGGTAAGCATCTTCGCACCGAAGTAAGGGTTCTTTACTTCTTTTGTTTCACTTATCCACATGGCTCCCTGGTTATCTCTCGCCATCGGGCAATGAATATGATACAGCGGAATGCCTGCTCCAAAATCTTTCACTAACTCATACACCACTTCACTCATCATTGCAAAGTGTAAACGCTGGTGTTCAATCTTATCACCGTTCTTTGCTATATGCTCCGCATGTTCTTTCAGTTCTTCTTCATTTTTATCGTAAGCAGTCTTTTGTTCTGCTGTTAATAAAGATTTATCGAGTTTACCGATGGCTTCTCCCATTGCTTTTGCCCCACTGGCTGCTTCGCTACCATTATCATTGGCCAGTGCATTTTTTATATGCAGATAATTGTCTACAATTTCCTTAATAGAGGCAGCTGCCTTTACATCTACATTGGTATAAGTCACTGCAACAGCCTTTACGTCTTTATCATCCGTTGCAGTTACTGGTTGGACAGAATCCTTTTTTATTGTGCTCATGTCCTGCCCATCCTTTTCATTTTTACTTCCTCCATTGTTGCAGGCAGTAAAAAGTATGGCGCCCAAGGATAATACACTGAATAATATCTTTTTCATTGTTAATTTTTCTGTTTAAAGGTCAATGTGATTATTGATTGATGTTTTCCTCTTTCTTATCAGCCTTTTTCCGTTCGTAATGACAGCAACCGGGTAGTTTTTCATACACTTTATCGTCCGCTGTGTACTTTTCAGTATCATGGCCAACAGCTGCAATTTTCTTTTGTATATCATCATTGCTTATTATAGACGCATCATATGCAACTACCAGAAGTTTGGTTTCAGTATCCCAGGCAGCGCTGGTAATACCCTCAATTTTTAATGTTTTCTGGATCCGGTTTTTACACATCCCGCATTCCCCATATACTTTTATGGTATCGGTCTTTGTTTGTGCATTAACTGAAACAGACAAGAAGGTTAAAGCTGCGATCATCAGCATTTTACAAGATTTCATTTTATTTAATTTAATATGAAGTGAATAATTACAATACCATGGCATACAGAAATACCATTAACCCGGCAAAAAATTGCCCGGCTTACAACAGCAGAAGGAAAATCAAATACGGAAATTACAATTACGAATAAATACAGGAATACTTAGCAGATATGGTGGTGGAAGATCATGGAACTCATAGTATTCAGGTTGCAGGTCTATGATTGAATATCCTGAAACGATGTATATGTGCAATGCCTGGGCAAGCGGCGGGGTATTCACAAAACTGTTATCAGTAACTTTCTGATCATTGATAAATCGCACCGCTTTATGTTCATCCTTGCAACAGCCTTTTGTATCACCTTTATGCATGCCACAAATGCCACATTTATCTTTATCTGAATGAAATAAGCCCCAGCCGGCAAGCTTGTTCATGCAATAATGCATATGCACTGTAAACCCGCTGCTGATAACCAGGTAAAAAAAGGCAACTATGGCAATGATGATTTTTTTCATTTGCTCTTAAGGAATATAAAGATATAATCTTTTTTAGTCATATTTCTTAACAAATCAGTTTGGCGGCTATTAATACCTATTTACTTCGTTTTAATGCATTTAAAAAAGTTCTCTCAAAACTCAGCAGCCAGCTGTTGGTGGACATTCTCGCCATATTGCCGCTTACCTGGAAACGATAACCGATATTCAGTTTCGCATTACTGTTGAATATAAATTGCAGGGCCGGGGCCAGGTCAACGCAATGTTTCTTTATATCCAGCGTCTGTTCTGCCAGCAATTCAGTATAAAAATTAATATTCACCTGTTTATAGTCCGTGTATTCTTTCGGAAATAAAAGATAACCGGCCGATAAAGTATAGTTCATAGACTCATAGGCCCGGGCCGGAACATAGATCACATCACTTTTTCTTGATTGATCCAATACCTGCACATGGGCGATCGTTCCTGACAAAGCCAGTTTGTGCCAGAGTTGTGTGGCGATCAGCCCCAACTCCACGCCGCTCTTATCTCCCATTAAAGTAATTTCATCATAGTGAAAAGGGGCCCTGGTATCACTTGCTTCTGCAAATACCGCCATCCGGAAATGCTTATGAATTTCATCATGCGAAAAGAAACGATACCTGGCATAAAGGTTAAAAGACTCATACCTGAAAGAAGCCGTATGCATATTGCTTATCGTAGCCCCGATATGAACCATGAATTTTTTACTGAAACCAAACATCAACTGTGGCATGAAGCGTTGCGAAAACCGGCCGTAGATCTTATCATTGGTAACAAAATGATCAGTAAGTTTAACGCTGACAGCATGTGCGGGCATATTGGAAGCAGGCTCCGTAAAAACATAAAGCTCCTGCGCATTTCCTCTACTAAAAAGAAAGAAAAGAATAATAAGGGTAACCCATTTTTTCATAACCCTGTTTTATCAGTCCTCTAAAAGATCTTTCAATGCTTTTTCCAGTTCTTTTCCCTCCAGGTCCATCGCTACGAGTTTGCCATTTTTATCGATCAGGTAGGAAGTGGGAATAGCCTCGATATTCCAATTAATAGCGGTCTGCGCATTCCATTTGCCCCCATCGTCATTCACCTGCAGCCAGTTTATCTTATCTTTTTTTATGGCAGCTTTCCATTTTTCTTTATCCTCATCTAATGAAACGCTGAATATTTCAAAGCCCTTTGCTTTGTATTTGGGATAAATTTTTGTCAGTTGCTTATTGGAACTGCGACAGGGTCCGCACCAGGAGGCCCAGAAATCCAGCAATACCACCTTTCCTCTCAGTGATGAAAGCCGGATGCTGTCACCATTGACTGTTGGCAAAGCAATATCCGGCGCATCATATCCCTGCCTGATCTGTGCTTTTACCTGCGCTATGCTGAAGGATACTAAAGCGATCAAAAAATATTTTTTCAAATTTATCATTCTGCCAAATTTTAAAAGTTTCTCTCCCCCCAACCGTGGAGGAGAGAAACATCAAAAAATTAAATAGTAACATGATATACCCTTTCACCGGAAGCGGTCTTACCTGACTGCATGCAACTCATCTTTGTGGCAGTACTGTATTTCTTGAATACTTTTTCTGTCACAAAGTTCTTATCCAACACGGTGATCGTTTTCTCCCCGTTCAGCACCTGGCTGCTCACATTCAGGAAATGAAAAGTTTCATTCCCGATCCTAACATGCTTATCATTCTCAATCCCCACTTCAGTAAACCTGCCTGTCAGTTTGAGACTGCCGACCGAAAAGCCTGCATCCTCCACCGCATCTTTCAAAGCATCAATATTAACTTCAGCATCTTTTTTGAATACAATGTCGAAAGATGAATTTTTGATATCCGGCTTTACTGATTCTACAAAAGAAACTTTCTGTAATGCTTTATTTATAGCATTACTGCACATAGCACAGGTCAGACCGGTTGCCTGTAATGTAGCTTTGCTGAATTGCGCCTGCAACTGAACGGCAAACAAGGTTACTATTATAAAAAATAATCCTTTTTTCATACAAAAGCTTTTAACTCTTATTGCTGTGTATCAGTTTTTTTGCTGCAGCAGCCTCCTTTATCGTCCTTGCTGCAATTCATGGCTGTTTTTCCGTCAGCTCCTTTTTTGCAGCAATCCCCGTCCGAACCGGTCATCCGGGCGGGCATCTTAGCATTGGCAGCCATGGATTTTTCATGACCGCAGCAACCCATTTCTTTGCATTTTTCCGAGTCCTTGCAGCAACCTTTTTCTTTGCAGGCAGCTTCGTCTTTGCACTTGCCATCCTTCATTTCGCATTTATCACCGCAGCAGGTTTTATCTTTTGTTATTCCTTCTCTTTCATACTGGCAGCATTCATCCAGTTTTTTATAGGCTTCATCTGTTGCTTTGAAATTGGGTGTATCATAACCAACACCTGCAATTTTCTTTTCAATTTTAGCCGTATTGGTGGATGAGCTGTTGTATTTAACAGTAAGGATCTTTGTGTCCTTATCCCACAATGCATAGGTGGCGCCGGCATCTTTGGAAGCCTTTTCTATTTTTTTCTTACACATGCCGCAATTACCGGAAACCTTAAGGGTTTCAGTATTTGTCTGGGCAAAGCTCACACTGGCAAAAGACATGAATAATGCAGCAAGGGAAAATATTTTCAACGTTTTCATGATTATTTATTTAAGATTATAAAATCAGGTTACAAAATACAAATAAACGCTGGTATTCCGGCAACTACCGGAATGACCTCAAAAATCCTGTATAATCTTAAATCCTGAAAACATTGATCTGCAGGTAGGTGTCCTGTGCAGATAACAAAGGAGGGGAATGATTGTGAAAATGTCTTTGTTCATCAATATTATAAAAAGAAGCGGCAATAAATTCAGAAGGGACATTGATCGTCGCATCAATGGAAGGAAGGTTGTAAACAAAGCCTGAAATTGTATTCTGATCCTGAACCAGCTTAACCACCTTTACTTCATCATGGCAGCATCCATTGGATTTTTTAGTGTGCATCCCGCATTTGTTGCAAAATTTCTTTTCCGTTGCAAACAGCTGGGTGGATGCAAGGCGGTTCATGCAGTAATGATAATTAACAACTACCCCGCAGCTTACTGCAAGGTAAAAGGCAAGTGATATAGAAGCCATTAACTTTTTCACGGCAATACAAAGGTAACAGCAAATTTCAATTATTACCAGTAGTATTTCTGCAGAATTTTACGAATGGTAATGAATTGTGCATCAATTAACAAAACCCCAATAGATACCGATCCTGATCTGCAAACCCGGCAAGGGATAGCCAGGAGCAACTATATTATTATTGGTAAACCCAAAACCGCCCATGTTTCTTGCAGCATTCAGATTTTCGAGCCTGATAAAAGCTTTAAATGGTTTGATCCTGAAATGCACATAGGCTGAAATGTCAGGTAAATCGTTGCTTATTGTAATACTGTCCTGATGGAAAAACTGCCCCAATAGCGGCGAATAGCCATCTGCTTTATAGGACGAACGATAGCGAAGCTCCACCCCCATTGCAATATCTAAATTTTTAAACCCGAGGGTCCCTTCATAAGCTATGCGGTTCCGGGTATAAATGGCCGGGACATTTACCGGGGCATTGCCAATTACCTGCTGAAAATAAACTTCTGCATGCCAGTTCCAGTGTTTTCCAAGCTCAATCGTTTTTTGCAAAGCGATCTGCATCACATTGAATATGGAACTTTCCTGCTGTAACTGATCATAATTGGTGATATAAGTATAGTTGGTGAGCAAATAATAATGACCGGTTAGCTGGAATTTAAACGATGGCAAAAAATAAGAAGCAAAAAGATGCGTACTATTTTCTTTTTTAAAATTCACTGCCGCCGGAAGTAAATAAAAGCTGCTGCGGCTGTCAAAAATAAAAGAGGGGGTGCGGCTTGCATTTTCAAAACCTACCTTGAAAGAGCCGATCTTTTTCCCCAATAACCGTTGGAGGCTGATATGAGCATCATAATCGCCGGCATTCAGCCCTGTAAAAAATAATTTACCGCTGGCTTCAATATCCCACAGTTGGTTGCGGGTCTTGTTCCTGTATTCGGCATGCCCCGCCGTATTGAAAAAAGATTTTTTCTGTGTGGCAAACTCTCCCCGTAAGTTTTGTACCATGACCCCCACCCTGATGAACTGCTGCAGGTTTTTGGCATCCGGAAACTGGTAAATGGAAAAATCATTGAGTATCTCCTGCCACTTATCCTGCAGTGAAAATGTGTCATTCAGTAAAGTGTATCTGTAATATGTTTGATAGTAAACAGAATCGGGAACATAATAAGCCCCTGTATTCGCTGCATGTGCCAGGTCAACAAAATTGTACCTCAGGTTGCTGAGTGAAAAACTATGTTCGAACCGGATCCGCGGATAAAATAAAGGAACAACTGTTGAATCGGTAACCAGTGAATCCTTCCTGCCCAAATGATATTGCTGCCGGATCAAAAGGGTGAATTCAGTGTACTTATTGCCCGTGGATATCTTCGTGCTGAAAAAGTTTGATGAAAACACTTCATCCCCTCCAAGCTTTGTCGGAATATTGAACCTGTCCTTATAAATAGTATTATCGAGGTAATTCTCATTATCCCGGATACCACCGTTTTCAGATGATTGTAATTTGTTGGCCAGCAATACAAAATAATTAGTATACCGCTTGTTCTTTGACTGGAACCAGGAACTCAGCAGGTAATTGTTGTGATTGGTTTTCTGGTTCTTAAAAAACCCGGGCGAATTTATCAGGCGGTATTGAAACAAAAAATTCCAGTTGGGTTTAATATTTTGCGTGTGCAGCAGCTCAATCATTTGCTCCACCCTGCTTCCCAATTGATACGTGATGGATGAGTAGGGTCTTGTCGTATTAAAGAACCTGACTTTTTCCATCTTCCATTTATATATATCCAATGCATGAAAACCGGGGTCAAATCCTGCTGAAAAATCGGGTGAAAACAAAAGGGAACGGGAAGCAGTGCCAAGGTTTCCCAAATTAATATGGGTAGCCGGGACCGGGAAACGGCTTGTAAAATCGTTAATAGAAGAATCCAGTTTATAAGTTCCCGCAGAATCCAGGTAGCGAAAACTGATCGTAATTGAATCCTCGAGTTTATTTCTGTGACGCAGGCTGTCTGTTTCGCCCAGGCCCCCACTCCTTCTGCCGGCTCCGCCCAACTGTCTTATTTTGTTTCCGGCTCCACGTAAAACAGGCTCCTGTGCATCCGCCAAAACGGAAAAAATAAGAAGAGCGGTAAACAGCAGGTATGTAAACTTTTTTGCCAGCAACGAAAAAATTAGTGTATGACAATAAAAAACCTTTGCAAAATAAGCTCCGCAAAGGTACTGATTCGCCCCGTTTGCAACAGGACTGCGAAGTACAATCAGGTATAAAAACTGTTAATACTTCGTCCCGCCAAAAGCGGGACTTCGTAATGAGCAGTAATTATAGAGCGGCCACCAGTTCTTTAAAGATAGTGGCGAGCTTTGGTTCAGCCTGTTTGGCTGCTTCCAATACTTCTTCATGGGTGATCTTATTTTCTTCTTCCCCTAAGCCTGTATCAGTAACCACACTGATGGCAAACACCTGCAGACCCATATGATTCGCAACAATGGCTTCCTGCACGGTACTCATTCCCACCACATCGCCGCCGAGAATATGAATTAATTTATACTCGGCCCTTGTTTCAAATGTTGGTCCTATAACAGCCACATATACTCCTTCCTTCACCTCAAAATTATTTTTAGCCGCAATGTCCTTTGCTTTCCGGATCAAATGTTTTTTATAGGGTTCACTCATATCCGGAAACCGCGGGCCAAATTCAGCCAGGTTTTTTCCGACCAATGGATTAGGAGTAAAGAAACTCACATGGTCTTTAATGATCATCAGGTCGCCAACCTTATAAGAAGGATTTACAGTTCCGGCGGCATTGGACAACAATAATGTTTCAATTCCCAGCAACTTCATCACCCGTATAGGATATACAACATCCTGTGCCTTGTATCCTTCATAATAATGGAAACGGCCAGCCATAGCCACAACCGTTTTACCACTCAGTTTCCCGAAAATGAGTTTGCTTTTATGGCCTTCCACTGTTGAAACGGGGAAATGGGGTATGTCTTCATATGACACTTCTTTTTCCACGGTGATCTCTTCTGTAAAATTTCCAAGGCCACTGCCCAGTACAATGCCCACCTGCGGCACCGATTTATATTGTTTCCGGAGGAATTTTACGGATTCCTTCAATTCATTCATTATTTTTTTGTTGCTCATGCTAAAAAGATGGGCGGCAAACGTACTGAAAAAAGCAGGAAGTGTGAAGTAAGAACTGTGTTAACCTTAAATAATTGGAAATTTATGTCACTTTAAGCCTGCCTTTATTTCGTGCTCAATAATTATAGCGGTAGAAATCACAAAACTCTTCATCACATAAGAGTTTTTGCAAGTGAGGATCTTTCAGCACATCAATATAATCCATCCATTTCCCCTCTACTTTAATTTTACGATATACCAATCGTATGCCCTGGCTATAATCCACCCACCAGTAAATATGCCCGGTGTATAAGGGCTGGATAGGTTTGCCATCCAACTTATGCCAGCCATAAATAGCAACCCGGTCGGTCCTGGGGTCTCTTGATATTTTTCCACTGATCACTACATCTTTCTGAATACCGGCGATCAATCCCTTTCTTCCTCTCCGCTGCCCCTCCACAATTAAGTGATGATGCCACATGGTGGGGCTGCTGTCCCGGAAGGCATACATTGGCACCGGTTCTAATTTTACTGCCGCCGATTTATAAATATCATCCACCATCTTTCTCGTTGGCAAAAAACAATAAAAGCTGTCGGCAATTCTTTGCGCTGCCAACGGGGTAATGTTTATTCTTGCCCAATCTTTATCATTACCGATGCTTAAATAATCCGGTGATACATAATAAATGGCCCTGGTAGTTTTACCGGTTGATGAATCAGTGATCGAAACATGGATAGCATAAAATTTTTTAAGAAACCCCGGAACATTTCCTGCGAGAATTTCTTTCAGGGCAAATGAATCTCTTGCCGCCCACTTCATGGCAAATGCCTGGTGGTAGAATTCATTACCGGTAGTTGATGAATTTCGTACGGGCCAGTGCATTTTTTTTATTGATTGGCAGGAGAATAAAAACAAAAGGAAAAAACAAACTAACCGATTCATAAGTGTAAGATAAAACTTAGTCCCGACTCCTGGCTAATGGCTAACGGCTCATGACTCCTGACTAAATCTCTTATCTTCGCCTCAAAACTTTCTCTGATGAATCTCCATGAATACCAGGCCAAGGAATTATTGAAAAAATACAATGTGCCCGTACAGGAAGGTTTTGCCTGCACTACCGTGCAGGAAGCCGAAGATGCTTACCGCCAGATAAAGACACAAACAGGAAACAAGTTTGCCATTGTAAAAGCACAGATACATGCCGGTGGCCGGGGCAAAGGCACTATTAAAGAAACCGGTATCAACGGGGTTAAAGTGGCCAAATCGCTGGAAGACATTCAGGAATTTGCCCGTAAAATACTGGGCGGTACCTTAGTAACGATACAAACAGGACCTGCCGGTAAAGTGGTAAATAAAATATTTGTGGCACAGGACATGTATTACGATGGCCCCAGTGAAAGAAAAGAATTTTATCTCTCCATATTATTGGATCGCAGCAAAGGACAGAATGTGATCATGTACAGCACTGAAGGCGGAATGAATATTGAGGAGGTGGCGCATAATACCCCGGAAAAAATCTTTAAAGAATGGGTGCATCCCTCCGGTGGCTTGCAGGGTTTCCAGGCGAGAAAGATCGCATTTAACCTGGGGTTAAGCGGGGAAGCATTTAAGAACTGCGTGAAGTTTGTCAGCAATCTGTACAATGCATATACAGGATTGGATTGTTCCATGCTGGAAATTAACCCGCTCTTTAAAGCAGCCGATAATAAAATAATTGCCGTGGATTGCAAAATGGGTCTCGATGAAAACTCATTGATGCGCCATGCAGACCTGGCATCCCTGAGAGATATTTCAGAAGAAGACCCAACCGAAGTGGAAGCGGGTAAATACAACCTGAACTTTGTAAAACTGGACGGCAACGTGGGTTGTATGGTAAATGGCGCCGGTTTGGCCATGGCCACCATGGATATGATCAAACTCAGTGGTGGTGAACCGGCCAACTTCCTGGATGTTGGTGGTACCGCCAATGCTCAGACGGTGGAAGCCGGTTTCAAGATCATTTTAAAAGACCCGAATGTAAAAGCCATCCTTATCAACATTTTTGGTGGTATTGTCCGCTGCGACCGGGTGGCGCAGGGTGTTATTGATGCGTATAAAAATCTGGGAAATATAAAGATCCCCATCATTGTTCGTTTGCAGGGCACCAATGCTGTTGAAGCCAAGAAACTGATTGATGAAAGCGGGTTGAAAGTTCAATCGGCTATTTTATTAAGTGAAGCGGCGGATTTGGTGAAGAAGGCGGTAGCTTAGATGATAACTGATAGATGACAGATGAAAATGATCCTGGCTTTAAGGCCGGGATTTTTTGTTATCTTTCAATGCTCAGATATTATTCAAAAAATCAATAATTCATCCAGGAAAGAAAGTTATGAAAGCAAAATCAATTAAAGGAAAAAATGCAGCGGAGGTAAGAGCTGCGTTGGCTACAGCCATGGCAGATGGTTTTAAACCAACTGTTGCTATCGTTTTTCTTGAAGCTGAACTGGCACATGAAGAAGTATGTTCTGTTTTATCTGAAAAAGGGATCCAGGTTTTTGGCACTTCCTCCGGCAGCAATTTTACGGATGGTGAAATCGAAACAAACTCTGTTGTCATCTTACTGCTTGAAATCAAACAGGAATATTTTCAATTGAAACTGGCAACAGCAGGAAAAGGAACCACCAAAGAAATTGCTGAGGAAATCGGCAGGGCTGGCCTTGCAGCATTCCGCAAACCGGCATTTCTCATTGTATCAGGTGGCATCACAGCAGATGGAGATGAAATTGTGGATGGAATCGGGAATGTTTGTGGCAAGGGCACTACTTTGTTCGGGGGTATGGCCGCCGACAGTTTGAAAATGGTCCGCACCTATGTTTTCTCGAATGACGGCTTAACGGATAATGGATTAATTGCCCTGATCCTGGATGAAGATAAAATCAGTTTGAGTGGAATGGCCATAGGGGGATGGAGACCCGTAGGTATTGACCATACTGTCACACATAGTAACGGCAATATACTTTATACAATAGATAATGAACCGGCTTTGCAATTTATTTCCAGGTATACGGGTGTAAAGGATTTTTTTGGCCCGGATATTTCAAATGTAATCTTAAGCGCCAATTTCCAATTGCAGCTGCAGCGGGAAAATAAACATGCCGTTATGCGAACTCCGATGTATGCAAACCCCGACGACCATTCAATTGTATTTGCAGGCAGCTTACCTCAGGGATCAAAAATAAGGCTCTCCATGCTGCCGGGGTTTGAAGTGATAGATGAAGCCCTGAGAGAATTTACACAATATAAAAATGAACAAAAAGAGGCAGATGCATTGATCATGTTTTCCTGCGCAGGACGGCAGGTTTCATTAGGCCCTTTTGTAAGTGATGAGATAAATGGCATAAAAGAAATCTGGAAAGCACCAATGGCCGGATTTTTTTGTTTTGGAGAAATAGGCCGGGTGGAAAAAAGCACACATGAATTTCACAACATGACCTGTTCGCTGGCTATTCTAAAAGAAAAATAAAATGAACCCCAAATTTCAGATCATATATGATCTGGTTACGAACGCTGCAGAACTAAGTGATGCGGAAAAAGAATTGCTTTTGAAGGCAATTAAAGATGCAGATAAAACACAAACAATGACCGAGTTTAAGCTGGAACGGCTGGAGAAAGACCGTCATACCTTATCAGTAATGCTGGAAGAAAGTATTGAAGACCTGCAAAAAAAATCAGCTGCCATCGAAGAATCGAACAGAACACTTACACAAACTTTAAATGACCTGAAATCTGCACAGGCACAATTGATCCATTCAGAAAAAATGGCCAGCCTCGGTGAGCTCACTGCAGGCATTGCCCATGAGATACAGAACCCGTTGAATTTCGTCAATAATTTTTCAGAAGTAAGCAATGAGTTGCTGGATGAAATGAAAACGGAACTGGATAATGGTAATACAGAGGAAGCAAAAACCCTTGCTGATGATGTAAAACAAAACCTGGAAAAAATACTCCACCATGGCAAACGGGCAGACGGCATTGTAAAAGGAATGCTGCAACACAGCCGCAGCAGCAGTGGTGTAAAAGAATTAACTGATATTAATGCTTTAGCTGATGAATACCTGAGATTAGCCTATCATGGATTAAGAGCCAAAGACAAATCATTTAATGCAGCCATGAAAACAGATTACGATGAAAGTATCGGGTTGATAAAAATCATGCCTCAGGATATGGGCCGTGTTATTCTTAATCTTATCACCAATGCATTTTATGTGGTTACAGAAAAGAAGAAACTCAATATGGAGGGATATGAACCGGTTGTAACAGTCAGCACCAAAAAGGTGAATGATAAAATTGATGTGTATGTAAAAGATAATGGTAACGGTATTCCACAAAAAGTATTGGATAAGATCTTTCAGCCCTTTTTTACCACCAAACCTACAGGACAAGGGACGGGATTAGGTTTATCTCTGAGTTATGATATTGTAAAAGCACATGGTGGTGAATTGAAAGTGGAAACAAAGGAAGGAGAAGGAACAGTTTTTATCATCAGCATGCCGGTCAATCAGTAATAAATGAAACTCACAAAAAAACTGGAACAGGAGATCCTGAAAGCGTACAATGCTTATTGGGATGCTTATCTCCATGGAGATATGAAAACTTTTGCCTCCATGATGGATGAAAACATCCAATTGATCGGTTCTTCAAAAAATGAGGTATTCACCAACAGGAAATCGGCTGTAAGATTTTATACGGCCACAGCCAGCCAGTTGACCGGGAAAGCGGAAATGAGAAACAGGAAAATCAGTCTGAGGCTCGTTGACAATAATATCCTGGTCAATGAGCAAATGGATTTTTATTTTTTGTCAGATAAAAAATGGGCTTTTTACAGCCATGGCCGCTTATCAACACTGTTCCATAAAACAGGAAATAACTGGAAGATCATTCACCAGCATGGCTCATTGCCTGATGCAAGAGCAGAAGAAGGCGAACAGTTAGGGGCGGAAAAAATAAAAAAAGAAAACCAGCAGCTCCGGGAAGCAGTAAAGCGCCGCACTATTGAACTTGAACAAAAAAACCGTGAACTGGAAATTGAAACAGCTTTGGAAAAAGTACGGACTATTGCTATGGGTATGAAAGAACCGGCTGATATGCTGGATGTATGCAAAACCATTTCTCTTCAGTTACAGTCATTGAGTGTAAAAGATATACGCAATGTGCAAACAGCCATCTTTTATGTGAACAAGGGCACTTACATGAATTATCAATACTATGCCCGGCATCATAAAACATTTATTACCGAGACCATTTATACCGATCATAAAATAGCTAAAGCTTTTGCGGCAAAAATGCTGACAGGCAAGGGTGAATTTTATATTACCCATATTAAAGGCCAAAAAGTCAAAGATTGGTTAGTGTATCAGAAAACAACCAATGTGTTTATTGACCGGTTTTTGGAAAAAGCCCGCTCATTGAACTATTACTGGCATTCACTGGGACCTGTTGCCCTGGGTATTTCCACCTATTCGCCATTGAATAAAGATGAGTTGAGTTTATTCAATCGTTTCCTGAATGTATTTGAACTGGCTTATACAAGGTATCTGGATATTGAACAAGCCCTGGTGCAGGCCAAAGAAGCAAGAATTGAACTGGCTTTGGAAAGAGTGAGAGCAAGGGCAATGGCTATGCAGAATTCTGATGAACTGGCTGAACTGGTAACCGTTGTATTTAAAGAATTAACACAGCTTGATTTTATAATTACCAGTTGTATTATCTGGATCAATAAACCTGAATTATCCACCAATGAACTATGGGTAACCAGCGCTGAAATGAACAAGCCTGCACGGCCCATATTTTTTTCGCCCTTTCAACACTCTTTTTTTAAATCCATTATCCATGCGTGGAAAGAAAAAGATCCTAAATGGATCTACGTATTAAGCGGCCGGGAAAAGAACAGTTTTGAAAAATGGTTTTTTAATGTGGCGCCCGGCTTACCCGGTACATTACGATCAGCATTAACCATTCCTCAAAAGGTTGTATTTTCTGCATCGTTCAACAACTTTGGTGCGTTGGAAGTGCTGGGAACTGAGCCACTTTCTGATGAAAAATTTAATATACTGCACCGTTTTGGGAAAGTTTTTGATTCGAGCTATACCCGTTTCAATGACCTGCAAAAAGCCGAAGAACAGGCAAGAGAAGCACAAATTCAATTAGCATTAGAAAGAGTTCGTGCAAGAACAATGGCTATGCAGAAGAGTGAAGAATTGCAGGATGCGACTTTGGTTTTATTCCAGCAATTTAAGCAGCTGCGGGAAACGACCAACCAGGTATCCATTTGCATTTTTGATGAAGAGGTAAAAATGGGTGAAATGTTTGTCACACTGAAAGGCGAAAAAATTGATCGTTCCTTTCCCATGGAACTGGATAAAGAAGTTTTTGTAATGAAGAAAGCCAAAAAAGCTTTTTTAGATAAACAAAAACAATTCTCAATCACAATTACAGGAAAGGAATTGCAGAACTATAATCATTGGAGAAATATACTTATCGGCAGGAAGGGTTATGATGAATCAAATGTGGTACGCAAACAATCATGGCATGTGAATGCCGTATTTTTTTCGGCAGGGATGATGGGCATATCCTCTGAAACGCCGGCTTCCGGGGAAGCAATAAAATTATTAGACCGGTTTGCCAATGTATTTGATGTCACCTACACTCGTTTTAATGATTTAAAAAAAGCAGAAGCACAGGCAAGAGAAGCGCAGATAGAATTAGGATTGGAAAGAGTGCGGGCAAGAGCCATGGCCATGCAAAAGTCGGATGAGTTGTCTGAATTAGTTGATACGGTTTTTAAAGAATTAACCAAACTTGATTTTGCTTTAACCTGGTGCATCATCAATATCATTGATGAACCTTCCATGTCAAATATGGTTTGGGCGGCAAGCCCGGACATTGATAAGGCCCCGGATTCTTATCATATGAAGTTTGAGGATTATCCTTTTCACCATGCGATGATGAAGGGATGGAAAGAAAGAAAGACAAAATATGTGTATGTACTCGAAGGCCTTGAAAAAAAGGTTTACGACGAATATTTATTTAATGAAACAGAATTCAGAAAGGTTCCTGAAGCAGCACAGGCAGCATCGAGGGCTATGGAAAAATATGTTGTTTCTTTCTCGTTCAGCAATTTCGGAGGATTACAAACTGTAGGAGATGTACCCTTATCAGATGCTAACCTAGATATACTTAGCCGCTTCGGAAAAGTCTTTGATCTCACCTACACCCGTTTCAATGATTTGAAGCAAGCCGAAGCACAGGCAAGAGAATCACAAATTCAACTTGCCCTTGAAAGAGTCCGTGCAAGAACGATGGCCATGCAGCGAAGTGATGAACTGACGGACGCCGCATCATTATTATTTAAGCAATTGGAAGACCTGGGTATTAAAAGCTGGTCAAGTGGTTTTAATATCTGGCAAACCGATGGAAGATCTGCTACAATTAATATGTGTAACCCGGATGGAAGTATAGCAACTCCTTATCACCTGCCTCACACAGAAGATATTTTCTTTATAAGGATTAGTGAAGCCAGGCAAAGAGGTGATGATTTACTGGTAATGGAGACCGGGGGAAAGGAATTGGAAGAAACATACAACTACATGTTTAGCCTGCCCGAAGTAAAAAAGGTATTGGGCGGTATGGAGGATACAGGATTTCAAATTCCAAAATTTCAAGTTAACCATTGTGCTTTCTTTTCTCAGGGTTATCTCATGTTCATTACCTATGAACCAGTTCCAGAAATGTGGGATATGTTCAAACGCTTCGCAAAAGTTTTTGAACAGACCTATACAAGATTTCTCGATCTGCAAAAGGCCGAAGCGCAGGCAAGAGAAGCGCAGATAGAAGCTGCTTTGGAAAGAGTGAGAAGCAGAACAATGGGTATGCAAAAAAGTGAAGAGCTCAAAGAGGTGATCCAGGTTGTATATGATCAATTCGTTCACTTAAATATCAAAATTGAACATACAGGGTTTGTTATGGATTATAAGGCAAGGGATGATTACGATATTTGGATAGCTGACCCGCTCGGGGTTCCCTCCCAGGTAACCATTCCTTATTTTGATTCTGTGTATTACAATCGTTTTAATGAAGCAAAAGAAAAAGGAGAGGATTTCTTTGCCACCAATCTGAGTTTTGAAGAAAAAAACAGATTTTATCAAAAGCTTTTTGAGTATGTGCCTGGATTGCCGGAGCAAGCAAAGGAATTTTATTTTAGTTGCCCCGGCCTTGCAGCATCAACTGTATTGTTAGACAATGTTTGCCTGTACATCGAAAATTTTTCAGGTACTCCTTATACATATGAAGATAATAATACGCTGATGCGTTTCGGAAAAGTATTCCAACAAACCTATACACGTTTTCTCGACCTGCAAAAAGCAGAAGCACAGGCAAGAGAAGCAAAGATTGAAGCGGCTTTGGAACGTACCCGTACTCAAAGTATGATCATGCAGCATTCAAATGAGCTGGATGACAGCTTACGGGTCTTTCACCAACAGGTGCTGTTGCTTGGTATCGATTCAGCCTTTTCATTTTTATGGCTTCCCGATGAAGACAAAGACCGTCATATTTTTTGGGCTGCCTGGGCAGAAAATATTCCGGCCATTTTCAGAAGTAAAGCGGTCAATTATCCGCTTGACAGGAATGAACCCGCCACGGCACAATGTCTTATTGACTGGAAAAGTAATGAACCTGTTTATTCATATCATGTACCACCTGCCGCAGTCGAAAATTACTTTGCTGTCTGGAGTGAATTGATTGACGGAGTGGAACAGTTGAAACCGGAATATTTTAAGGGGGGCTTATATTACATAGAAGCTTTTATGAAATATGGCTGCTTTGGTGTAATGGTAAAGAATGAATTAAAAGAAGATGAAAAGAAGATACTGGCCCGCTTTGCTATTGAATTTGAACGTACCTACACCCGTTTTCTTGACCTTCAAAAAGCAGAAGCACAGGCAAGAGAAGCACAGATAGAAGCTGCACTGGAAAGAGTAAGAAGCCGGGCAATGGCTATGCACAAAACAGATGAATTGCTCGATGCGGCAGAATTGGTAGCTAAAGAATTATCCGCCCTGGGCATATCAAGTATGAATGTCTCTTATGCCTTTGTTGACGAAGAAGAAAAATACGCTTCCTTCTATAGCCTTAATCCTGTGGATGGCAAACTCATGCCGTTCCCCTTTATATTCCCCCACACCGAAACGGAAGAGATGCGTTCCATTTTGTCAAGCTGGAAAAAGCAGGAACCTTTTCATGTGCTTGAATTGGATGAGGAAGGTACGCTGAAACATCAAACCTGGGTTGCTGAGCATATTCAACAATTGATCACCAAGAATAACACCGACATTACTTTTTCCGTCGATGCATTTTTAGCTGTATCCCCTAAAAAGGCTGTGCTCTATACTTTCAATTTCACAAATGGTTATTTATTTAACATCGGGGGAATGCGTTTAACCCAAATGCAGGAAGAAATGCTGTTGCGCTTTACCAAAGTATTTGAGATGACCTACCGCCGGTTTTTGGATCTGAAACAGGCCGAAGCACAGGCAAGGGAAGCACAGATAGAAACTTCATTGGAAAGAGTGAGAAGTAAAACAATGGCCATGCACAACAGCCAGGATGTAGCGGATACTGTTTCCGCTATGTTTGATGAATTGCTGAGGCTGGGGATCAAAACATATCGTTGCGGAATAGGAATTATGCATGATACAAAACCAATGGAACTCTGGACTGCCAAACCCGATGTACAGGGAAAAGCAGATCTGGTCATAGGCCGCCTGGATATGAGCATTCATCCTTTGTTCCGGGGCGCATTAAACGGATGGAAGAACAAGAAAGATTCATTTTCTTATGATTTAAAGGGCGACGACCTGATCAATTACTATAGAATTCTCAACAGTCAGCCTGATTATCCTGTCAAATACGACCTTTCTTCACTACCACCCCAACTATTTCATAACGGTTATTATTTCCAGGAAGGGACATTATTTGTTTTTTCATTGGAGAGATTATCAGCAGAAACATCCCAGATCTTAAAACGCTTTGCAGGAGTGTTCGGGCAAACCTATAGACGTTATTTAGACCTTCAAAAAGCCGAAGCACAGGCAAGAGAATCACAAATTCAATTAGCATTAGAAAGAGTTCGTGCAAGAACAATGGCCATGCAGCGAAGCGATGAATTATCAGAAACAGCCGCTGTATTATTTGAGCAACTCAACCATTTAGGCGAATCGCCGGAAAGGACTTTTATCGGTGTCGTAAATGAAGAAGAGCATGTGATCGAGATATGGGCTACACAGCATGGCGGCATTCAAATGAATATGACAGTGAAAGCCACGATTGATGAACCCACCGTCATGAACAAAATGTACACAGCATGGAAAGTACAAAAAAAATCTATTGTGATAGATCTCCAGGGTGAAGAACTGGAAAGCTACTACCAATTTTTGAAAGGAATGGGAGCTCCTGTCAGCAGGGAGATCTTTGGTGAGCGGAGATTAGAGAACATTGCATTTTTTTCAAAAGGAATGTTAGGTATTATCACACCTGACCCACGAACCCCCGAAGCCATTCAGTTGTATGAAAGATTTGCCGGTGTATTTGATCTTACATATACCCGTTTCCTTGATCTGAAAAAAGCTGAAGCCAATGCAAGAGAAGCCAGGATCGAAGCTGCCATGGAAAAAGTTAGAGCAAGAGCATTGGCCATGCAAAAACCTCATGAATTGACCGAAGTAGCAGAAGTACTCCGGAAAGAAATGGGTTTGCTGGGAGTGGAAGAATTAGAAACAAGTTCAATTTATATCCACAATGAAGCAAGCGGCAAAACAGAATGCTGGTTCGCTATGAAAGACACCCGGCAGGAAAAGAAATTAGTGGCCGACCACATGACGATCGACCTGAACGAAACAGGGGTAGGCAGGCAGATGTTTGAGTTTTATCGTTCCGGGAAAAAACAAATTTCCATTTTGATGCAGGGTGCCAGCAGAAAGGAATGGATCAACTATTGCGCTGGGCATTCGAAAGTATTTGGTGCAAGCGGCTTTTATGGGGATAATATTCCCGACCGGACCTATCATTTATATAAATTTTCAAACGGGTATATGGGTGCCGCATCACCCGGCGATATATCAGCAGAAAGCTGGGACCTGCTGCAACGGGCCACTTCCGTCTTTTCATTAGCCTATACCCGTTTCAGCGATCTGCAACAGGCAGAGGCCAGTACAAGGGAAGCAATAAAGCAAGCGGCTCTTGACCGTATTCGTGCAGAGATCGCTTCCATGCGCACCGTTGCCGACCTGGATAAGATCACTCCGTTGATATGGAACGAACTTACTATTCTTGGTATCCCTTTTATCCGCTGCGGTGTATTCATTATGGATGAATCGCAAAAACTCATTCATACTTTTCTTTCAACACCCGATGGAAAAGCGATCGCCGCATTTCATTTACCTTATGATACGCCGGGAAATATTGCACAGATCCTTGCTCATTGGCAGGAAAAGAAAAATTATATAGACCATTGGGATGAAGCGGCCTTTACTGAATTTGCCCATACATTGGTAAAACAGGGAGCCCTTGCTTCGCCGGAACAATACCTGGCTACACTTCCACGTGGGGGATTCTATTTACACTTCCTCCCCTTCCTGCAGGGCATGTTGTATGTCGGCAATACAACCCAATTGGGTGAAGACGAAATAAACTTGCTTCAATCTGTAGCAGATGCATTTGCTACGGCCTATGCCCGCTATGAAGATTTCAATAAACTGGAAGCGGCCAAACAACAGGTAGATAAAACATTGGTAGATCTGAAACAAACGCAGCAGCAGTTAGTACAGTCCGAAAAAATGGCTTCACTCGGAGAACTCACCGCCGGCATTGCCCATGAAATTCAAAACCCGTTGAACTTCGTCAATAATTTTTCCGAAGTAAGCAATGAGCTGATCGATGAAATGATAGAAGAGGTGGCAAAAGGGAATTATGACGAAGTGAAGGCAATAGCAGATGATGTAAAGCAAAATTTAGAAAAGATCAATCATCACGGCAAACGGGCAGATGGAATAGTGAAAGGAATGTTGCAGCACAGCCGCAGCAGCAGTGGAGTAAAAGAACCAACCAATATCAATGCATTGGCGGATGAATATTTGCGATTGGCTTACCATGGTTTGCGGGCAAAAGACAAATCGTTCAATGCAACGATGAAAACGGATTATGATGAAAGTATTGGTAACATCAATATCATTCCGCAGGATATTGGCAGGGTTATCCTGAATCTTATTACCAATGCATTTTATGTAGTAACTGAAAAAAAGAAGTCAGGAGCAGAAAAATATGAGCCAACTGTTTCAGTAAGTACAAAAAAGGTGAATGGGAAAGTAGAAATAAAAGTTGCTGATAATGGCAACGGCATTCCACAAAAAGTATTGGATAAGATCTTTCAACCTTTCTTTACCACCAAACCCACCGGGCAGGGAACCGGATTGGGATTATCTTTAAGCTATGACATCATTAAAGCACATGGGGGAGAATTGAAAGTGGAGACAAAAGAAGGGGAAGGAACTATATTTTCTTTTCAATTAAATTTATAAAAAGAATCATATCTTTTGTCTGGCTATTCAAAATAAACTCTGACTGACCAATGAGAAAGAAATTCTTACTATTTAGTATCGCTGTGTTTGCAGGTTATGGTTTCCTGTTTGCACAAACCAAAGTTACAGATAGCTTGAAAACTCTTTTGCTGTCGCATACGAAAAACGATACAGTAAAAATCAACCTGCTCAATGATCTGGCCAAAGAATCCCGGCGGTCAGATCCCAAACTAACCGATTCACTCGCAGAGAATGCATTAAGTCTTTCGGATCAGTTAAACTATACAAAGGGAAAGGGCAATGCCCTTACTATAAAAGCTGTACGATACTATGATCTGTCAGATTTTCCGTCAGCAACCAAAACCTTTGATGATGCAAAACGTTTGCTTGAAGAAGCGAATGATAAAAAAGGGCAAAGTTATTTATTTAGAATGCAGGCCAACCTGCTGATGGATGAAGGTAATTATGCACTCTCTCTTGATGACTTTCTTCGGGGGTTGAAATTAGCACAGGAAGCTGGCGACATTAAGCAGGCAATCGATATTAACCGGACGATCGGTTATCTCTATAATGTGATCGGGGATTATGAAAAAGCAATTCCCTACCAAACCGATGCATTGAAGCAAGCAGAAAGTATCGGATATAAAACCGGGATATCGGGAGCTTATAATGCTATTGGCAAAACCTACAAGACACAGGGCAATTATCCGTCATCGCTGGACGCCTATACAAAAGGCCTTCGCATTGACGAAGAATTAAAAGATTCAAATAATATTTATGTTGATTATAGTAATATCGGCGATGTTCATGAACGTATGGGTGAATATAAGGAGGCCTTTTCTTTTTTAAGGCCTGCCTGGAATTTTTATAAAGCAAAACCAAAAAACACAATGGTACCCTGGGATGAATGGGCGATGGGAAAAGCCTTCACTCATTCGGGAAATGCGGATAGTGGTTTTTATTATGCTAAACATAGCTTTGAATTATCACAGCAAATGGGTTGGCGATTATACTTACGGGAAATCACATACCTTATAGCAGAATCTGCTGCAAAACTTAAAAGGTGGGATACGGCTTATAAATACCTGGCGTTGTCTTCAGCCTATAAGGATACGCTTACAGGGCAGGAAATTGCCCGCAAGACAACCATGCTGCAAGCCGGTTTTGAGCTGGATAAAAAGCAGGCAGAAATTGCTTTACTTACCAAAGACAAGCAATTACAGATTGCCGAGAATAGAAAGGAACGGGCTTTTCTTATTGCCTTATTAGGAGGATTGGCTTCCCTGATCGTATTTGCCGTTGTACTATTTCGCAATAACCGTCACAAACAACGGGCCAATGTGTTACTTGAAAAACAAAAACAGGAAATTGATAAGAAAGCCCATGAGCTTTCTGTACAAAAAGATAATCTTGAACAATCTTACAGTAATGTTGAACTGTTAGGTGATGTGGGGCGGAAAATCACTTCATCATTATCTGTAGAAAAGATCATTGGAACTGTTTATGATAATGTAAACCTGTTGATGGATGCTTCGGTTTTCGGCATCGGAATTTATAACGATGAATTTAAAAGAATTGACTTTCCGGCTACCTATGAAAATGGTGTGGCATTACCATTTTATTCCAATTCAATTTATGATGAAAACAGGTTTGCCGGGTTAAGTTTCCTGAGTGGTAAAGAAATCGTGATGGGTGATCTGGAAAACGAATACCAGAATTTTTTACAAAATATCCCTGTGCCCAAACAAGGTACCCAGGCTGTTTCTCTTATTTATCTTCCGTTGAAAGCAAAAGATAAGATCTTGGGTGTAATTACCGTACAGAGTTTTCAAAAGAATGCCTATTCAGATTATCATCTTTATATGCTGCGTAACATTTCAATCTATGCAGCTATTGCTTTGGAAAATGCCGAATCATTTAAAAAATTAAACCATACGGTTGACAGCCTGAAAAAAACACAGGCACAACTTATTCAGGCGGAAAAAATGGCATCGTTAGGTGAGCTCACCGCCGGTATCGCTCATGAAATTCAGAACCCCTTAAACTTCGTCAATAATTTTTCGGAAGTAAACAGCGAACTGATCACAGAAATGAAACAGGAAATTGAAAAGGGGAACCTGGAAGAAGTAAAGACAATTGCAGGCAATATTGATGAAAACGAACAAAAGATAATCTTTCACGGGAAAAGAGCCGATGCAATCGTAAAAGGAATGCTGCAGCACAGCCGAAGCAGCAGCGGAGTAAAAGAACCAACAGATATCAATGCTTTAGCTGATGAATATTTGCGTTTAGCTTATCATGGTTTGCGGGCAAAGGATAAGTTCTTTAATGCAAAGATGAAAACTGAATTTGATGAAAGTCTCGAAAAAATAAATGTCGTACCCCAGGATATTGGTCGTGTGATCCTTAATTTGATTACGAATGCTTTTTATGCAGTAACAGAAAAAAAGAAGCTGAATAATGATGAATACGACCCATCCGTTACTGTCAGTACAAGAAAAGCAGGCGATAAAATTCTGATCTCAGTTGCTGATAACGGTAATGGCATCCCACAAAAAGTTCTGGACAAGATCTTTCAACCTTTCTTTACCACTAAGCCAACCGGGCAGGGAACGGGATTGGGATTATCGTTGAGCTATGATATTGTAAAAGCACATGGAGGGGAATTGAAAGTGGAAACGAAAGAAGGAGAAGGTTCAGAATTTGTTATTCAATTACCGGTTCTTAACTAGTTTCAAAAACAACCCGGACAAATGCGGAATTTGATCCCGGGCTTGTCCATAAATGAATTATCTTTAATAGTTCTTCAGGAGTTATTATGATATCATCATCCATTAATTAAAGTATATGAAACTCTCTTTACTCTTATTCTCGCTGCTGGCCGGATTTTTTTTACATGCACAAAACTTATCGGTCATCGGCAATCCAAATAGCGTTCCCAATGAGATAACGCAAGCCCGATTTAATTCCGTTTTCAAGGGCGAAACAAAAAACTGGGACAACGGTACGAAGGTCAGACTGGCCCTGATGAGGTCAACCACAGAGCCAGGAAAGCAGACCTGCTTAAAAGTTTACCAAATGAACTGCGATGACGTGACAAAATTCTGGCTGAGGAAAGCCATGGAGAGTAATACCCTGGCCCCTGTTTTTTTTAATACGGTTGGTGAGTTGCAAACCTTTGTGGCTGCAAATCCCGGCGCCATAGGTGTTATCGATCTGTCTGCCCCTGTAGCCGGAGTCCATGTCGTTGCGATAGATGGGAAAAAATCATTCTGATCAACAGCAAATCAATTTTTTTTCAACAGAAAATAATTACATTCCGCTTTAATACAGGAATAGTAACTGCCATGTTTATCGCACTCAAAACAAAGATCTGGTTAACGGTCCTCACTATCGTTCTGCTGTTCTCCTTTTTTACGCTTTATTACTTCCCGGAACAACAGGGCAAGGCCATCCTTAAAAGTTATAAAAACGAAGTGCAGAATTATGCCGAAACCGTTGCCCTCGGTGTAAAGATCGCCTTAAGCGAACAAAACTATGAAGGTGTGCAAACGGCTTTGGAATATGTAAAGAGTGCCCCGGGTTTGAAATTTGTAAGCCTGGTACAAGTAGATTCGATCTGGAACAAGGATAGCAGCCTGCTCGGCATCAAAGAAACCATTTTTAAAACATACCCGGAAAAATTCAGTCCCGATTCGGGTCTATCGTCAAGTGATAGCATCATTGTAAAACGGGCGCCATTTCAAACTACGATGATGTCGGGGGATATTATGCTGGGGTTTACTTCCGATGCAATCAAAGAAGGAAAGAAAAAGATACGTCGTACTTCCCTGCTCGTCAGCGGGGGAATATTTGCCATCGGGCTTTTGATCGGGTTATGGCTGGCAAGAAATATTTCCGTACCGGTCCGTGCCCTGCGGGATGCAGCCCATCGGGTTGGAAAAGGCGACCTCAGCCCTCTCAATAAAAAATTCCCACATGATGAGATAGGCGAATTATCTATTGCCTTTAATAACATGATCGGGGATATCTCAAAAGCAAAAGACCTGCAAAGTAAAAATCTTACCCTGTCAGAATCGAACAGGTTGCTGAATGAAACTCTTGCCGACCTGAAAGCCACACAGGCCCAGTTGATCCAATCAGAAAAAATGGCATCGTTGGGGGAACTCACGGCGGGCATAGCCCATGAGATACAGAACCCATTGAATTTTGTCAATAATTTTTCCGATCTCAATACGGAACTCATTGATGAAATGAAGGAAGCAATAAAAGCCGGTGATCAGGAAACGGCCATGGCCCTTGCCAATAATATCAGGCAGAACGAAGAGAAGATCAGCCAGCACGGCAAAAGAGCTGATGGTATTGTAAAAGGCATGTTGCAGCATAGCCGGAGCAGCAGCGGGGTAAAGGAACCTTCCGATCTGAATACGATCACCGATGAATACCTCCGGCTGGCTTATCATGGTATAAGGGCCAAAGACAAATCATTCAACGCCACATTGAAAACTGATTATGATAAAACGATCGGCAACATCAATATCATTCCACAGGATATTGGCAGGGTGATCCTTAATTTAATTACCAATGCATTTTATGCGGTAACGGAAAGAAAGAAACAACAGCCAGAGGGATATGAACCAACGGTTACAGTAAGTACAAAAAAAACAGATGATAAAGTTTTGATTGCTGTAAAAGACAATGGAAATGGGATTCCCGAAAAAGTATTGGATAAGATCTTTCAACCCTTCTTTACTACCAAGCCCACCGGGCAGGGAACGGGATTGGGATTATCTTTAAGCTATGACATCATTAAAGCACATGGGGGAGAATTGAAAGTGGTGACAAAAGAAGGGGAAGGCGCGGAGTTTATTATTATCCTGCCTTAATACAGTATATTTAGATGTGATATGAAATACTCCCGGCTTATCTGCATATTTATCCTGCTTTCGGCCTTCCGGGCCGTGGCACAGGATACAACTGCTGGTATTTTTCATCTTAGTAAAATTCCGGTTGAAGGGGATACCCTGGATAAGGGGTGGACATTTAAAGCAGGTGACAATCCTGAATGGGCAAAACAGGATTACAATGATGCTGACTGGGCACCCATTGATCCGACTGATGAGTTACATCATTTGAAGGAAGTAAAGAAAGCGGGTATTGGCTGGTTCAGGCTCAAGATGCAGGTAGATTCCCAACTGTCAGGGAAAACCTTCGCCATGGTAGTATCAATTTTCGGGGCTTGTGAGATCTACCTGAATGGGCAACTGGTTGACAGCTTTGGTGTGGTCAGCGCTGATTTCAATAAAGAAAAAACCCGGTATGTTACCAACCAGGTTAAAAGTTTGAGACTCGGCGGCCAATCTTCACAGATCATTGCGGTACGATATTCTTTCAATAAAAAAAATCTTTATTTAAAATTTTCCTTCGCAAGGCCTCTTGTCCAATTGGTATTTAAAGATATTAACCGCGCTTTTGAAGACCGTATGAAAATTGATAGTTTCGATTCAACGCTGCGTTCGATAGAAGTATCTTTTTACCTTCCCCTGGGTTTTTTATTATTGTTTCTTTTCATTTCTTTCCGACTCCGTAAAGAATACCTTTATTCCGGCATTTTTTGTATTTGCATGTTTGCCGCCGTTTTGTTGCACATCTTTGCCTTGTCCGAGCCCACCACCGTTACACGGTCCGATTTCCTGTTACTCATCACCAACGCCTTCTATATCATCGGTTGCCTGGCTTTGATCGAGGGTCTCAATATCTTATTTAAGTGGAAAAGAAGCTGGTTCTTTTATTTTATTACTATATATGGCATATTATCTATTCTATATTTCTTTGTTTCCTACGATTTGAGTCCCTATGTAAATGCGGTTTTCTTCCCGCTGATAAGCTTTGAGTTTTTGCGCCTGACCCTGCTGGCCGTCCGCCGCAAGAGAAAAGGAGCCTGGATACTTTTTGTGACCAGCCTGTCCCTTACCCTGTCATTTGTTTTTATGGTCTGGTTCATGTTAAAGAAATACCCTGATGCCCGTGCTTTATCACAAAGTATATCTTATATTTTTTCAGGTATAGGATTGTCATTGTTTTATGCGGGTGAATTTGCCCGGACTGCCTCGGCGCTCCGGTTACGGGCTATTGAGGTTGAAAAGCTTTCACATGAAATGATTACAAAGGAAAAAGAAAAACAGCAAATCCTGGGCGCACAAAATGAAACACTGGAAAAAGAGGTGGCAGAACGAACAGCAGCATTAAGTAAATCACTAAAAGATCTGAAAGAGACGCAGCAACAGCTTACTCAGCATGAAAAAATGGCTTCGCTCGGGGAACTCACGGCCGGTATTGCCCATGAAATACAAAACCCGTTGAACTTTGTCAATAATTTTTCGGAATTAAACACCGAGTTGATCGATGAAATGCTGGAGCAATTGGCAACGGGCAATAAGCAACAGGCAACGGAGATCGCTAATGACATCAAAGAGAACGAACAAAAGATCAATCATCATGGCAAGCGGGCCGATTCGATTGTAAAAGGAATGTTGCAACATAGCCGCAACAGCAGCGGGCAGAAAGAACTCACTGATATTAATACGTTGACCGATGAATGTATGCGCCTGAGCTATCATGGCCTCCGGGCAAAAGACAAATCGTTCAACGTCAAAACAGAAAATAATTTTGACAGCAGCCTTCCAAAAATAAATATTGTCCCGCAGGATATTGGCCGTGTGATCCTGAACCTGTTTACCAATGCTTTCTATTCGGTGATGCAGAAAAAAAAGCAGTTGGGGAATGCATATGAACCGATGGTTACTGTAAAAACTTCAATGACCTCCCCTTCGGGGGGCAGGGGGGCCGGAGTCTCCATTTCTATCCGTGACAATGGCAATGGTGTGCCGCAAAAAGTGGTAGATAAGATCTTTCAGCCCTTCTTTACTACCAAACCCGTTGGTGAAGGAACCGGGCTGGGTCTCAGCATGAGTTATGAAATTATCACGGAAGGACATGGTGGTGAGCTGGTAGTAGAGACGAAAGAAGGAGAATTTGCGGAGTTTATCATTACTTTACCCGTATAAAAATTTAAATAAACAGCATGAAGATCTTAGTAGTTGATGATGAAAAAGATGTTCAGATCCTTTTTGAACAACGCTTCCGGAAAGAGATCCGGGATAAGGAAATGGAATTCGCTTTTGCCTTCTCCGGGGAAGAAGCACTTGTTTATCTTAATAAATTTGAACATGAAGCCGTATTGATCTTATCAGACATCAATATGCCGGGTATGAGCGGCCTGGAATTACTGGAACAGATCAAACATAAATACCTGAAACCTCCGCCGGTTGTCATGATGATAACTGCGTATGGTGACAAAGAGAATTACGATACGGCTATGAGGTTAGGTGCGGATGATTTTCTCACCAAACCAATAGAGTTTTCTGTCTTAAAAACAAAATTAAAAGCAATTCACTAATGGCAAAAATCCTGGTAGTAGATGATGAGACGGACCTGGAGGTGCTTATTAAACAAAAATTCCGGCAAAAGATCCGGGAGCACCAGTATGAATTTGTTTTTGCCGTGAATGGGAAACATGCACTGGAACAATTAGAGCAGCATGCAGATATGGATGTAGTGCTCAGCGATATCAATATGCCTGAAATGGACGGGCTGACCCTGCTGACCAAACTGAATGAACAGAACGGCTTATTCAAATCTGTCATCGTTTCTGCCTATGGCGATATGGAGAATATCCGTACGGCGATGAACCGCGGTGCTTTTGATTTCATCACCAAACCGGTGAATTTTGAAGACCTGGAGATGACAGTTGAAAAAACAATAAAGCATGTGAACCAGATGCGGGAAACCATGAAGGCCATCAAAGAAAACAATATTCTGAGGATGTATGTGGATGAAACAGTACTGAATTTTATGGGTGGCCGCGAATTTGAATCATCATTGATGGTAAATGAAACGGTGGAAGCTACTGTTGCATTTATTGATATTTGCAGTTTCACCACGATCAGTGAAAATGAAACGCCGGATACGGTGGTGAAGTTGCTGAACAAATATTTTGACGTGATGGTGAAAGAGATCATTGCCCAGGGTGGTTATGTAGATAAATTCATAGGAGATGCCATCATGGCTGTTTTCCGCGGCGATTACCACCTGGACAGGGCCATTGATGCCTGCCTTGCCGTTAGAAAAAAGATTGAAGAACTCCCTAATGAATCGGGTAATATTTTCTTTGCCCCAAAAGTTTCCATTGGTGTCAACAGCGGTGAGATGATCTCCGGTAATATCGGTTCGGGAAACCTGCGACGACTCGATTATACGGTGATCGGCGATGCAGTGAACATTGCCCAGCGGTTACAAACAGCTGCAAAGGAAGGCCAGATCGTCATCAGTGACTCTTCCTATGAAAAAGTTAAAGAATCTTTTAACTGCCGTAAAGTGGGCGAAGTGGTTTTGAAAAACAAAAGCAACCCCATGATGATTTATGAAGTAATGGATTGAAGCCTTATTCAAACCGCTTTTTCAAATCATGAGTCATCCATTTTAGCTGAATGCCTCCCCTGGTCTGCAGGCCCTTCCTGTTGGTAAAATAAGATCCCTGCAATGTTCTGGGAGATTCCTGTTCATCAAGGTTCAGCATGGTATAACCCTGGAATACTTCGCCCTGGTGCATTTCTTTCATCGAAGTACCGATCTCTCCCTGCCATAAATAACCCATCATAAAATGTTCTTCATGACTGTCTGAAGCAATTTCTGTAAGTATACTTTTGGAATTCGCAATGGCAGAAAATGAATGTACCCGGATAGATGTTAATGTTTGCCTTACTTCAATGACGAATTTCTGTGGCTGGCTCCCATCGGCATTCTCCAGTATGCCCTCCCAGCGTCCCCGCAGGTCGGGCGGGATGTTAAGTGATTTACGGACGGACTGAAAAAATTTTGTATGCCACAAATAACTATCCAGCGATACCCACAGTATACTGACAGGAGCAATGATATAACCGTAGTGAAGAAGCGTTTTGCCGATATGCGTAAATTCTGCTTCCCCCAATAAAACTAAAACAACAGAAAAGATAACCAGGCTCAATAGCCCAACAATGCCAATGACAGATTTAAGATTCAGTTTATAGGGTTTCATTCAGTTAGCCTTTTAGGTTATTAAGCAATATAAATATTTTTTCTATAAACCCGGGTAATTCTTCTCACCCGGAGCCGCAACCGTCTCCATCTCATTTATCTCAATATAAATTTGTTCCGGTTCCCGGTATTTCCGTACCTTTTCCCACCCCTTATTAAACTACTTGCCCACCCTTAGATTGCTGCATTCATTTAAACACTAAAACTTTTCATCATGAAAAAAACAAAGATCTATTTGCTATTGCCCCTCATTGCACTCGTATTTACTTTCGCCGCCTGTAAAAATGATAAAAAAGAAACAGGAAAGACCACCGACATCCCCGTTACTTCCAAATCAAAAGAGGCCATTGCTTCTTTCCGGGAAGGGTTGGCTCTTGCCGATGATGGCAATGCAATAAAAGCCAGGGCCGCATTTACAAAAGCGATCGGTCAGGATTCTGCGCTTGCCATTGCTTATTTATTCCGCGGCAATTTCTCTCAGTCAGCGCAGGAGTTCATGGATGACATGAATAATGCAAAAAGCCATTTGGACGGAGCCAGCGACTGGGAAAAAATGTATTATGATTATCAAAACACTTTTGTCACCAACGATTGGAACAAAAGACTCGAAGTAACCCAAAAAATAGTTGCGGCTTACCCGGATGCTGCCAGGGCACAGGTTGATCTTGGAAATACTTATTCCGGGAACAACCAGAATGATAAAGCGAGAGCTGCTTATGAAAAAGCCATAGAATTAGATCCCAAATGGGCAGGTGGTTATAATGCTCTCAGTGGCTCTTATATTTTCAGCGATCCAAAAGATCTTAAAAAAGGTGAAGAGAATGCATTGAAAGTAGTAGAGCTTTCGCCGAAAAGTTCCAATGCAGAAGTGCTGTTAGGCGATTGCTACCGCGCACAAAATGATATGGAAAAAGCAAGAACGGCTTATGCAAAGGCGATCGAATTGGAACCCGATGTAGCTACTGCCTATTATAAAAAAGGGCATGTGAACAGTTTCCTTGGAAAGTATGATGAAGCAAGACAGGACTATCTGGAAGGCGCCAAACATGATGATGATAATACCGGGGCCATGCTGAACATTGCTTATACCTATTTATATGCCGGCGATCATCAGACAGCTATGAAAACATTTATGGATAATGCTGCCAAACTGGATGCATCCGGTGCATCAAAAAGTAAGATCGCCGGGCAAAAACTGGCCTACCTGGGTAATTGTGCTACTGTTTGTTTACATAATGGCGATGCAGCACACCTGAAAGAAGTGGTGGACATGATGCAGGCCTCATCTGACCAGGTAGCGGGTGATGTCGGATCAGCAGAGGCAAAACTTACTGAAAAAGGCAATATGCTTTATTGGCAATCGCTGACAGCTGCTGCCGAAGGCAAGCTGGATGACGCTAAGGCCAAAGCTGAAGAAATAAAAACAACTCTTCAGCCCATAAATGATCCGACCAAGTTGTGGAATTATGAAATGGCAATGGGTTATATCAGCATGAAAGAAAAAAAATATGCAGATGCAACCGGTCATTTTGAAAAGGCAAACCCAAATGATATTTACATTAAATACTGCCTGGCTATGGCTAATGAGGCTGCCGGTAATAAAGACAAAGCCAATTCGCTTTATAAAGAAATAGCTGCTTATAATTTCAATGATGTAGGGAATGCCCTTATCAGGAATGAAGTAAAGAAAAAATTGTCTACCCCTTAATAGCACAACAAAGAAATACTTTAATCCCGTCCCGACTCGTCGGAACGGGATTTTTATTTATGTAATTCTCATATCCATAGCATCCTGTCATCAAAATCAATAGTTATGAGACAGATTGCCACACTTATCGGGCTTGTAGTATGCCTTCAGGTTCCCGCCCAGACAAAAAAGAATGTAGACAGCAAGATCGAAAAAGTAACGGTGTTCCTCGAAGGGGCACAGGTGCAGCGAAGCGCCAAAACCAGCCTGTCTGCAGGGAAGTTTGAACTGGTATTTAACAACATCTCTCCTTCTATTGACAAACAAAGCATCCAGGTAAAAGCCGATGGCAATATCACGGTGCTCTCAGTTATTCATCAGCAAAATTTTTTAAAAGAACAGCAGAAACAGGATGAGATAAAGGAAATAGAAACTCAAAAAGAAGCACAGGTGGAAAAAATTGCCCTGCAAAGAAATATCCTGAATGTGTATAAACAGGAAGAAACCATGCTGATAAAAAATCAGCAAATTGGCGGCGCCAATAACGGGTTAAAAGCAGTTGATCTGAAAGAAGCTGCAGACTTCCAGCGAAACAGGTTGACTGAAGTTTACCAGAAACAAATGGAAACCGACAGGGCCATTAAAAAAATGGAAATTGAACTGGGGAAAATGAATAAGCAGTTGGAAGAATTAAATCAAAAAGCAGATATTTCTACCAGTGAAATACATGTGACTGTAAATGCCAAAGAAACCACTAACAGTAATTTCATCATCACCTACCTCGTAAAACAATCCGGCTGGTTCCCAACTTATGATATCAGGGTGAAAGACATCAGCAGCCCCATTAACCTGCAATACAAAGCCAATGTGTTTCAAAACAGCGGAGAGGACTGGAAGGATGTAAAACTTTTTTTATCAACCGGTAACCCGAATGAGAACGGGACAAAGCCGGTTATCAATCCCTGGTATCTGAAATATGTATATGTTTATCAAACCCGTCCCAATACGATCCAGTCAGCCTATGCAAATGGAACTGTCACCGGAACTGTAACTGATGAAAAAGGAGACCCGCTTCCGGGTGCATCAATTACAATTAAAGGTACCAGGACGGGTGTATCAGCTGATAACAACGGACAATATCGTTTACTGGCAAAACCAGGTGATGTTCTTGTTGTATCTGGTGCAGGTCTTGAACCAACTGAAGCTACTATTGGTTATGGTGGTTCTGTAAATATTTCTGTTAAAAGATTGGTGATAGCAGGAACAGAAGTTGTAGTGACTGCCGGTGGAGATGATAATTGGGGCAGTTCGTCACTTAGAGGTTATTCAACATATGATAACAGGAACTTTAAAAAGAAAAGAGAAGAAACGTCGGTTAACACAACCACCTCCTATCAGCCTACAACTACAGTATATGAAATAGATGATCCATACACAATTTTAAATGACGGGAAAAATTATATGGTGGACATTGATGGTTATGAAGTGGATGCCAAATATGAATATTATGCTGCTCCAAAATTAGAAGCCGATGCATTTCTTACCGCCAAGATCGTTGACTGGCAGGAGTTGAATTTATTACCCGGTGATGCCAACCTTTTCTTCGAAGGAACATTTCTCGGTAAATCATTTCTGGATGTTGCTAATGCCGGTGATACATTGAATCTTTCATTGGGCAAGGACAAAGGCGTGCAGGTGAAAAGAACATTGCTGAAAGATTTCAGTTCCAAAAGATTTATTGGCAGTAATAAAACAGATACCAGGCAATATGAAATAGTAATAAGAAATAACAAGCAACAGCCTGTCAGTATCATTGTGGAAGACCAGTTCCCGGTTTCCACCCAAAAAGAAATAGAAGTGCAGGACCGGAAATACGAAGGCGCCAGGTTAGATGATGACACGCAGCGGATAACCTGGCAGATGACGGTGGACAGCAAAAAAGAAAACAAAGTGAATTTTAAATACGAAGTAAAATATCCCAAAGACAAAGTATTGCAACTGGATTAATGTTACTGGCTGCACCGGTTGCCGCAGTCATGTGGTTTCATATTGATGGTTTATCCCCGTTTCGCTGCCTGCGGAACGGGGTTTTTATTTCTGCTCCGGCCCATTTTTTAAAATCTGATATATTTTAGTATGACCAGGTAAATTATTTTTACATCATGAATAATGTTACCATAAGAAATATTCAGCCTTCTGACAATCCTTTCCTGGCAAAAATCGTAAAAGATACCCTGGCTGAATTTGGCGCCAATCATCCCAACACGGTTTATTATGATCCCACTACCGATGCTTTATTCGAAATGTTTCAGAAAAAAGGGTCTGTGTATTTTGTTGCAGAACTGACTGATGAGATTGTTGGCGGTGGCGGTATTTATCCCACTGATGGTTTACCCGCTGATACCTGTGAATTGGTAAAAATGTATTTACTACCCCCTGCAAGAGGATATGGCCTTGGCAGAACGCTGATTGAAAAATGCCTTGCTTTTGCAAAAGAGGCCGGCTATAAACAGGTTTATCTTGAAAGTATGCCTGAGTTAAAACAAGCATTGAAAGTGTATGCCAGGTTCGGGTTTGAATATTTAAAAGGCCCGATGGGCAACAGTGGGCATACGGGCTGTAGTTTGTGGATGCTGCGTAGTATATAGCCGTTAGTCTTTAGTCATGAGTCTGATTCCCGACTAACGACTCACGACTCACGACTGATTTCTTCCACTTCATACACCGGGCTGAATAAATACAATTTTCCTGTTGCAACTTCTTTGCACTTAAATCGTTTTCTCAGCTTCTCCCCTTTCTGAAAAATTCTGCCGTCGTTTAAGCGGAACCTGGCATTAAAAGAAATTTCCTCTACCAGGCGGTGGTTGCTCTTTTTAGCATCATATTTTCTCAGCACCCTCAGCAATCCATCTTCTGCGCAACTGCTGGCCGCAGGATTTTTTAATGATTGTAATAATTCCCTCTCAATATCAGCCGGAAAAATTCTATGCTTCAAGAATTGTTGAAGCAATTGCCCGTAAATTATTTTCCATTCGCTGCCATGTGCCTGTACATGATTGGCATGTTGTTCAAAGGTCAGAAGATGTGCCAATTCATGAAGCAAAGTAACCAGGAATGAAAAAGGATTCAAACTGCCGTTGACACTGATACGGTGATTCCGCTGATGTGTGCGATGGCGGTAATCGCCAAGAATGCTTTGCCTGTGTTTGGTAATTGTTAAGTGCACTTTATGCTGCTGCAGGTAAGTCAATACTGCATCCGCTGTGCCGGGCGGCAGGTAATTCTGAAGATGATCAACAGGAACTTCTTTTTTAGGCATTCTTTTTTCACCATGGTCTGACCGTCCCGGTCTGACCATGGCTCTTATTTATTTACTATTTTGTCTTTGTTATTCTGCTTCAGCAATTTCTGAAGTACTGATACTTCTATGACCGTATAAACAATATACAGACCCATACAGATGACCAGGGCAGGTTTGTTCAAATTCTTTTTTGCGACTATAATGTAAATAAAAGCAGCAATAAGACACAGAAAGAATTTTACCATGAAACTTCCATACATGCCTCTTACTGATGCATGTGGGTTTGCTGACCTCAATGACCGCTGGTAAACAAGGAATGATAATGCTGTGGTCAAAAATAAAACCAGGTTGCCCCCGATGAGCACCTCATGGTCCACTCCGTTTTTCAGCAGCCAGTTTTTGCCGGTTATAAAAAAACAGCTCAGTACAATAAATAATAAAAGAAGGGGAAGCCAGGGTTTTTTATTTTTCATCTTTTGGTGGTTTTGCCGTCTCCCTTACCAGTTTGTAAAATATAACGAGGAGGATCAGCAAAGGTAATATACAGACCAGCAAGGGTGATGTATGCAGCCATTTGTCTCCTTTCAGCCCGGCAAAGACAGCCAAACCAAGCGCCGCTAATATTTGTGTGCCAAGACCGGCATAGCGGATGAATTCCCGGTTACTGTTATTTGGCGGCGTTTTGTTGATCATTGTTATTCATCTCCACTATATTGGCGCCCATATGGCATTGACCATTAAAAGTGGCAGAAGGTTCCACCTGCAGTTTACCGGCATATAAATTCCCGGTCACTACTGACTCACCTCTCAACTGTAACAATTCCTTTGCCCTGATATTGCCGGAAACTTTGCCGACAATATCAGCCTGGTTGCCGGATATGTCTCCTTCCACAATGCCATTGCTGCCAATTACAATTTTAGCGGAACTGTGAATGTTGCCGATGATGGTGCCATCGATCCGCAGGTCGCTGCTGCTGCTGATGTCGCCTTTCAGCGTTGTGCCGGCGCTGATTAAAGTGGTACCGTTGCCACTGGTTGTTGTTTGCTGCATATCGGTTTTGTTTTTGGTATTAAACATAGGTATATGAATTAGTCGTTAGAAGTTTCTTCTTTGGGTACATCCAGTTTGGTGGTATCAAGCATGATCGTATTATTACCTTTCAACGGTCCGTTCCTGAGTCCTGTATCAAACTGCTGAAGCAACCTGATCTGTTTATTGGCTTCATCCACCTGGTATTTTAACTGCCGCAATTCCATGGCTGACTTATAGTCCGTATTGGCCCCCGGAATATAATACTTCAAAGGTGTGAAAACGATGAGGGCAACAGTCAATCCTACCAACAATACAAATATTGTGCTCAACATGATGTAAACACTCAATCTTGATAATTTAAAAGTAACAACTTCCTCGTAAGTGTCATCATTCATTACCACCAGCCTGTAACGGTTTCGCAGTCTTTTCAGGGTGGAGCCGGCATCTAATTTTAGCATAAGTGAAATTTAGGGAATTAAAGGTAAGTAATGAACATTACTTTTGCCATCCTGACCCATAAATTTGAGCCCAAAAAAATGGGCTATATTTATACTAAAATATTTGAATTTCAGTTAATAAGACTTTAGATTGCGACGGAAAATGCGACCCAACCGATATACTATTACTGCGGTTTTCTTCCTTATCCTTTGCCAGGTTACTGTTCCTGCCTTCAGCCAGTTGGGAATCACTTTTAATTTAAAGAAACCCAAGGCTTATGATGACCGGGTTTTAAGGTCTGAAAGATCGGAAGAAAAAAAATTTACCCTGCCCCGCCGTTTAATCCAGAATACGGTCACTCATTATAACTTTTTCTTCAACGCAAATAATAAACTGAACGAAGTGCTGGAAAGGGCAAAAACTTCTTTCCGGGAGGATTACTCCCTGTTGCTGCCTTTTTACAACTATTCACTGGATGTAACAGCACAGGACTCCATCCAGCTTGATTCCATCACCTATAAATCGTCCACTGCCATTGCCTTGCATGACCTCCGCAATGATTGGGTGGATAATATGTACCTGCTGTGGGGCTCCTCTTATTACCTGCAAAAAAAATTCGATTCGGCCTACCTGATGTTCCAGTTCATCAACTATGCTTTTGCACCCAAAGAAAAAGATGGCTATTACAAAGCAATTGGCAGCAGCCGGGATGGGAACACAGCCTTCAGTATTTCTACCAAAGAAAAAAACAGCCTGCCCCGCAAAATATTTTCCGAACCACCCTGCCGCAATGATGCATTTATCTGGCAGATCAGGAATTTCCTGGCGCAGGATCAGTTTGCAGAAGCAGCCAGTCTTATCGTTACGCTGAAAAACGATCCCGGCTTTCCAAAACGTTTGCAAAATGACCTGGATGAAGTGCAGGCATTCTGGTTCTACAAACAAAATATGTGGGACAGTGCTGCCGCTCACCTCGTAAAGGCACTTGACAATGCTACTAACAAGCAGGAAAAAGCCCGCTGGGAATACCTGGCTGCACAGTTATATGAGTTATCCGGCCATTACAAAGAATCTGAAAAATATTATACAAAAGTCAGCAGCCATACCACCGATCCCATTATGGATATCTATGCACGGCTTTTCGCTATCCGTGTAAACAAAGATGGTGGTGAAAAGGCCATTGAAAAGAACGTAGCTGAATTGCTGAAGATGGCCAAAAGGGATAAGTACCAGGACTATCGTGATATTATTTATTACACGGCTGCCCGGATGCAAATGGAAGGAAATAATATGGACGATGCCATGGCGCTGCTGCTGAAAAGCACTCAATATACCAGCAACAATCCTTCACAACGCAATAAAGCCTTTCTGCAACTGGCAGAAATAGCATTTGAAAGAAAACAATACCGCCAGGCTTATAATTTTTACGACAGCATGAAACTCGATGATCCTGCATTGAAAAATGTGGATGAACTGCAGGCAAGAAAAAAAATGCTGGGTGCCCTCGCCACTAACATTGAAATAATTGAACGGCAGGACAGTCTCCAGCGGATTGCTTCGTTGCCCGAAGATGAAAGAAAAGATTTTGTAAAAAAATTGGTGCGGCAGCTTCGCAAATTACAGGGATTGAAAGATGAAACAGGTCCCTCTGCCAGCTCGCCTTTTGCTACAACCACCATGCCTAATCTTTTTCCTTCTGCAGAACCAAAAGGCGAATGGTATTTTTATAATACAGCTAACCGCACCCGGGGACAAAACGAATTTAAAAACAGGTGGGGAAACCGCCCGAATACGGATAACTGGCGGCGCAGCGCTGCCATAGTCGGAATACAGAACGGACAAAATAATCCGAATAATCAGCAGGGAAATGTTACCACGCAACAGGGTGTGCAGGGAACAACGCCGGAATTATCGTTTGAGCGGATGTATGCAAACCTTCCGGTTGCAGCAGACCAGTTGAAAAGATCAAATGATTCATTGCAGGCCGCTATGTTTGCTTTGGGAAAAATCTATGTCCAGGAAATAGAAGATTGCAGCGCCGGCACACAGACATTTGAACAACTACGCAACCGTTTTCCCAAATTTGAACCCATGGATGAGGTTCTTTTCAACCTGTATTATTGTTATAACAAAAACGGTGAAACGGCCAAAGCTGCAGCCATTAAGAAACTGATGAGTGAGAAATACAATGGGAGCAATTTTACCAGCATTGTGACCACCGGCAAAAATCCTAAATCAACATCCGCCAACCCTGACGCAACAAAAGCCTATGAAAGAGTTTACGACCTGTTTATCGAGGGAAGTTTTGAACAGGCAGTAACAGAAAAGAAATCAGCCGACAGTATTTACGGAAAAAATTACTGGACCCCCCAGTTGCTTTACATTGAAGCCGTGTATTACATTAAACAAAGAAATGACAGTACCGCGAGTACTGTGCTGAATACATTGATCAACCAGTTTCCCAATACGCCAATGGCAACCAGGGCTGCCAAGTTGCTTGATGTACTTGGAAGGAGAAACCAGATTGAAACAGAACTGCGAAACCTGGTAATAAACCGGAACCTGGGCGATACGAACAGCGGTAAACCGGTCTCAAATGTGGTAAAGAATAATAACCCGATACTGAAAGACTCTACAAAAAAGATAACACAACCTATCGGTAATATCAACCAGCCAAAAGATACGACCGGGAATAAACAGGTTGCAAAACTCATTTCCCCCTATTCGTTTTCAGCTACTGTTCCGCATTATGTAGTGCTGGTGCTGAATAAAGTGGATCCTGTATTTATTAATGAAGCTAAAAATGCGTTTGTACGGTACAACCGGGATACTTATTATAATAAACAGATGTCTGCCGATTTAGCCGACCTGGATGCAGATAACCGGTTATTAATTATCAGTCCTTTCAAAGATGCAGCAGAAGCGATCAATTACATTGATCAAACCCGCCCAAGAACAGCATCAGAAATCATTCCCTGGCTTAAAGGGGGCAAATACAATTTTATTATCCTGTCCGACAGCAACTATGACCTGCTGAAAGTGAATAAAGACCTGGACAATTACAAAGCATTCCTGAACCAGTATTTTCCGGGTAAATTCTAAATCCCGCTTTACCAGGCTGTTTCGCCAGCTATCCGGGCCTGATTTGACAAAATATTAAATACCGGGAGACCTGCACAGCAACGGGTTTTTCTTACTTTCGTCCTGAGCCTGACGAAGGATCAATTCTGATCACAGATATCGACTGCTCAAACCTGGTCACACAATTATATGAAAAAAGCTGTCCGTATTTTCTGGCGAATTTTTATCGGGGGTTTTTTGGCGCTGATCATATTGGTAGCCATGGCCAATTTTGGCGTATTTGGCAAAATGCCTTCATTGGCTGAATTGGAAAATCCTTCCATTCTCCAGGCATCTGAAGTGCTTGCTGTCGATGGAACATTGATGGGCAAATATTACACGGAAAGAGGCAACCGCAGTAATGTGAAATACAGCGACATTTCCAAACATGTGATCGATGCGCTGGTAGCCACCGAGGATGAACGTTTCTACAGTCATAGCGGAATAGATTTCAAATCAACCATGCGGGCCATTATTACAGCCGGTACATCAGGCGGGGGCAGTACCATCACTCAACAACTGGCAAAAGCATTACTGGAACAGGGCAGCAGGAACAAAGCCTGGCGGGTCATTGAAAAACTGAAAGAATGGATCATTTCCGTAAAACTGGAAAAGAATTTTACCAAAGAAGAAATAATAACACTTTACCTGAACGCTGTGCCTTTTGGCAACAATATTTACGGGATACGAAATGCTGCAAGAACTTTTTTTCAAAAAGAACCTGACCGGTTGAATGTCGAAGAAGCTGCCGTACTGATCGGAATGCTGAAAGGAAATACTATTTATAACCCGGCCAGGAATTACAAAGCGGCATTCGACCGGCGTAATGTGGTGTTGAATCAAATGGCAGTTAATGGGAAAATTACTGAGGCTGAAGCAACAAGGTTGAAAGCTCTTCCCATAAAACTCAATTATAAAAAACTGGATGAAAACACCGGCTATGCCCCTTATTTCAGGGAAATATTAAAAACAGAAATAAAAGAAGCGCTGAAAGACGTTAAAAAACCGAATGGGGGTTCTTACAATATTTATGATGACGGGTTGAAAATTTATACCACCATCAATCCCCAGATGCAGGAATATGCAGAAGAAGGATTGGCACAACAGATGACAATGCTGCAGCGGGGAATAAATGCCCGGCCGGCCATGAAGACTGGCACGATCTGGAAAGACCATGAAAAAATACTGGAAAGAGCTATCAGGGAATCTGACCGCTGGAGAAACCTGGAGGAAGATGGACTGAGCGAGAAAGAAATAAGAGCCAGTTTTGATGTAAAAGTCTCCATGAAAGTCTTTGCATGGAATTCCAAAAGGGAAAAAGATACTGTGATGACTCCTTACGATTCCATAAAATATAATCGCCAGATGGAACAGGCATCTTTCATGGCCATGGACCCTGTAACAGGAGAGGTCAGGGCCTGGGTTGGGGGAATAAATTTCAAAACTTATAAATACGATCATGTAAACCTGAATACAAAAAGACAGGTAGGTTCAACTATCAAACCCTTTCTTTATACACAGGCCATGGAAGAAAGGGGTTTTACTCCTGAAACAGAATGTGAGAATGTTGCACAGTTTTTTCCAGGCTTTGGCTGGGTGCCAAAAGGAAGAAAAGCCGGCGGGGGAACCATGTCAATGGCTAACGGGCTGGCCTATTCAAAAAATGGTGTGACAGCATACATTATGAAACAGGTAGGGCCACAGCAGTTTGCTGATTTTCTGAGCCGGATAAATATTCCAACAGCAGTACAACCATTCCCTTCCATTGCATTGGGAGCCTGCGACCTTTCGATGTATGAGATGCTTTGGGGTTATACAATTTTTGCAGGCCGTGGTTTTTCTACAAAACCCTATTGCATCAGCCGGATTGAAGACCGGAATGGAAATGTCATAAAAAGGTTTGATTACAGTGTGAACAGGAAAGAAGCCATCAGCGAAGTAACTGCTTACACAATGGCCCGTATGATGCAGGGAACAGTTGATAAAGGAACAGCCGCTGGTTTCCGCAACAGGGTTGGCGCAGCCGAAATGGGTGGCAAAACCGGAACAACAGATGACAATGCTGATGCCTGGTTTATGGGTTACACGCCCCAGTTACTGGCTGGCTCCTGGGTTGGCTTTGATGATCGTTTTATGCGCAATGAAGGCGACGGGAACAGGATAGCAAGACCGATCTGCGAATACTTTTTCAAAAAAGTTTTAGCTGATAAACGATTGGGGATTGAGCGGGATGCAAAATTTGTAAAACCTGCCGAACTGGAAAATGAAATTAACAGCGCCGATATCATTATCAGTGATTCAGATCCCGATCCTGCAGGGCAAGGCGATGACCAGGGCGTGGGCAATGAGCAGGATTATGACATGAATAACAATGAATACATTGGTCCTGAATCAAAACCCGTGCAGGATGATGATAATAAATCAGTCAAAAAAGATACTGTAACCAAAACAGCAATAAAAAAAGAAGACGATAAGATCAACCCGATCGGTTCCCCGGTGGAAGAAAAAAAGAAAAAGAAAGGCATCCTGAAAAGGATATTCGGCGGAAAAGATAACCGGTAAATAAATTTTTCATTTTGAATATTTATTAATGAAGTTCTGTCCATAAGCTTTCTTTGTCCTGTTTAAAGTAAAATAACTCCTGTCTTCTTTTCATATCTTTCATCACAAAAATTTCCCGATGGAATATATAGCCATTGCCATTGCACCAGGAATTGCTATCTGCCTTTATATTTTTTATAAAGACATTTATAACCGGGAGCCAAAGCTCAATCTTATTGTAAGTTTTTTTCTCGGTTGTGCAGCCATCTTCCCGGCTGTTTTGTTTGAGAGAGGTTTCAGTTATGTAAGTAATGGCACCGTGGCAGGAGTGGCCCTTTTCTCTTATGCTGTTGTTGCTTTCAGTGAAGAGTTTGGCAAATTCCTGGGGCTCCGGCTTTATTCATACAATATGAAGAGCTTTGATGAACCATTGGACGGCATCGTTTACAGTGTCATGGTAGGTATGGGTTTTGCCACGCTGGAAAATCTTTTGTATGTGCTGAAATATGCAGAGATCGGGCAGGGCCTCCAGGTGGGGATAAAAAGGATGTTTCTAAGTGTGCCGGCACATGGCAGTTTTGCGGTAGTGATGGGCTATTTTGCGGGCAAAGCAAAGTTTGATCCAAAAAACAGTTTTTGGCTGATGCTGGCAGGTTTGCTTGCTGCTGTTTTCTTTCACGGCACTTTTGATTTTTTCCTGTTTGTGAATGAAAGCACGGTCTGGGGCCGGCAAACAGGTGAAGGCCTGCTGGCAGGGGGAGCATTGGTTTCATTCGTCATATCGCTGGTATTGAGCCGCAAATTGATCAGGTGGCATAGAAATATTTCGAAGGAAATGTTTAAAGATAAAAGCTCCAAATACAATGCTTAATATAAGAACCGCATCCATTGGTGATATTCAGCTGATCCGTGAACTTACTTTTAAAGTATGGCCCCAAACCTATGCATCTATACTTTCGCAGGAACAGATTGATTATATGCTTGACAGGATGTACAGTGAAGCATCGCTGAATGAACAGATGACAGAAGATGGATGTCAATTCATATTTGTATATGATGAGAAAGAACCGGTGGGTTTCGCAGCATACCAGGAAATAAAACCAACCATTTGGAAACTGCATAAGATCTATATTCTTACCACTCAACAAGGAAAGGGAACAGGGAAATTTGTGATCGATCACATCATGAAAGAAATTCAACAGCAGGGAGCTACCGCTTTACAATTGCAGGTGAACCGCCATAACAAAGCCCGGAGTTTTTATGAGAAGACCGGGTTTACTGTAATTGAGGAAGCAGACTTTGATATTGGCAACGGATACTTTATGAATGATTATGTGATGGAGAAAAAATTATAAGCTGAATGGATCGCGACCCCACTCCTCCCGCTAATCGCTACTCGCGGCTTTCCAATTCATCATCCCTCTGCAGTCAAGGTATTTTGTGGCATCAACGGGGGTTTCAAACTCGTACATCAGTAATTCAATTTTTCCACCCGGGGAAATATACCCGATGGGCTGGCCGGCCTTTATCGCTTCATTCCTGTGCACCGCAAGCCTGTTGATACCGGTGTACCAGCAATAATAATCCTTATTGTTGATCCTTGAATACAGGACAACACCATTTTTACTGTCCTCATCAAACTCAACATTTGTTATTCTTCCTATATAGACTGCTTTCACCACCGTATCTTGATTACTGGTCAGCACAATGGTAAGATCCGGTTCAGCATATTTAATGGCTTTTTTCGATGGGAGCACTAATGTTGCTTCATTCAACGGGCAGATCAAACGGAAATATTCAGTTTGTGCCGTTAGCTGTACAGGCAGTAACACTGCCAGCAAGAAGCAGAATTTGATCAAACTTTTCATGGGTCGAATCAGGATTTACGAATACTCAGCTTTTTCACCATATCAGCGTCCATCGTGTCGGCTGAAATGCCATATCCATTCACCAATACTCCTTTCAGTCCGTTCACTGATTGAATGGCATAGACCACCGCTTCATCAGACGGATCGGTGCTGCCCTCAAAGCGGTGAACTTCCACGATCTCAAGTTCATTTATATCAAACCGGTCACCATGACAAACGATACAATTCTCATGCAGGTTGAAATCAAGATCAAATCCCCTCTTTTTCAGCCCATCCAGGGCTTCTGATACAGTATCGTACACGATCATGCCGGTCAATTTTCCCAACAAAGCTATTCTTATTTGTTAAAGATCAAAATGAGCTCAATCAATGGATCATGAACTCATTTAATAACGCCAAATGGGCGGAATAAGTTGTGTAAAAAAATATCCTTTATCCGGCCTTCAAGGCCATTTATTAGCGGATTAACTATACCTTTGCCGCCGATTCCGAAGGAACCCCTACGGGGAAATCAAACAAAACAAATAAATATGCCTACTGTAACAAAATCAATTGACTTTAGCCTTCCTTATAAAGTAGCTGATATCTCACTTGCTGAATGGGGTCGCAAAGAGATCAGGTTAGCCGAAGCAGAAATGCCGGGCCTGATGTCGATCCGTAAAGAATACGGGCCTTCTCAACCACTGAAAGGTGCAAGAGTTGCCGGTTGTTTACACATGACAATACAAACTGCTGTATTGATCGAAACATTGACTGCCCTTGGCGCCGAAGTAAAATGGAGCTCCTGCAATATCTTCTCCACACAGGATCATGCCGCTGCTGCTATTGCTGCTGCCGGTATTGGTGTATTTGCCTGGAAAGGACAATCCATAGAAGAAGCCGACTGGTGCATCGAACAAACATTATTTTTTGGGGCTGCCAACCGCCCGCTGAATATGATCCTTGATGATGGAGGTGATCTTACGAATATGGTATTGGATACCTATCCTGAGTTAGTACAGCATGTAAAAGGTATCTCTGAAGAAACAACTACCGGTGTTCACCGTTTGTATGAAAGAGTGGCCAAAGGAACATTGCCGATGCCTTCAATCAATGTTAACGACTCCGTTACAAAAAGCAAATTCGATAACAAATACGGTTGTAAAGAAAGCTTGGTGGATGCCATCCGCCGTGCTACGGATGTGATGCTGGCTGGTAAAGTGGCCGTTGTAGGTGGATATGGTGATGTGGGTAAAGGCTCTGCTGCCTCATTGAAAGGAGCTGGTTGCCGGGTGATCGTTACCGAAATTGATCCTATCTGTGCTTTACAGGCGGCCATGGATGGCTTTGAAGTAAAGAAAATGATCGATGCAGTTAAAGAAGCCGACATTGTTGTCACTGCTTCGGGTTGCCGTGACCTGATCACAGGCGCCCACTTTAAACTGATGAAGGATAAAGTGATCGTTTGTAATATCGGTCACTTTGATATTGAAATTGATATTGCCTGGTTGAATACAAATTATGGTGAAACCAAAGACACGATCAAACCGCAGGTGGATATTTATAATGTAGATGGCCATGATGTGATCATTCTTGCGGAAGGCCGCCTCGTGAATCTTGGTTGTGGTACCGGCCATCCCAGTTTTGTAATGAGTAATTCTTTCTCAAACCAAACGCTGGCGCAAATTGAATTATGGACCAACCATAAAAATTATGAGAACAAAGTGTATGTTCTTCCCAAACATCTTGATGAAAAGGTGGCACGTTTACATTTAGCCAAGATTGGTGTGCAGTTGGATGAATTAACGGATGCACAGGCTTCTTACCTGGGCATCACTAAAGAAGGGCCTTTTAAGGCAGAGCATTACAGGTATTAAACCAAAGACGACAGACAGATATTGAAGCCCCGAAATGATCGGGGCTTTTTATTTAGCTTTAATTTTCTATTTACTAAAAATCTCTACTCACTATTTTTGCTATTGAATGCAAAACCTAAACGATGCAGCATTACTCCAAACACCTGGGCTTTATACGTAACAATGCTGTTACCACTGAAATCAAATCGTTGGATCCCAGTAAAGATCATTGCCGGATCGTTCATTTAATGACGGGATACGAATTCCCCTGGGATATTGTGCGGGCATTAGAAGTGGCGCTGATGCGTACGTTTTGCAGTCCCCGCATTTCCGGGTTGCTGCATCGTACCGGCGAATTCAGGAAGCATGGTCAGAAACGATACGATGATACGGCTTTATTAGTAGCAGAATTTATGCAAAATGGTTATGACGGGGAAAGAGGCCAGCAGGCCATTGCTCACATGAATAAGATACATGGATTTTATAAGATAGAAAATGATGATTTTCTTTTTGTGCTTTCCACGTTTATTTTTTTACCCATTCAATGGGTAGATAAATATGGCTGGAGAAAAACAATGGCCAATGAACGGCAGGCTTTATTTCTTTTTTTCAAAGCCGTGGGAGAAAGGATGAACATAAAAAACATCCCCGGCTCATTAAATGATTTTGAAAAATTTATTGAAGAATATGAAAGAAAAAATTTTGTTCCCGAAGAAACCAATCATGCTGTTGGAAATGCTACGGTAAACATCGTAAAGGGATGGATGCCGTTCTTTATCCGGCCAATGGTGTTATCCGTGATGAAATGCCTGCTGGATAAAAACATGTTGAAAGCCTTAGGTTATTCGCAGCCTCCATCAGTACTGAAAGCAATGGTTCACAGCGCTATGAGAGTAAGAGCTTTCTTCCTGAGAAAAATCACGTTTAAAAAATATCCTTCTTTTGTTACCACAGAAAAGAACCGCACTTATCCAAAAGGATATGAGATCGGACAACTGGGGCCGGAGAACCTGGTAAAAAAACTGCTGTAGAATTTAAATCCTGTTCCCTCTATCCGCCTTCCCCGGCCGTTCTGAATTTGCCACTCAGGATAAGCTTTGCAAAAACTGTCACTTCACGCCAATAAGCAGCCACAACAAAAGACCAACCAGAGATATCCCGGATATCAGGTCACTCTGTGCAACAGAAGCCGTATCAGGAGATTTACTGTAGCTTTATAACCATGGATACATTTATTGACCAGGATAAGCGTATCAAGGAAAAAAGTTTCCTGCTGATGGTGCCGCTTTTTGCTCTGGCAGGCTTGCTTTGGGCAGTTATGTATTATTATTACGGCGCTAAAACTTCCGCATTCATACCTGGTGGCTACAGTGTGATTTCTTTTTTATCTCTCTTAATTTTTCGTTGGCATAAGAACTTCAATATTTTCCGCACAATACAACTGGTACTGATTTTATTACTCCCCTGTTTGCTGCATTTAAGCCTTGGGGATTTTGTTTCTTCAAGCGCAGTGATTATCTGGGCTACACTTTGTCCGTTGGGTGCACTTGCATTTCATAATACCAAAGCTGCTACTTATTGTTTCCTTCTGTTCCTTACGGCACTCATTGCTGTATTTTTCCTGGAAAACAAATTATTTCCTGTTGAAACCAAATTGCCGGATAGCCTGGTAAGTATTTTGTTTGTTTCAAATATCTCAGCTGTTACTTTTCTTACGTTTTATGTCTTACGGTATTTTGTAAATCAGAATGAGCTTGTAAAAAAGAAACTAAAGCATGAACAGGAACTGCTGGCTGCTGAAAGAGAAAAATCGGAGAAACTATTGCTGAACATCCTGCCACCATCCATTGCACAACGATTAAAAGAAGGAGAAAAAATTATTGCCAATGAACATAGTGAAGTTGCCATTTTATTTGCTGACATTGTCGGGTTTACAAACATTTCACAGAATATTACTCCCGCTATGTTAGTAGAAAATTTGAATAAAATTTTTTCCTATTTTGATAACCTGGTGGAGGAATTTGGCTTAGAAAAGATTAAAACCATTGGTGACTCCTATATGGCTGCATCTGGTCTGACAGAGTTTAAACAGGAGAACATAAGAAATATGGCAGACCTTGCTTTAGCCATGGCTGCCGGCATACAAAAATTTAGCCTGGATGGCAAAACAAACTGTGATGTAAGAATTGGTATTCATGCAGGTCCTGTTATTGCCGGAGTGATCGGGTCAAAAAAATTTTCTTACGATATCTGGGGTGATGCTGTTAATACAGCAAGTCGCATGGAGTCATCCGGTGAAGCAGGGAAAATTCAAATCTCACAAAAATTCTATGAGTATATAAAAGACGGCTACGAATGCCAGTACCGGGGACAAACTGAAATAAAAGGTAAAGGCCTCATGAACCTTTATTTCTTGGTAAATAAAAAATAGCCCTCTTCCCTGCCCCGCTAGCATATTATCTGGAAATCTAAAATATCCTGTAATTATTGGATCAGTGTCTTTGACTCATTTACCAGGCAGGCGGCCAATGTCATATACAATTGCTGATCGGCCGGGGAAAGATTGATAGTAGATTCTTTCTTGTTGTTGCCGGTAAAAACAATATGATTGATCTTTTGGGTGGTCATTTTAGTCAGCAAAGCTGGCAGGGAGACCGTGTTGCGGTAAATAAAGTGAAAAAGGCCCTCGCAGTTCATCGAACCGCCATTGCGGGCTGTTAATTTAAGCTTGGTCCCTTCAAAAAAAATAAATGCCGTTGAGTTATTGTCAAAACACCTGTCGGCGCCTTCAATAGAAAAAAGAAAATCAATTTCCGCCTTGGTTGCATCAATAGTTACCGAGCCGCCGTCCATGGGAATAAAACCGGTGGAAATCTTGACTTCTTTTGTAAAAGGATCTGTTTCCCTGTTCAGCTTACAGTCCTGAGCAGCTAAGAGTAATGGAGAAAATAATGTAAAGACTAAAATATATTTCATGAATGATCTATTATATACTAAAAATAAATATTAATTGGCTAAGCAGCGGAAAGAAGATTGTTAAAGCTACCCTGAGGTTGCAATTTTTGAATACATTTTTTTACTGGCGGAAAAAAATTTAGCTTAGACCCATGAGCGATCAAAGGCAAATACTCCGCATGTCTTCCGGCAGGCTGGAAGCACTGGGTGATGGTATTTTCAGCGTAGCCATGACCTTCCTTGTACTTGAACTTGTATTGCCTGCATTAAAAGGCGATAGCTGGAATGATTTGATCCATGCCCTGTCCGATATCTGGCTCGATTTTCTTTGCTATGTAATAAGCTTTGTCGTGCTGGGCATTATGTGGTTTGGCCACCGGATGATGTTTGAATATATTGGCCGTACCGATCGCTATTTTATTTTTTTGGGGGTTTTGTTTTACATGGTCATCTGCCTTGTTCCCTTCAGTACCCGTATATTGGCGACTAATATAACGAAGTGGTATGGCATTATGATGTATGGCATCAACCTGAGCCTTTGCAACCTTACTTTATATGCACAATGGATATACGGCATTAACAAGGCATCATTGCTCCACCAGGAACTGCCTGCTGAAGTAAAAAGGGAGGCAAAAATTCTATTCCTGCTTTCGCCGGTGGTTTACGGGATAGCTATCGGCATATCTTTTTTCGCACCGGTGATAAGCGTTATTATTTTTGTGATCACTCCCATTTTGTATTTAATACCCAATAAACTGGATAAATACCTGCCCTGACCATCGCTGAATTTTCAAAAAGGAGTAGTAACCCTTATTCGCTGACCGCATTTTTCCTCTATGGTATTTACATTACATTATTTACCTTACTTCTGTTGAATCAATTTTGTGCACAACTATTTCTATTCAAAAATTCATGTATAGCACAGAAATTGATATATAATTAATTCTAAAACCCAACCTATGCACTTAGAGTTTGTGAGAATGGTACAGTTTACCAGGTTAGTGAAGGCAGATGGCCGTCTTCGTGAATTTAATTTCAGAAAAGTAAAAAGCCCGGAGGAAGAATTGTTTGATGTAAATGTTTGTAATGACCGGGGCGACCGTATCATTTTCAGTATGCAAAAAAAGGAAGATGCCTGGAGGATCATTCCCGGTCAATTACCCCAATGGATATTGCAAAATGAGAATAGCCTGGATGAAAGCATCAAAAATGAACTGGTAAACTGGTAGTCCTTTCCAACTGTTCATTGTTCATTTTGCCTGAATCGTTTCCTGATGATCTCCAGTTCTGCCGGATTGAGTTTGGTGGTTTTTTGCAGCACCGAAATAAAATACGCCACTTCTTTATCGCTGGCCGGGCAGCCGGTATTCTCGCCGGTTTCAGGGCCCGCTCCTTCGGCTCTCATTTTTGAATCAGACAGCAGTTTCCCGTTTTTATCAAACAGCAGCCAGAAAGGAATACCCTGGCCATTGCCATAATATTTCTTTCTCAGTTCATCAGCACCGGGGTTTTCGAGATTTTTTTTGTCATCTGATTCGTCCACAACCAAATGCCGGATCACAAAATTATCTTCAAAGAATTTTTTACAGGTTTCGTCATTCATACTCTTGTCCATTTTATGGCACCAGCCACACCAGGAGGCATGAAAAATAATAAACACATTTTTATTTTCCTTTGCTGCCTGCGAACAGGCGTTTTTCAGGATGGTTTCCGCAGATTCGGGAAGCGGGGCAGGCTGGGCTTTTGCTACCATTGAAAAAAACAATGTAAAAACAAAAGACAATGAGGATATTTTCATACTATTCATTTAAATCAGAACCAAGATAGTCATTATATAAAAAAAGGCTATCAATTATCCTATAAAGCTTTGTTATTTGACCGGAAAACAAAATCTTTGAGCCGGGTTTTTCTATCTATAAAAACAATCTATGGTTCAGGCCTATAATTTTCTTGCATCCTGGCAATTGTTTCCTGAAAAGGGAACCTATGAATATGGTAAAAGACCCAAAAGCGGCATTTATAAAATAGAAGCAGTGCCTGACCTGCCTACCGGACAGGCAGGCAAAAAAGAACTGATCATTTATCACAACTGGGTCACCCTCGAAAACCAGTCCTTTGCGGCTGACTATAAAATAAATGCCGACGGGGGGCTGAATGATTTTGACAATCATGAGCTGGCTGATAAAGTGCAGGTTGTTATTCCTGATGGCATCAGCTTCGAAATTCATTTTTATAAAAAAGGAGAAGTGGCGCTGCATGTGGCGCATGAAATAATGCCCAACGGTTATCTTAAAATAACACAGCAGGGTGTAAAAGAGGATGGTAAGGCTTACAGCAACTCAGAGATATATCACAAACAGCTGTCTGTGCTGCCCTATTCTGCTTCTGTCTCCGGGGCTGTTATCAAACATACTGAGGAAGGGATAATAAAGCACAAAGCCCTTACAGCCATGGAAGAACAAACCAATATGCAGCTGGAACAAATACGTAAGCAAATTGAACTGCTGGCGCTGCAGGCACATGAAATTCAGAAACGAAAAGAACTTTCGATGATGATCTATAGCGCAAAACTTTCTTTCAAACCCAATATCGGCCAGACTTATTATCTCTATGAAAAAAATGATGCCAGCTGCATGTTATCCCTTGTATCTCCCGGGGAATGGGGTAAAAACGGTCCGTTTAAAAAATTTATTGCTGCGGTCCGCCTGCTGGCCGACCATACCTGGTTAGAGTTATAATTGTCTCCTCTCCAGTGTTTTGAATTATTTTTTAAGTGTTTCCCATTAAAAAAATATTCAACAATATACTAAGGGTTTATCCTTAGCGTTATTAGGCGTCATCCAATATCCATGTTATGAGAAAAACTCTACTCATAGCGGGCATTGCCCTGCTATTTTTATATGGAAACGTTTTAAATGCCCAAACAAGTCTTAACTGGGCATCGTCTTTTTCCCCTTCCTGGTCTGATGGCAGCACAAGTGGTACTGCTTCAAATGTTGGCGGTTCTGGTATTAACTGTACGGCAACAGCAACGATCACCGGTGGCGGTTCATTCATGCAGGCACTCGGCGGCTCGGGGGCACAAACACCTACTGTATCGGGGTCTACTTTTACCGTGCCGGGTACTACCAACAGGCTCCAGGTAACGCCTAACTATACCAGCAATGCCAGTTATACTGATATTGTGCTGACATTTACTTCACTGGCAACTAATATATCATTTAAAATTGTGGACATTGATAAAAGCAATGCTAACAGCACTACTTATTTTGACCAGGTGACGATTGCGGGAAGTAACGGTACAACTACTTACAATGCTACCCTTTCAAAATATGATGCCGTTACTGATCCGAATTTTTTAATTATCAGTGGTAATATAGCCCATGTGAATACTACCAGCGGACAGGCAGGCAATACTGCATCAGATGCTGCCGATCAAAGGGGCACTGTTAATGTAAGTTTCGGTACAACTTCGTTGACCAGCATAAAAATACATTATAACAATACAGCGGGAGCTGATGCAGATCCGGCGTCCCAGGCTATTGCCATTGGCAGCGTCTCCTTTTCAGCATCTACCCTTCCGGTTAGTCTTACTGCTTTTAGTGGTCATCGTCTATTGCGGGATGTGCTGCTGGACTGGACAACGCAACAGGAAATCAATACAGCTTCTTTTGGTATTGAAAGAAACAGCGGCAGCAATTGGGAAACGATCGGCACCGTAACCGCAAGAGGCAACAGCAGCAGTGTTTCCAACTACAGCTTCACTGATATTAACCCGCAGGGTTCTGTGCTGCTGTATCGTTTAAAGCAAATTGACATTGACGCTAATTACAAATACTCGAATATTGTCAGAATAGCGGCTAAGAATACAAAAACAGGTATACTGAGTTATCCCAATCCATTTACGACACTGGTAAATGTAAGCATCAACTCCTCATACAATCAGCCCGTAGAAATCATCCTTTATGATGCAGGCGGAAAAACAGTTCAGGCGGAAACAAAAGATCTTTATGCAGGCAGCAACAACTTCACCATAACAGGTCTTGACAAACTTACAAAAGCTGTCTATTACCTTGAAGTGAAAGATGCTTCCGGAGAAATATTGGGCCGCTGCAAGCTTATGAAAGAATAATATAAGCAATTGGTTCAGGATTGAGGCCACAGTCAACCGGTTAAACCCGGCTGAAAATATTGATGTAGAACAATACCGGTTGTATCGTATAATTCCCTGTATAAATACTCGTTCTTCCCCTGCTACATTAATACGAAAGGGGTTTCTGCACAATCAGTTCAGGAAATTTTTTAATATTATATCCACCAATATCCAATATCATGAAGAACCTTTACCCAAGTTCTCTTCTGTTCGTATGCATTTTACTATCTGTAGCATCATTTGCACAAAGAGACCCGGTTCCCAGGTGGCAGCGAAGCCCATCCGGCAATTACCGATGTTTTACAGATGAGGTTGATACATGGCGCAAACAACAAAAAGGCGCAGGCAGCAAGGCTTCCTTTGAAAATTGGATAAACAACCAGGTAAAGCAGCTGAAAAGTGAACAATTGGCCAACAGGAATACACCGATCATTTATAACATACCCGTTATTTTCCACATTATTCACAGTGGTGAGGGCGCGGGTACAGGCACCAATATTGGCGCCACATATGTAAATGCACAGATACAGCAGTTGAATAACGATTTCAGGAAAATAGCCGGCACATCCGGTTATAACAACCATGCATACGGCGCAGATGTACTGATACAATTTACTGCAGCTACGCTGGACCCCAATAACAATACATTGGGTGAAGCGGGTATACAACGAATCAACAAAAACACATTTGGCGCCACCAATCCGCCATTTAATATTAATTATATAGAAAATACTATTAAACCCAATTCAATATGGGATGCCACAAAATATTTTAATGTCTGGGTAATGAACCTGAATGGCCTCTTAGGCTATGCCCAGTTTCCCGATGCACCGAATGAACTGGGTGTTGGCGTAAATAATTCTGCCAATACAGATGGCGTAGTTATTCACTATTCTACTGTTGGAAGTTCACTTCAAAAATTTCCCGGTGGCTATCCTTATGATGAAGGCCGTACACTTACCCATGAAGCAGGTCATTGGTTTGGGCTTCGCCACATCTGGGGTGATGGCAATTGCGCAACGGACGATTTTGTTTTTGATACACCCCGGGCCAACGGACCGAATTTTGGATGCGTCGCGCCAACAACAAACAGTTGTAACGATATAAACTATGGCGCTGCAGCCGATTCAAATGACATGGCAAAAAACTACATGGATTATTCCGATGATGCCTGTATGGATATTTTTACTATTGGCCAAAAAGACAGGATGAGGGTAGTAATGGGTGAAACAGGAGCCGGTGCTCCGCGCAGGGCTATCCTGCGCTTCAGCGACAGAAGCCAAACCGGGCCACTTGTTTCTTTTGTATTAACTGATACTACGGTGATGGAAGGAACAAATTGCAATCTTAACCGGAGCTATACCATACCCGTAAGTATTTCAAGAGCGCCGAATGCTACTACTACAGTTACCCTTTCACAGACATCCGGCACAGCCGATGGACAGGATATTAGCATCAGCCCTTCTTCCGTCAGTTTTTCCGCTGCAGACCTGGCAGATAAATATTTTTATGTTACAGTAAACTCCGATGCCGTAATGGAAGGACATGAAATGGCCTACTTAAATCTGAATGTAAGCGGCAGCGATGCCATGGCTGCTGCCGATAGTTTTGAATTAATAATGATGAATGACGACTGGATACCGCAAAATGGTAAACGTATTCCTGCTACAGTTTTATCAGAGGATTTTGAAGGAACTATTTCCGGATGGATAACGAATGACTATGTAGTGGGAAATAATAAATGGCTGCTGGGGGGAACCAACGGAAATATGAATGGAAACAAGAGTGCTTATATTTCAAAAAATAATTCTGCCTTGCAGTATGATGCCGCGAGTACTTCGAACAGTATATTATACCGGGAAATAGATGCCACGTTATATGACAGTCTTATGCTATCGCTCTGGTATGTTTGCAAAGGAGAAAAAGATGCGAATGGAATTTATGATTACGGGAAAATTGTTTATTCAACCGATAGTATAACCTTTCACCAGTTAAACGGAACTGCTGACCTTGTTGACAGTACCAATATGACTTACCTGTCTGTACCAATCCCTTATTTCTTGTGGAACCGGAAATTCTATATCGGTTTTTACTGGGAAAATGATAATGTGACTGGCAATGATCCATCATTTGCCGTGGATGATATTACCATGACAGGCCGCCGGTGGATGCCCGCCATGATCCATACGGCTCTTGATACAACTGCAGGTTATGATGAAAAACCGGTCGGCCCCATGCAGACGGTTGATTTTTATGATAAGATAACCGGCGATGTTTTAGCCACGATCCAGGATCTGAACGGGTTCAACTGGGGCTGCGTAAAAGTGGAACTGGACCGGGCAGGTACCGGTGCACAATGGGTAACCGGTGATCCGCAAACAACCACTCAAACAAAACTCTTTGACAAAACATATAAGGTAACCCCAACGAATAACAATGCCAATGGACGATATAATATCACTTTTTATTTAACCCAGAACGAATTAAATGGCTGGCAACTCGCCAGTGGCAATCCTATTGGTGTAGCACAGATAATAAAATTCAGTGACCATATCAACAACATGACCTATACCAGCAGCTTCGAACAAAATCCCGGAACCTATGCAAACTACTTCATGGGCAGCGGCTCAACAATAACTTCCCAGTTCAATACAGGTTTTTCCGGTTTTGGTTTTGGCTACATTCCCCCTTCCACTTTGCCGGTTCATATCATCTCTTTTACAGCAAAAGAAAATAATAAAACAGTTGACCTGCTCTGGAAAACGGAGAACGAAGAAAACCTTGCCTACTATAAAGTGATGAGAAGCCACGACGGAAGAACTTATGAAGCCATCGGAACAGTAACAGCAAGAGGCACCAGCGGTAACGTAGAAGAATATATGTTGAACGATCCGCAACCGTTTACAGGCAAAAACTTTTACCAGCTTGTGTCCTATGACAGGGATCAAAGATTTAAAAAATCGCAGGTACTGGAAGTGGATATCCGTTCAGGAATTATTTACACAATTGCACCAAACCCTTTTACAGACAAGATCATCATCGGGCCATCTAATGCCCTGCAGCAAACCATACAAATAAAACTGACCGATCTGCATGGAAGAATTGTAATGGAAAAACAGGTAAAATGCGCCGGCGGGCCCTCAACGATCAATATACCTGCCGTAGCTGCCGGTATTTACCTGCTTAAACTAACCACAGAAGAAGGGACACAGGTATTTAAGCTTATTAAAGAATAAACGTTATCAGCCCTATAAAAAAGGAATCCTTTGCGGTTCCTTTTTTTATTTTCAGTAGCTTGGTAAAAAAATTCGATGAAACTCTTATTGCCGGTACTGTTTTTCCTGAAGACCACTTTGTTTTTTGGCCAGACTATTCAAATTACCGATGCCAAATTCAAGACCGGTGATAATATTGCCTGGAACCAACCGGGTTTTGATGACAGCAAATGGGCAACCCTGCAAACAAATATTGTTTGGGATGAACAAGGCTATAAAGACTATAATGGTTTTGCCTGGTACCGTATGCATATAAAGATCTCTTCCTTTCTGAAAGAACAGGCATACTGGAAAGATTCATTGCGGATCAATCTTGCTAAAATTGACGATGCAGATGAAACATACCTGAATGGAGTGCTGATCGGGAAAAAAGGATCTTTTCCCAACCAGCCTGCCGGATATGTATCAGCATGGGATGAGGAAAGGGAATACCATATAAGTACAAGAAATCCGGCTATCAAATGGGATGCAGATAATGTCATTGCCATAAAAGTTTATGACGGTAATGGTCTCGGCGGTATTTTTGGCGGCACCCCATTTATTAATATGATGGAGTTGATAGATGGGATCAAAATAAATTTCAGGCCCAGCGAGGTAAACATCAGTAATAAACTTTCTACTCCCATTGCTGTTTCCAACTTTACCAACCAATCCGTTAATGGAACCCTGAAAATAAAAGTTACCGATTCCGAGGCTGACAAAGTGATCTATGCAAAGGATAAGATCGTTACTGTTTTTCCTGATAAAACCCTGGTTGCTGACCTGGGCCTCCCGATCAACAGGCGCCTTGATATTGTTGTTGATTTTGTTGAAAAAAATACCGGGAAAACGATCAACAACCGGAAAGTAACATTCTATATCCTTACACCAGCCGCATCAAACTCACCCAAAATAAATGGCGCAAAAGTTTTTGGGGTCAGACCCGGCTCTCCTTTTCTATTTAAAATTGCCGCCACCGGTGAAAAACATTTGGACTACTCGGTAGAAGATCTTCCAGCCGGGTTGACGGTTGATGCAAACACGGGTGTCATTACCGGGAGTTTAGCAAAAGCCGGTGATTATAAAATGAATTTTGTTGTAAAAAATAGTTCCGGTGAAGCAAAAAGGGAATTCACCGTTCGTTGCGGCCCCCTGCTGGCATTAACACCGCCGATGGGCTGGAACAGCTGGAACTGCTGGGGCTTAAGTGTGAGTGATGAAAAACTGAAAAGTTCAGCCCAAGCAATGATCGATAAAGGTCTTATCGATCATGGATGGACCTACATGAACATTGATGATGGATGGGAAGCTGAAAAAAGAAATGCAAAAGGAGAAATTGTTGCCAATACCAAATTCCCGGATATGAAAGCATTGGGGACCTGGCTACATGATAAAGGGTTGAAGTTTGGTATCTATTCTTCCCCCGGGCCAAAAACCTGCGGCGGCTATCTTGGTTCTTACAAATTTGAAAAGCAGGATGCCATTATGTATGCGAACTGGGGCATTGATTACCTGAAATATGACTGGTGCAGTTATGGTGATCTGAAGGAAGGTAAGGATACAGCATTGGCCGCTTTTCAAAAACCATATAAAGTGATGCAGGCTGCTTTACGTTCGCAGAAAAGAGATATTGTTTACAGTCTTTGCCAGTACGGAATGAAAGAAGTGTGGAAATGGGGAGCTGCAGTAGATGGCAATTGCTGGCGAACCACCGGCGATATTACGGATAACTGGAAGAGTTTAAGCAGCATCGGCTTTAATCAAACGGTGCAATATCCCTATGCCCAACCCGGCCGATGGAATGACCCCGATATGCTGATCGTTGGGCAGGTAGGTTGGGGAGAAAACTTACATCCTACAAAATTAAATCCTGATGAACAATACACACATATCAGCTTGTGGTGCTTGCTGTCCGCTCCCCTGCTAATTGGTTGCGATATCAGCAAGCTGGATGATTTTACGCTGAATCTTTTAACGAATGATGAGGTGCTGGCGGTTGACCAGGACCCATTGGGCAAACAGGCAAAGCAGGTAACTGCAAATATTGATTACCAGGTTTGGGCAAAGGACCTGGAAGATGGAAGTAAAGCCATCGGTATTTTTAATCTTACTGATGAGCACATGAAAATTACCATCAATTGGGATGAACTGGGTTTATCGAACAAATGTAGTGTAAGAGACCTTTGGCGGCAGAAGGATCTCGGTAGTTTCAAAGAATCATTTGCGACCAAAGTGGTGCCACACGGAGTACTTTTATTAAAAGTTACCAATTAAGATGACAAAACTTTCGGTCAATATCAACAAGTTTGCTACACTGCGCAATTCAAGAGGCGGCAATAACCCGGATGTGGTAAAAGCAGCCATAGATGTACAACGCTTCGGCGCTGATGGGGTGACGGTACATCCCCGCCCCGATGAACGGCATATCCGTTATGACGATGTAAGACAAATAAAAAAAATAATCACAACTGAATTTAATATCGAAGGTAACTGCACCGAACAAAAATTTGTTGATCTCGTACTGGAAACAAAACCTACACAGGTAACATTAGTGCCTGATGCATTGGGGCAACTCACCAGCGACCATGGGTGGGACACGATTAAGAATAAAGATTATCTGAAAGACATCATCGCTGTATTTAAAAAAGCAAGTATCCGGGTTTCCATCTTCGTTGACCCAGATATGAGAATGGTAGAAGGCGCTGCTGCTACCGGCACAGATCGTATCGAGCTTTATACTGAAGGTTATGCTAAGCAGTTCGGAGTCGGGAGCCTGCCTACCGGACAGGCAGGTCGGGAGTCGGGAGTCAAGCCTTATATTGAAGCAGCGAAAAGAGCAAAAGAACTTGGATTAGGAATAAATGCCGGGCATGATCTTGACCTGCACAACTTAAAATACTTTAAACAAAATATTCCCTGGCTCGATGAAGTAAGCATTGGACATGCATTGATCTGCGATGCTATTTACCTGGGGTTTGAGAATGCGGTGCAATTGTATAAGAGGCAGTTGATATAATAGCTGACGCAAAAGTTAAAGTAGTATCAGAAGAAATATGCACCTGGATTTTGTAAATTTAAATGTACTCCAACCATTCGGATTCAACTAAATTCAAAAATTAATGAAAACTCGGATTCTCCTTTATTTTTCGTTCTTTTTCCCGGCATTGGCCAATTTGGTAACTGCACAAACAATTGAAGTAATCAGAAAATCTGATTTTCAACCGACATACAGAGGCAATGATTTTGCTTTTTTAGAACCTGCGACTGATACGACAGATATAAAGTTTATCGCCACAAT